>CAYMSU010000401.1:0-6102 GCA_964393165.1 uncultured Enterobacteriaceae bacterium
GCGCATGGCGCTCGGGACCGCGGTGGCGGAGGCCGGGCAGAGCGAGGATCTGCTGGCGCTCGGCGAGGCGCACCGGGCGCTGGGCGACCTCCCTGCGGCGGCGGCCGTCTGGGGCCGGGCCCACGAGGCGGGTCACGCGCCCGCCACGCGGGCGCTCGAGGCGCTGCTGCCCGAGCTCGGGCTGTCGGTGGAGCTGCTCGATGCGGAGGACGAGGATGGTTGAGCGGTGGCTGCTCGCCGGGATCGTGGTGGCCCTGCTGGCCGGCTGCGCGCGCACCGCGCGCATCAAGCCGCTGTCGCTGCAGGATCCGCGGCTGTCGGACGACCAGCGGAGTTGGCTGGTGGACGCGGAGGACGAGGTCGCGATCGCGCAGGCCCGCATCGACGACGCGCAGCGGGCGCGGGGGGCGCAGCGGGCGAATCACGAGGCGTTGGTCGCGCGCGTGCGGGCGGCGAGCGGAGACCTGGGCCCGTGGCAGGCGCTTGGCAAGGCCCGCGACGCGCTCGCGGATCAGGAGCTGCGACGGGCGCGGGCGCGGCTCGACCACGCGGAGGCGCGGGCGCGCCTCGTGCGGGCAGAGATCACGATGGCTGGGGATCTGGGCGTGTACAAGCTGCCGCCGTTGCGGGCGGAGGCGGCGCGGCAGCGGGAGCGTCTAGCGGAGCTCACGCGGGAGGTCGAGCAGGCCACTGCGCGGGCCGAGGATCAGGCGGACGCGGCGTGGGCTGCGTGGCGCCGGCACCTCGCGACGAGCGAGGCGGCCGGGGGGTTCTGGCTCGACGTGGCGCCGGCGACGGCGTCGGTCGACGACGACGACGACCGCGAGCGACCGAGGAGGTAGCGGTATGCGTGCATGGATGGGGGCGGTGGCGCTGATTGGGTGTGCGGAGGAGCCGCCGGAGATCTGGATTGATCGGTCGCCGATCGAGCTGGGCGTGGTGCGGACGGGGGAGACCCGGGACTTCAGCCTGCAGCTGGCGAACCAGGGCGGGGGCGTGCTGGAGATCGAGCCGTTCGGGCTGCGGGGCGACGACGACTGCGCGTTCGAGCTCGCGGGCCCGGACGAGACGTCGCTGTCGGGGGCGCTGCAGGGATTCATCACGGGCACGTTCGCGCCGGCCCGCGACGGCGTGCACCAGGTGGCGCTGTACCTGTCGTCGAACGCCGAGACGTATCCGCAGCTGATCGTGCCGATCTGCGCGGTGGTGGGCGACGAGGCGACGGAAGCCGAGCTGGAGGCCTGCGAGGAGCCTCCGGCCGAAGCCGAGAACTGCGTGGTGGAGTAGGCGACGGGCCGGGGGGCGGGCGCGGGGCTCCGACGCGGAGACGTTCCCGCGGGCGGGCCTCCAACCGCCGATGTCGGAGTTCAGGCCGCCAACGTTCACGCGGGCGATCCGTCGCCGGCTGATGTCCGGAGATCGGGCGCCCAACGTTCACGCGGACGAACCTTCGCCGGCCGATGTCCGGAGCGAACCTTCGCGGGCCGATGTCCGAAGATCAGGCCGCCAACGTTCACGCGGACGAACCTTCGCGGGACGATGTCCGGAGATCAGGCCGCCAACGTTCACGCGGACGAACCTTCGCCCGCCGATGTCCGGAGATCAGGCCGCCAACGTTCACGCAGGCGAACCTTCGCCCGCCGATGTCAGGAGATCGGGCGCCCAACGTTCACGCGGACGAACCTTCGCCCGCCGATGTCCGGATCGGCCGTGGGGTGTAGCGGCGTGAAGGCCACGTCGACGAAGACCTCGCCAGCCCGCTCCTCTGTGGCGACGACCAGGTAGCGCGTCTGGGCGACGTCGGTGCCGTTGATCCACCAACCGTTCAGAGGGGAGGCCGCGAGGGGACCACCGCAGCTGAGCCCCTGATCGTCCACAGAACTGGCTCCATCGGCGTTCGAACAAGAACGTTCGAGCGCACACGTGCGCCTGGCGGCCATGGCGGTGAGGGCGTCGAACCACGGAAGGCCGAGCATCGGCGGACACGATCCTCGGTCCGCGCCGCCCTCGTCCCGGGAGGTCGCTGAACGAGGCCGCGCCAAGGGAGCGGCGTCGCAAGCTGCTTCCCGGACCGGCGTTGGAAAGACTGCCTCCCTCCCTATCGAGCGATAGTTGTGGCGAGGGGAGCCATCAGCGCTACCGCGCGAAGACCTCGGTCAAGGGACAGGTGAACCCCGGCAGCACGTCTTCACCGGACAGGGCGCCCCCAGTTGCGACCAGGTCCACGCGGTTCCCCGGTCGGTACACGATGACTTGCTGCGCGCGAGGGTCGACCACCCACACCAACTGTGCCCCCGCGTCGATGTACTCGAGGGCCTTCTGGACCAGCGACGCCGGCGACTGCCGGTCGCCCACCACCTCGACGGCCACCGTGGGCGCACCGAGGAGCCAGCCCTCTTCGCCCTCGCCTTCAGGCCGTCGGTCCTGTGGAGCCACCCCGACATCGGGTCCCCGCAGCTGCGCCGGCGCCTCCCCCAGTCGAACCCCGGGGTCCGCCGTCGCGACGCTCCAGCCAGGATTCTCTCGCGTCCACAGCTTGAGCGCGACCACCAGGTTGGCCACGATCTCGCCGTGACGCCAGGTTCCGCGCGTCACCGGCACCCACCGCCCATCGACGACCTCGCCACCGCGATCGTCCGGGTCGAGCCTCGCCGCGTCGGCCAGGGTCAGCGGCTGGTGAGGGTCGGGCTCGGACATGCCCCAAGCCTAATCGATCTGCATACGCGACGGACGATGCAAACCGCCGGCCCCGCAAGCGGTACCATCAAGTGCAGGACCAGCTCCGACATGCGCGCATGTCTACGCGGTCAGCGCACGAAGAGGAAGCACGCCTCGTCGTTGTCAGCCGCGGCGCCGTCTGCTCGGTGCCGCACTTCTTCCACCCGTCGTCTTCCCCCAAGTCCGTGCCGTCGGTCTCGTTGCGGTTCATCCCACGGTCGTCGAAGTGCGGACGCCTCCCCCAGGCCGCCAACGTTCCCGCCCACGAACCCCCGCCGACGCCGCGAATCACCACCACTTGCCGAAACCGGCACGGATTCCGCGAACCCCGGAGGCCCGAACATCCCTCGGCGAGCCGCCGCAGCCCCACCGCCAGACATGTCGAGACTCGCCGAGCGACTGCACGCCCACCCCTGGGCCTGCCGGGACTCGCCGACCGGCGGGTCCGTCCACCGACGCGGCCACCGCCGCCGAGCGAGTGTCCCCACCCTCCACCGGTGGTCGCGAGATGTCACGCGCGCGTGCGAGATCGTCCTGGGCGGCGGCCGCTCGGCGGGCCGCCGCAGCCCCACGGCCGGGCAGCCCTCGCGCTCGGCGAGTCGCTGCACACGTGGCGCCGGGCGCGCCTCGTGGCCGCTCGCCTCACGCAGGCGGAAGGGGCGCTCCCCGAATGCGGCCGATCCCTCCGCGCCCGGGGCCTGTCGCCATCCCGTGGGTCGGCGCCGCTGCCCCGCCCCGACCGCCAAGCGCCCGCTCCCCTGACCATGCGCAGGCCCCGCGCCGGGTGCAGGGAATCCCCCCCTTCAGCCTGGAGGACTGAACAGCGCGTGCGCCTCGTGCTCCGCGTCGAGCTTGTGGTACGCGGCGTTGTGGTCGTTGCCCGTGATCCGGTAGCCCAGGTATTGGCCGAAGTACCGGCCCAGGAACGCCGCCGCACCTCCCGGGGTCTGCCAGTACTGCAGCGTGTGCAGCGCCTCGTGGGCCTGCCACTGGTTGCGCGCCTCCGGCAGGTAGATCGACTCGGCGATGGTGAACCCGCCGTGGGCCGACAGCTTGCGCATCCAGCTGTCCTCGGGGTGGATCACGAGCTTGCTCACGAACCGCTCGGGGAAGAGCCGCAGCAAGAGCGCGCGCTCGTTGTCGCGGAGGGCGCGCGGACGGTGGACCGCGTCGTCGATGCCCTTGAACACCCACGCGATCGGGGCGACGGCGGCGAAGACCACCCCCAGGATCGGCTCGAGCAACAGCGACACCGCGAGCCCGCCCCGGGTGACCCACCGGAACGAGAAGAACAGGACGAGCCAGTTCCACACGACCCCGGCGACGGCGTAGGGGAAGTCGAGGATCGACGAGATCAGGTGGGTGAAGGCGGCGACGACGTGGATGCCGGGGCCGATCTTGCGGATCAGCCAGCCGAGGAGCGACAGCCCCCACAGGGGCGCGAGCAGGATCCGGCCGAGGAGGTCGAAGATGCGCAAGGCGGTGCTCTGGAGCTCCTTGCGCTCCTCGAGCAGATCGCGCTGCGGCTCGGAGGCGAGGAGCTGGCTGATGATCTGCGCGGTCATGGGCTCTCCGGGGAGGCGAGCGGATTCTACCCGGGGTCAATACAAGACGGCGGACGGAGGCCGGCGGCATGGACGTCGACGCACTGATCGCCCGGCCGTCGACCGCCGAGAAGATCCGCCTGGTCTCCGGGGAGGAGCCCTTCTGGACGGGCATCGTGGGCCTGCTCCGCCACGATCGCTACCACCAGCGGCCGTTCGTCGCCGCCCGCCACCCCGCGCTCGGCCTCCCCGGCCTCGCGTTCGTGGACGGGCCTCGCGGCGTCGTCCTCGAGGGCGGCGCCACCACGTTCCCGGTGGCGATGGCCCGCGGCGCCACCTGGAACCCCGCCCTCGAGGAGCAGATCGGCGAGGCCATCGGGCGCGAGGTCCGCGCGCTCGGCGCCAACCTCTTCGGCGGCGTCTGCGTGAACCTGCTCCGCCACCCCGGTTGGGGCCGCGCCCAGGAGACCTACGGCGAGGACCCGGTGCACGTGGGCGAGATGGGCGCGGCGCTCGTCCGCGGCGTGGCGCGCCACGCGATGGCCTGCGTCAAGCACCTCGCGCTGAACTCGATCGAGAACGCGCGGTTCCGCGTCGACGTGAAGGTGGCCCCACGACCGCTGCACGAGCTGTACCTGCCCGCGTTCAGGGCCTGCGTGGAGGCTGGCGCGACCGCGGTGATGAGCGCCTACAACCGCGTCAACGGCGACTGGTGCGGCGAGAGCCGGGCGCTGCTGACCGACATCCTCAAGCGCCGGTGGGGCTTCTCCGGCTTCGTGCTCACCGACTTCCTGTTCGGCCTGCGGGACGCCCGCCGCGCGATCGACGCGGGCCTGGACCTCGAGATGCCGTTCGCGATGGTGCTCGCCGACGGGCTGCCCCGCCTCCTGGCGGAGGGCCACGTGGCCGAAGCCAGGCTCGACGACGCGGTGCGGCGCCTGATCGGCCCGCAGCTGGCGCTCTCGAAGGCCGCGTACCCGCGCGATGTGGTCGGGTGCACCGCGCACTCGCCCGCGAGGCCGCGGTGCAGTCGATGGTCCTGCTCGAGCACAACGGCGAGACCCTGCCGCTGCCCGCCGACGCCCGGCTCGCGGTGGTCGGCCGCCTGGCGAGCGTGCCCAACCTGGGCGACCGCGGCTCGTCCGACGGCCGCCCGCCCAGCGTGGTCACCCCGCTGCAGGGGCTGCAGGAGGCGTTCCCCGACGTCGCCTACGTCCCCGATCCCCGGAGCACCGGGTGGGCGCCGCTCGACGGCGCCGACGCGGTGATCGTGGTCGTCGGCTACACCCACGAGGACGAGGGGGAGCTGGTGGCGCCCGACGACCTCGCGGCGCTCGCCACCACGGTCCCGCCGCCGGGGATGCTCGCGAGGATCGGGTGGCTCCGCCCTGCCTGGCGGGCCGCGACGCGGGCCTTCCTGTCCGGGTGGCGCTGGTCACAGCGACGGGGTGCGGCCCTCGCCAACGGCAGCTTCGGGCAGGGCGGCGACCGGCGGCACCTCGGCCTACGCCCCGACGACGAAGCGCTCATCGCCGAGGTGTGCGCGCGCCACGAGCGCGTCGTGGTGGTGCTGATGGGAGGGAGCGCGATCTTGATGGAGCGCTGGCAGCACCTGCTGTCCGCGATCCTGCTGGCCTGGTACCCCGGCATGGAGGGGGGCCACGCGCTCGCAGATCTGCTGCGGGGGGCCCGCAGCTCGTCCGGGCGGCTGCCCTTCGTGATCCCCCGCGCAGCCGCCCACCTGCCGGACTTCGACCCCGACGCGGACACGATCGTCTACGACCTGTGGCACGGCTACCGCAAGCTCGCCCGAGACGGCGTGGGCGCCGCGTTTCCGTTC
>CAYMSU010000402.1:0-6101 GCA_964393165.1 uncultured Enterobacteriaceae bacterium
TGGTCGCCGTGCCCGCGGTGCCCTCGGTGGGCGCCGTGCCCGCGGTGCCCTCGCTCCCCTCGGTGCGCGCCGCCTCCTCGACGGCCTCGGTCGCCACCGCGTCGTCACCGGCGGCCGGAGCCTCCTCGGCGGCGGTCTCGGCGGCAGTGCCGGACCCCGTGCTGCCGCCCTTCAGCGACGACGGCGCGTCGGTCGTGGTCTTGGTCGCGCTCGCCGACGCGGGCCTCGGAGAGGGCGCCGGCTTCGTCTCCGGCTTGCTGGCGGCGGCCTCCTCGCGCTCGGCCGGCGCGGGCTTCGGCGCGTCGTTGTCCTTGCCGGAGCGGCGCCGCTTCTTGCCGCCGAAGATTCCCCCGATACCGCCGGTCTTGCCGAGCTGGATCCCCGACAGCAGGTTCTGGGCCGCCTTCAGTACCTTGTCCTTGGCCGCCGCCACGCGTTCGTCGCGCTCGATCTCGTAGCGGGTCTTGTACCAGGCAGGCACCCCCTCGCCGGACTCCTCCGCCTTCACCACCGCCTCGACGTCGGCCTCGTCGGCCGCCGGCGCGTCGGGGGGCTCGACCATGTCGAGCTGCTCCTCGGTGACGTCTTCGCCCTCCGGCGCGTCGACGACCACCGGCTGCATCGGCGGCGCCTCCTCGACCATCTCCGTGGAGGCCTCCTGCTCGCCACCAGAGCACCCTCCGAGCCCCATCACGGCCACCAGCCAGAACCCCATGTCGACCCCCCTCTGCGGCATTGCCCGGTTGCTTCGGCCGCACCCTACACCAGGAGCGCTCGGGCGGGGGACGGGGGTCAGTCCGCGTGCAGCGCCTGCGCGTGCCAGGCCACGTGCGCGGGCAGCGCCGCCGTCCATACCTCCCACACGTGACCCCCGGGGACCTCCTCCCACACGTGGGGGATCCCCGCGCGCGTCAGCTCCTCGTGCAGCCGGCGGTTCGGCGCGGTCCAGCTCGCATCGCTCGCCCCGGTGTGCAGGCGCAGCGCCAGGGCCCGGGCCGTCGCCGGATCGGCGAGCAGCCGGTGCCGCGCCGACCACGCGTGCCACGCCGCCGGGTCTTCGTCGTAGGGGCCCAGCAGCGCCTGCAGGGACTCGCGGTCGCGCGCCGCGGACAGGTCGACGGCCCCCGACATCGACGAGACGGAGACCGCCAGGCCCGGGCTCCGCATGGCGGTCACGATCGCGCCGTGGCCCCCCATCGACAGGCCCATCAGGCCCAGGCGGTCGGTGGCCGGGAGGTGCTCCCGCACGTCGGGGATCACCTCGTGCACGAGGTGCGTGGCGATCTGGTTGTCGAGCACCCGCTGGGAGTCCAGGTACCAGCCGAAGGGCTCCCCGTCGGGCAGCACCAGGATCAGCCGGTGCGCGGTGGCCAGCCGCTGGAGCTCCCGGTGCGCGTGGTCCGCCCACGCCGTCCAGGAGTCCCACGCCCCGTGGAGCAGCACGAGGACCGGCAGGCCCTCCGGGGGAGGCTGCCGGGGCACGTAGGCGAGGTAGGGCACGACCTTGCGGCGCGCCGCCGAGTCGATGCGCCGGTGGAGCGCCACCGCCAGCGTCTCGTCGCCGGGCACGAGCGGGACGTGCTGCTCGAGCCGCATCACCAGGTGGTGCGCGGCGTAGCGGGCGCCGAGGCGGCTGTAGTGGATCCCGTCCGACATCCGCATTCTCCCGCGCCGGCCCTCGAACGTGACCTCGACCTGGTAGGCGCCCCGCGGCGTGGTCGTGAAATCCCAGGTAGGCACGAAGTGCGCGCCCGTCTGGGCCGCGGCCTCCCGGGTCACCCGATTCACCCGGGCGATCCTGCCCGAGAACCCGTCGTCGCGCATCTTGGGCATCCCGACGAACACCGGGGTGGCCCCGTCGTCCCGGATCTGCTGCATGACCTCGACCAGCCGCGCCCGGTACGCCTCGTCCCACCCGGGCTTGCCGAACGCGATGCGACCCCCCGACAGCCACGCCTGCGCGTCGTTGCCCCCGAACTGGCAGACCACCACGTCGGGCGCGTGCTCCTCCTGGAGCCGGTGGAGCTCCGCGGGCCAGTCGAACACGTCGTCGCGGACCAGCCCCGTGCCCAGCTTGCCCAGCCGGTGCACCTCGACGCCGGGGTACTGCGCCTGTAGGCTCCGCTCGAGCTCCCCCCCGAGGTAGTACTGGATCGAGCTCGCCCCCACGATGAGCACGCTCCGCACGCGCTCGCCGCCCGGATCCGCAGGCCCCGTCCACCCCTCCCCGGGCCGCGGGGGGGGCTCGGGCGGCGGGGCCGGCGGCACCTCGGGCTCCGGCGCCACGCCGACCCGCTCCGTGGGCAGCCCCTCCGCGATCTTCGCCTCGAGCTCGGCGCGGAGGGCGGCCAGCCCGATGCCGCGCGACACCGCCTCGACGCCCCCCGTCACCGCGAGCAGCGCGTCGTGGCCGACCAGACCCTCGCGCTGGGAGACGAAGCCCCGCACGTCGGCCGCCGAGAACAGCAGGAGGAGCAGCGCGACCCCGAACATGCCCAGGATCACCCTCCCGGACGGATCCCTGCGCCGGACCGTGCGGTCCACCGGGCGGTAGCGATCGGCGACGCGACTCATCGCGCAGGCTCCCCTAGAACTGGAAGTACAGGAACGGACTCACATCGTCGGGCTGGAGCAGCAGCAGGAGCAGCCCGAGCAGCGCCCACACGACCGGCTGCAGCCGCGCCGGGGTGCGGTCGTGGAGCGCGACGAAGGCCCGCTGCACGTACTGCCCGAAGAAGTTCAGCCCCAGGCCGAGCACGCTGATCGCGATCACCAGGACCTCCACCCCCTCCTCCCCCAGGGGCCGCTCGGGCAGCCGCAGCAGCCCTCCGTAGAACACGCCGGACAGCTCGAGGTCCGCCGTGCGGAACAGGATCCGCGCGAAGACCACGAGGTGGAAGGTGTAGAACCACGACAGGATGGCCCACCACCACGGGCTCGGCGCCCGCACGTCGCGGCCCAGCGAGCGCCGCACGTCCTGGGTGAAGCGGTAGGCCACCAGCGCCGCGCCGTGGATCGCGCCCCAGAGCACGAAGCCCCAGGCCGCACCGTGCCACGTGCCCGCGATCAGCAGCGTGATCATCAGGTTGAGGTAGACCCGCGACGGCGCGCGGTGGCCTCCTCCGAGCGGGAAGTAGATGTAGTCGCGCAGCCACTGCCCGAAGCTCATGTGCCAGCGGCGCCAGAACTCCCCGATGCTCTGCGACCGGTAGGGCTGGTTGAAGTTCTCGGGCAGGTGAAAGCCGAGCAGCAGCCCGATCCCGCGAGCCATGTCGGTGTACCCCGAGAAGTCGAAGTACACCTGGATGGTGTAGGCGTAGGCGGCGACGAGCAGCTCGACCCCCGCGTAGTTCTCCGGGGCCAGGAACACGTCGTCGACGAGGTGCGTCTGCAGGTAGGTGGCGAGCACCACCTTCTTGATCAGGCCGCCGGTGATCAGCGCGACCGCCATCGAAAGGTTGGGGATCTGCTGCCGGGGGGTCGCGTGGATCTGGGGCAACAGGTCCCGCGACCGGCAGATCGGCCCGATCAGCAGCTGCGGGAAGAAGCTCATGAAGAGCAGGTAGTCCCACAGCGAGTGCGCCTTGACGCCGTAGCCGCGCTGCAGGTCGACGACGTAGGCGATGTTCTGGAAGGTGTAGAAGCTGATCCCGATGGGCAGCAGGATCTCGAGCACCGGCACGTGCGCCTCGACGCCCAGCGCGCGCGCCACCGCGTCGACGTTCTCGAGCACGAACCCCGCGTACTTGAACCACCCGAGGAACAGCACGTTGGCGACGACGGCGACGCCGGTGAAGAACCCCTGCAGCCGCCCCCGGGTGACGTGCACGAGCTCCCCGAGGAGGAAGTTGAACACCGTCGAGCCGCACAGCAGCAGGGCCAGCCGCAGGTCCAGGCCCGCGTAGAAGAAGTAGCTGGCGAACACGAGCAGCACGTTCCGGGCCATCCGCCGGTGGCGCACCGCCCAGGTGAGCGGCATCACGACCAGGAAGAAGCTCAGGAACGGCAGCGACGGAAACGGCACGGATCGGCGGCCTGCGCACGGGGGCGGCCATGCTACCTCCTGCGTGGCCACGACCCGACGGGAGGGACGATGTTCGGACGAGGAAGCGCGCTAGCGGCGATGGGGCTCTGGGCCGTGCTGGGCGCGGGCGCGTGCCGGGGCCCCGAGGGACCCCGGGGTCCGACCGGCGACGCGGGGCCGCGAGGGGCCCAGGGGCTGCAAGGCGAGCTCGCTCGACGCCGCGAACAGCGTGGCGGTGGCCGATGGCGTGGTCGCGGTGGCGGTGGCGGCCGACCCCAACACCGACCCCGGCGCGGTGGTGTTCTACGACGCCGCCACGTTCGCGCTCCTCGGGGGCGTGGAGGTGGGCGCCAACCCCGACAACGTGGTCTTCACGCCCGACGGCGGCACGCTGCTGGTCGCCAACGAGGGCGAGACCGAGGCCGGCGCCACCCCCGCGGATCCGCTGACCGATCCCGAGGGCAGCGTGTCGGTGATCGCGGTGCCCGCCGACCCCGGCGGCTTCAAGGCCGGGCTCACGGCGCAGACCGCGGGCTTCGGCGCGTTCGACGGCCAGCGGGCCGCGCTCGCGGCGCAGGGCATCCGGTTCCCCAACGCGGGCCTCGGCTACGCGAGCACCGTCGCCCAGGATCTCGAGCCCGAATACATCACGACCGACGGCGAGACCGCGTGGGTCACGCTGCAGGAGAACAACGCGCTCGCCGTGGTGGACGTGGCCTCCGCGACGGTCACCGACGTGCGCGGCCTCGGCCTCAAGCGCCACGCGGATCCGCGCTGCGGGCTCGACGGCAGCGACCGGGACGGCATCGACGGCGGCGCGGCGGTGCACATCGCGCCGTGGCCGGTCTAGCCCGACACCCTCGCGAGCGCGGTGATTGCCGGCCGGCGGTACCTGTTCACGGCAAACGAGGGCGACGGGCGGGAGCTCGAGTTCGACGACGGCTCACTCGAGGACGAGGCGCGGATCGAGGATCTGACCCTCGACCCCGCGCGTTCCCCGGCGCCGACTTCCGGGCGTACCTGCAGTCCGACGCCGGGATCGGGTGACTGGCGGCGTCCACGATCAAGGTGGTCACGGCGCTCACGTTCGGCGCGGACTTCAACAACGACAACTCCGAGGACGACGCGGACAGCCGGTCGGACGCGAAGGGCCCGGAGCCCGAGGCCCTCGCGGTCGGCGAGCACGACGGGCGGACCTACGCGCTCGTGGGGCTCGAGCGCATGGGCGGGATCGTGGTCTACGACGTGACCCTGCCGGCGGCCCCGCGGCTGCTCTCGTACGAGCCGGGCTTCGGCCAGCGCACCTTCGATCGCGACGAGAACGCGCTGAAGGCGGTGGTCGAGGCGGGCGGCGCGGGCGTGCCGGATCTCGGCCCCGAGAGCATCGTGTTCGTGCCCGCGGCCGACAACCCGCAGGGCAGCGGCTTCCCGCTCGTGATCGTGGGCAACGAGGTGAGCGGCACGGTCTCGTTCTACGAGCTGCTCACTCTGTGAGGTCGGCCTCGGCGGCGCCTTTCGCGGACAGCGGGCTGGCGCGCTTGTTCGGGGGCTTCGGCTCCGGCGTGGCCGGCGCCACGGCCACGCTCGCGAGCAGCAGATCCGCCACAGGCCCCGATCCGACTTCGCGAGCCGAGGGGTGACGGTGATCCAGGTCTCGCGGGCCTGGCAGCGGTCGCGGCGCTCGGGGGAGGCGTGGCCCGTGCTCGCGGCGAACCAGCGGTTCGGGGTGCGGGTCATCAGGTGGCGCACCACCTCGCCGTCTTCGACGAGCGACACCGGCACGGGTCGGATCCCCTCGGCATCGAGGCGGGGGCAGCACGGCGCCCCGAGCGCCCGGGTTGCGTCGTCGCCCACCGACCAGCCCCGAGGGACCTCGCGATCGTGCACGCCGTGGGCAGCGACGACACGACGCGCAGCTACTTCGAGGCCCAGGACCGCATGGAGCGCGCCTCGACCCGCGCCGACGGGTGGCTGGCCCGCCACCTGCGGACTGCAGGAGCAGGAGCAGGAGCAGGAGCAGGCGCAGGCGCAGGCGCAGGCGCAGGCGCAGGCGCAGGCGCAGGCGCAGGCGCAGGCG
>CAYMSU010000403.1:0-6088 GCA_964393165.1 uncultured Enterobacteriaceae bacterium
GAGCCCTCGGCCCAGGCGAGGCGCCCCGCGGCGGGGGCCAGCGCCACGTGGGTGGCGCGCGGCGGGAGCTCCCGCCGGCGCACGTCGGGTGCCTCGGCCGTGCGCTGCACGGTGATGAGCTCGTGGCGCCACCGCGACGCGTCCCACGCCACGATCAGGAGGCGGTCATCGGGCCCCTCGGCGGCGACGCGCCAGGGGCGGCCGAGATCCCAGCGCCACGTGAGCTCGCCGTCGGCGACGTTCCACAGGCCGATCTCCGTGTGCCGCTCGCCGGTGCCCGCGAGGAGCAGCCCGTCGGACAGCACCGTGAAGCGGCCGAACGCGAGGCGGCCGAGGAGCTTGCCGGTGGCGGTGTGCGTCCACTGCAGGGTGTGCTCCCACAGATCCCACTGCTGCAGCTCCGCGGGCTGCTCGCCGGCCACCGTCTGCGCGACCAGGCGGTGCCCCACGAGCGCCATCTGCGCCACCCGGTGGGACGGCTGCTGCAGCTCCTGGCCACGCTCGCCGTCGAGGCTCCACCACTGCATGGGCCGGTGGTCCGACGGCGCCACGAGGATGCCGTCCCACGCGAACGCCAGGGCGCCCACGGGGTAGGACGCGCCGCGCGCGTCGCGGTGGTCGAGGGTGCCGGCGAGCGCGCCGTCCTCGGTGTGGTGGAGCACGACCGCGGGCCGGCCGGCGGGCGGGGTGGTCGCGAACATCGTGCCGTCGTCGGAGAACGCGAGCGGGGGCACCGCACGGGTGGTGCCCAGGCCCCCCTCGACGAGCCCGCGGGGTCGCCCGTCGTGGGTGCCCCACAGCGCCACCCGCCCGTCGTGGTCGACGGTGACTGCCCCCCCACCGGCGACGACGTGGGCCTCGCGGACCTGCGACAGGTGCGGCTGGGCCGAGGGCGCCGCGCGGACGTCGAGCACCTGCACCGCGCCGTCCTGGCCGCCCACGACCAGCCGGTCACTGGCCGCGGCCAGCGACGCGACGCCGGACAGCGGGGCCGGAAAGCGCAGATCGTCGGCGGGGGCGTCGGGCGCGGGCGGCCAGCGCAGGCCTCGGATCTCCGTCTGGGTGCCGAGGTAGAGCCTGCCGACCTCGCCTTCGCCGCGGGGCGGCGCCACCGCCGCGGCCCGGATCGGCCAGGGGAACGAGGCGTCGCGGAGCGTGACCTCGCCTGCGTCGAGATCCCACACCGCCGCGACCAGGCCGGCCTCGAGCAGGTGGGTGTCCGAGAGGAACCGGAGCAGGTTCGGAGCGTCGGCCGGGGCCAGCCGCAGGCCCGCCACGTCGCGCACCGCGCCGGCCGAGGGGCGCAGGGTCTGCACGCACTCGCCGGTGCCGAGCGCCCAGCGCCGCAGCTCGTGATCGACGGCCACGGTCGCGGCGTGGGTGCCGTCGGGCGAGACCGCGAGGGCGCGGATCGGCTCGGCGTGCCCGCTCAGCAGGTGGGCGATCTCGCCGGTCTCCACGTCGATCACCCAGCCGCGTGACGACGCGCCGATCGCGATCAGCCACCGCCCGGTGAGCGCGAGCTCGTGCAGCAGCGGCGCGAAGCCGAGCTCCGCCTCTCCGAGCACGAGGTGCGGCTCGAGGGTGTCGCCCACGCGCCACACCCGCAGGGTGAGGTCGGTGCCCGCCGAGGCCAGCCACTCGCCGTGGTGGGCGAGGGCGCGGATCGCGCCCTCGTGGGCCGGTACCTGCTCGACCACCTCCGCGGGGGCGTCGCGGGAGGGCAGGGACCAGCGGGCGAGGGACCCGTCGGAGGCCGCGGACAGCGCCTGGTGGCCGCTCAGGACGACGAGGCCGCGGACCGGCCCGCGGTGGATCGCCAGCGAGTGGATGGTCGGGCTGGGGGCCGCCTCTGGCAGCCCGACACGCGAGATCTCCACTTCCCCTCCCGTCGCCGTCCCCTACTCCACCACCCCGAACAGCGCCACGGCAGCGGGATCCGTGGTAAACACCGGCCCCCACCCGTGCCTCCCGGACGGTGTACATGGCCCGCGGTCAAGCGAAGGTCGATCCAGCGTCGTTCTTCCGCCTCGCCTCCTGGCAGTGCGTCCGCTCGGGGAACCCCACCGCCGTGGCGCGGTCGATGGAGCTGCTGCACTACCAGCCGGCGAGCCTGCCGCAGGATCTGCCTGAGGTGGATCCCGCGGAGCTGCCCTGCCTGGTCGTCAGCGTCGGGGGGTGGACCTACGTCTTCGGTCACTCGCTCGGGCTGAAGAGCGCGCGCGCCCTGTCGCTCGAGTTCGGCGAGTGCCTGGCCTTCCACATCGACGAGGATGGCGGCACCTACCGCTGTGAGCGCGCCCAGCACGGCGAGGTCGTCCGGCGGATCTACGCGTCGTCCCGCGATCGGGAGTCGAGCTCCCACGGGGAGCCGGGAAACGGGGAGCCGCCGATCCCGTGGGCCGATGCGGCTGCGGCGGGGTTCCACGGCCTGTCGGTAGACGAGGTGCTGCAGTTCGGGGCGGCGTGGGGGGCCGACGCCCGGACCGTGCTCTCGGGCCAGGGGCAGCGGGCCTTCATGGCGAGCCCGCGCCCGATGGTCACCCGCGACACGGGGCGCCGCACGTCGCTCGTGGCCACGCTGGCGGGGGCCGTCTTCGTGCTGGGGGTGCTCGCCGCGGGCGGGTACTCCGTCTACTGGCTCGCCCAGTCCGATCAGACGCAGGCTGCCGCGCAGTTCTGCGAGAACCAGTGGGGCTGTGGGGGGTGCGTGGGGTGCACCGCCTCGCCGCCCCATGCGTGCGCCGAGCGGTTCGACGCCTGCGAAGAAGACGAGGGCTGCGTCGCGCTCACCCAGTGCCTCGAGTCGTGCCAGGATCTGCAGGCGCGGGCCGGCTTCCGGGCGCCCGACCCCTCGGCGGAGCCCTGCTTCGCGCAGTGTCGAGCGGATCACGCCGGGGGGCTCGAGGCCTACTGCGCCTGGACCGAGTGCAGCTACCGGCAGGCTTGCGCCGATCTGTGTACAGATCCAGGGTACCTCGCCTTGGCGGCCTGTAGATGAGCAAGCTTGCGTGTTTGGAGTGCGACAGCCCCATCTCCGCGGAGAACATGGAGCTGTCGCTGATGATCGCGAAGTGCCCGAGCTGCGACAGCGTGTTCTCCTTCGCCGACGAGGTGGGGCACTCCGAGGGGGAGGTGCTCGCTCGGGCCACTGCGGGAGTCCCCGCCGCCACGGCGCCGGATCCGTCGCGGCCGCTCACCCCGCGCGACCACAAGGTCCGGGAGCTCGACGGGCCCGGCGGCTCGGGTCTGCTGCTCGAGGTTCCCTGGTTCGCGTGGCACTACGTGCCGCTGGCGCTGTTCGCGCTGATGTGGAACGGCTTTCTCGTGGTCTGGTACACGATCGCGTTCGGCGCGGTGGCGGCGGGAGAGTCGGCTGCGGCCGTCATGCTGTGCTTTCCGGTGCTCCACCTCGCCGTGGGGATCGGCGTCGGCTACACCGCGCTCGCGGGCTTCCTCAACAAGACGGTGGTGAGCGTGTCCGGCACCGGCATCGCGGTCACCCACGGGCCGCTGCCCTGGCGGGGCAACGTGAAGGTCCCGGCCTCGGGGCTGTCGCAGCTGTTCGTGCAGACGCGGGTGGTGAGGAGCAAGAACTCGAGCCGCACGGTCTACGATCTGCACGCTGAGCTCGGGTCGGGCGAGCAGGTCACGCTGTGCCGGGCGATGGCGGACCTGGCCTCGGCCCGGTACCTCGAGCATCGCGTGGAGGGCTGGCTCGGCATCGAGGACCGGGCGGTCCCGGGGGAGCACCTCGGCTCCTGAGTCGAGACGCGGGGGCGCCCGAGGGGCCCGATGCGGGCTGATCACCCGTGGGTGGCCAGCGCCGCCCGGTATTCGCGAATCGCACGACTCGTGGGGCCGATGCCGATGAAGCCGGCGAGGTGCCCGAGGTCCAGGTCCGGGAGCACGGTGCTCTGCTCGCGCGCCTGGTCGTCATCGCCGACGAGCTCGTAGGGCGTGAGCACCTCCCGGTCCCAGATCCAGACCTCGCGGACGCCGAGCCTCCGGTAGATTTCCAGCTTGTTCAAGCCTCGCCGGCTCCACTGCACCTCGATGGCGAGGTCGGGACGGCCGCCCTCGGTGGGCTCCTCCGGACCGAACACGTAGCACTCGTCGGGCTCGGCACCGGCTTCGAGCGCCTTGTCCTTCAGCGTCCAAGAGCCGACGGTCCACAAGTCGACCCCGCGCTCGAGGCACCAGGCCTGAACGAGGCAGCCGATCGCGCTCTTGATCCCTTCGTGGTGCCGAGACGGGCTCATGATCTCGACGGACCCCGCGAGGTAGTGGAAGCGCGGCGCGCCGCACTCGCCTCGCACGGCGAGCAGGCGCTCGAAGTCCGCCCACGTCGCGCCGCGCAGCACGACGATGTCGGGCTCACGACGCTCCTCGTGCACGATCGGCAGCCGTGCGCTCATGCCAGCACTGTACCTCGCGGGTCTGGGGGGAGGGCGGCAATGCGCGTCAGGCCGGCTCGACGCGCGATCGACCGCGCCTGACCAGCCCCGCCCGCCTGTCAGCTCGCGTTCCCCGCAAGCCGGTAGCGCCCGTCGAACGGGAGCACCTCGCGGGCCCCGTCGGTCAGGGCCGCGCGGTCCACCGCCGGGGAGTTGCAGGTCGTGCACAGCGTGACGTCCTCGCCGATGCCGCACGCGAAGGTGTAGAGCGGCGACGACGTGGGCACGTTGATGAACGCGACGTCCGACACGTGCACGCTCAGCCCCTCGTCGGGCTCGAAGAACGCAGGGCTGAACAGCGCATCGACCACGTTGGCCTTGAACGAGCGCTCGACCGCCACGGTGTTCACGAGGTGGTACAGGCCCAGGACCTCGATCCGACGACGCTTCATCTGGCGCGCCACGTGCCGCACCGAGGTGTCCAGGTCGTGGTGCCGGTGCACGTCGACGGCGAGCATCGAGTAGTTGTTGCGGTGCCGCGGGTTCACGAACCCCACGACCACGCCGATCCGCACGTGGGGCCGGTGGGGCAGCCAGCGGAGCAGGGTGGCCCCGTAGAGCGCCACGAGGGCCGCGCTGAATGAGACCTCCAGCCGGTTCTTGAGGGCCTTGACCTCGCTCGTGGCCCACCGGTGCCGGACCACGGTCTGCGGATGGCCGCGCGGGTAGGGCGGGATCGGACGATAGGTCAGGCCGCGCAGCGTGTTCCGGTAGAACGTGTAGACGACCATCAGCTCGGTGAGCAGCGGCAGGTACCGGGCCCGCACCAGCCAGCGGCGAGGGAACGGCTTGGCCTCGGCCAGGGGCGCGAGGCACTCGTCGAGCATGCCGATCCCGTCCCAGCAGGTGTGGTCGAAGAGCATGCCGATGCGCTGCCGGCCTTCGTGCACGCGCACGACCATCTCGCGGCGGGCGGGATCCGACAGCGCGTAGAACGCCTCGTCGTCGGCCACGTCGTCGACGAGGGTGTCGACGGTGAGCTCGTGGCGCCACACCCAGGCCTCCCGCTCCGGATCGACGCCGCGTCGCCAGGCGCTCCGCGGATCCTCGAGCAGGGCGGCGAGGTTGCGGCGGAGCTCGGCGATCCGCGCCCGAAACGTCGACAGGTCGGAGGTGCCGAACGACACGGTGATGTAGCCGTAGGAGCGCCGCCCCGACTTCTGGATGTAGCGGAGCATGAAGCGGTCGCTGCCCTGGAGGCTCTTCGGGCGCACCCAGTAGATCCATGCGCGGCGAGCCATCAGGAACGCGATGGCCGCCAGGTGCGCGAGGACGAAGAGGCCGAGGCCGGCCAGCAGGAGTCTCGTGAGCAAGGACGCTCCGTCGGCGGAGGGGTCAGCGGCGCAGCTTCGCCTCGATCTCGGCGATCCGCGCCTGCTGGCCGGCGGACAGCGGGTAGCTCCGCGCATCCTCGAGGGTACGACGGATCTCGTGCTGCATCGACGCGCCGCCCTGGAGGAGCGCGACCTCGGCGAGCAGCACGAAGGGCTCGGCCTCCTCGGCCGTGTAGACCATGTCCCGGAGCTGCCGCTCGGCCTCGCGCAGGCGGCCCCGCGCGATCTCGGCCCGCACGCCCGAGTAGGCGTCGGCCTTGGCTGAAGACGCCGCGGGCACGCTCGCGGGGGGGTAAA
>CAYMSU010000404.1:0-6086 GCA_964393165.1 uncultured Enterobacteriaceae bacterium
CACATCCGCTCTCCAGAGCCGAGTCTCGGTGCAGAACGGACACCAAGGCGGCAGACTACTCTAACTGCATGCTCGATCCCTACACGTCGGGACGGTACGCGGTCGACAACCCCGGCTGGCACGAGGAAGACGCCGAGCACAAGGCCCGGGCGCTGGCGGACCTCATCCGGTACGCGGGCCTGCGTCCCCGGACCGTCATCGACGTCGGCTGTGGCACCGGCGGGGTCTTGCGCCATCTCTCCGCGGCGCTTGCCGACGAGCTACCGTCCACGGCCTGGGAGGGCTGGGACATCGCGCGCGAGGCCATCGCGAGGGCCCGTAGGTCCGAGGGAGGGCGGCTGCACTTCGTGCGGGGGGACTTCCTGGCCTCCGAGCGTGAGGTCGACCTGCTGCTGGCGATCGACGTGATCGAGCACGTGCCCGACGATCTGGCGTTCCTGGTGGCCCTGCGGTCTCGCGCGAGCTGGTTCGTGTTCCGGATCCCGCTGGATCTGTCGGCGTGGGACGTGGCTCGCCCCCACCGGCTGCTCGAGGCGCAGCGCCAGTACGGGCACCGCCATGTCTACACGCGGGAGATGGTGCTGCAGCGACTGGCGGAGGCCGGGTACGAGGTCGAGCGAGCGGTCTACGACCGCGTACCCCCGCCGACCGACACCCTGCGGCGCAGGGTCGTGGACGCCGCGCGCAGGGCACTGTTCGCGCGCTCCCCGGACCTCACGGTGCGCTTGCTGGGCGGCTACAGCTTGCTCGTGCTGGCCCGGCCATCGCCGGCGTCATCGCCTCCTTCGCCGGGATCGGCCTCGTAGCGCCACCGGACCTCGCGTAGCGCCACCCGGCCTGCCTCGTCGAAGGTGACGCCCTCCGCCTCGAGGCGCTGACGCTGAGTCTCCGCGCGACTCACGTCTCCGCGGTGGCTGATCCGCCCCTGGGCGTTGATGACGCGGTGCCATGGAACGTCGCCGTCGACGGCGCGGGCGAGCGCCCATCCGACGTGGCGCGCCACGCGAGGCGACCCGAGCACCGAGGCGACATCTCCGTAGGTCGTGACCCAGCCCGGCGGCACCCGCCGCACGACCTCGTAGACACGTGCGTGGAAGCCCTCGGTGACGACGCGGGGCTCGTCTCGGGACTCGGCTTGGGGCACGGCTGGACGCTCGGAGGGCATCGCCTTGACTATCCTGCGGAGCTGGACGGAAAGTCATCGGGCCTACAGTCGAGGATCTCCGGGAGGACCCATGTGTCGAGCAATCGTCTTGCTCTGCCTCACCGTCGCGTGTTCGGACGCCGCCGATCCCGAGCGCCGCGCCACCGCCAGCACCGGCGACAGCGCCACCACGGGCGGTCCGACCCTGCAGTCCGCGACCTGGCAGCGCCACGCGATCTTTTCCGCAGCTGGTCACGCTACAAGCCCGGCTGTCCGACTTCGACCCCGCCACCGACGAGCTGCGGTTCGTCACCGACGGTGGCGATGAGCTGCCCGCGCGACCCGGTCCCGCCACCTTCCGCGCGGACCTTAGCGACGCCCTCGAGGAGGTGGAGGGCTCGGATCTCCCGGCCGTGGCGGTGGCGCTCGAGGTCGGGCGCGGGCGCAGCCTCGAGCCCGTGCCCTTCGGGCGCTCGCGGCGCTCCCAGAGCGTTCCCGGCGCCACCCTGTCGCTCCTTCGGGACCGGCGGTTCGTGTTCCTGGATCTCGATGGCTTGGACACCTTGGCCGACATCGACCTGGTGGCGTCGGAGCCCGAGTCCGACTGGACCCGGCTCGGGCTCTTGTCTACGTCGCTGCGCGTCGCTGTCGGCGAGACCTCCCCTCCGGTGCAGATCCCGTCACTGCAGCCCCCCTTCCGGTACGACGAGATGGGGGAGCCTAAGAAGTGGACCGCGTGCCGCGTTGTCGCGCAGCGCGGCCAGGCCTACAGCGTCAACATCGTTGGCGTCGACTGGGTGCGCGTCTCCGAGCAGCCCGACCGCCTGGAGCTCGTCGCTACCGACCAGGGACCGCTACCCGAGCCGGTCGTCGGGTCGCTCACCCGGGTCTCGCCCCTGTACACGGCGGTCCTGCCGCCCCTGTCGCTAGGCCGGGCGGCCTCGGTCGCGCTGATCGTCGACGACCAGGGAGCGGAGTCCACGATCCCGATCGACGTGGCGGGGCGCGAGGCCTCGGTGAGCGAGCCGCTTCCCGACCGGTTCGTCGCCGGAGGCACGGCGGACGTGGCTGGCGACGGGAGCCCCGACGTGGCGCTGGACCTGGTGCGCTGGCGGGACCATCGCCTCCTCGCGGTGATGGACCTGGGGCTGGCCGGTACTCCGGTGGCCGTGGCCACGGGCGCCCGCGGGAACCGCGTGCCGCTGGTGCCGTCCGACACCGAAGCCGAGGTCTCGTTCCCGTCGAGGCCGCCCGCGGGCATGGAGCTCGTGGGGCTCGCCGCCACGTTCGCGGACGGCCGTCGCGACATCACGGTCGAGCCGCGTTCCACCGGTTCACCTCGCACAGCCGGGAGGTGTTCGAGTACTGGGGCCACGAGGCGTCCCTGCTCCCCACGGAGGTGTACCCGCTGCTGCGCTGGCGCATGGGCGCCTTCGCAAGGCGGCCCGGCTCACCGTCTCGGACCTCGCCGGGCGCGGGGAGCGTACGGGCGCCTGGTGGGGGCGTGGGCCGACGAAGACGGCCCTCGAGTGGCTCTTCGCGATCGGTCGGCTGTCCGCGTATCGAGGACCGCAGTTCATCCGAGTCTACGACCTCGTGGAACGCTTGCTACCCGCCAAGGTGCTCGGAGCTCCGCCGGTCGACCAGCGGGAGGCCTGCCGCCAGCTCCTCGTGCGCGCCGCCAGCGCTCACGGCGTGGGGACGGCCTCCGACTGGCGGACTACCACCGCCTGCACCTTCCTACCGCGCGCCCCCTGCTCGACGAGCTCGTGGGCGAAGAGAAGCTCGTGGAGGTCGAGGTGGAGGGCTGGCGAGACCGTGCGTTTCTCCACCCCGAGGCCGCGACCCCGCGTGTCGACCGGGGAACCGCCCTGCTCAGCCCGTTCGATCCGGTGGTGTGGCACCGCGATCGCGCGCGGCGCTTGTTCGGCTTCCACTACCGGATCGAGATCTACGTGCCCGAGGCCAAGCGCGTCCACGGCTACTACGTCTTGCCGTTCCTGTGCAACGGCGCGCTGGTGGCGCGGGTGGACCTGAAGGCTGACCGCAAGGCGGGGGCGCTCCTGGTGCGGGCGGCCTTCCACGAAGAGGGCGTGGAGCCTGCCTCGGTGGCAGGCCCGCTGCGAGACGAGCTCGCCCGGCTCGCGGCGTGGCTCGGGCTCGACTACGTGATCCACGGCGACCGTGGCACGCTGATCCGCGCCCTCGCGGCCGCTTGAGTCCGGGCGGCCCCCCAATGCCAGCTGGCGCGCCGCGAGGCGACCCGAGCACCGAGGCGTCGCCTCCCGCAGGTCGTGGCCCAGCCCGGTGGCACCCGCCGCACGACCTCGTCGAAGCGCGCGTGGAGGCTCAGAGGGCATCGACTCGGCTATCCTGCCCCGCATGATGCTGCTGATGTGCACGATGGTGCTGCTGTGGGGGGTCGGCTGCGGCCTCGACGACGTGACGACGGAGCGCACGTTCGCGGGGCGGATCCTCGATGCCGGGGGCCAGCCCGTCCCCGGCCTCGTGGTGCAGTCGCTGGAGGCGCAGGCGCGGACCGATGAGACGGGTCTCGTGCGCATCAGTCGAAAGCCCGACACGAACCTCGTCCACTTCACGTCGAAGGGCACGTGGTACCGCTACTCGGTCACCCCGTCGGACGCGGGCCAGGTCGTCGAGCTGCGTCTGCCGACCGTCCGCGAGGCGACGCTCGCCTGCCCGCAGGTCCCGTGTGACCTGACCCTGCGCTGGCCGCTGTCCGAGGCGCTCGAGGCCCAGGTCCGGCCTCGCTGTGCACCAGGCACCGAGGTCGCGCTGAAGGGGGTTCCGGATGCCACGCCGGAGCCGCGATGTGCGGTGGGCAAGGGGCTCTCGAGGGAGCTGGTGCCGGTCCGGATCCAGGCCTCCGACGGGCGCTGGGAGGTGGTCGAGGCGCGGGCATCGGTGGTGGTGGAGCTCAAGCCGATCGAGGGCGAGCTGCCCGAGGGGTGCCGGGTGCACGTCGGCGACCAGGTGGCGCGGCCGGGTGAGCCCGGCACGAGCAGGTTCACGGCATCGGTATCGCTCGACGGTGGGCCCCTGACCGTCGGCGCCCAGTGCGGAGACCGGCCCGCGCGTCCGGTGCAGGTCGAGCGCGCGGCGCTGGCCGAGCCGATCACCCTGGAGTGGTCTCCGACCGGGCCCACCCTCGACCTCGAGGCGGTAGCGCCCTGGGCCGAGGAGGTCGTGGTCGCGGCCCCCGTGGGGTGGACGCTCCGCCGCGCCCCCGACGAGAGCGGGGTCGTGCAGCTGCCGCCGCTGTCGCCCGCGGAGTACCGGGTGCTGGTGCGGGCGGCCGACAAGGAGCTGCCGCTGGTGGCCGCGCCTCCCGAGGCCGCGCCTGGCCTCCTCGTGCTCGAGGAGGTGGGCGAGGGTCAGATCGTGGGCGTTCTGGCGGTCGATGCAGACCTCGAGGGCGGAGCGGTGAAGGTCATCGTTGCCCCCTGAGCCTGCCGCGGCACCGGCCACGCCGCAGCCTCCTGCGTCGAGTACCCACCAGGCGACGAACCTGGTCGGGTTGCTCGCGTTGTTCGGAGGAGTCGCATGGCTGCTTCAGTACCCGGAGCTACCTGCGCTCTGGGCAGCGCCCGTCCTGATGGCGGTGACCGCCGCGCCCATACTGCTTCTCGACGTGTTGGTGCACAAGGTGCACCGCCGTGCGTCCACCGGGCTCGACTGGGACGTGGCCCGCCCTGTGGACTGGGGGCGCGTAGCCACGAAGTGGCTGGGAACCGGTGCGGCCGCCACGATGGTCCTCGCGATCTACTGGCTCGCCCCCGAGTACACCCAGTTTCCCTTCTACGACCGCTACTTCGAGTTCCTGGGCACGTTCGCCCCGCCCGCCGCGGTCCTCGGGATCGTCTACATCGTGTGGCTCGATCGGCACCTCGTCGACCCTCACGACGACGCGTGGCACTTCGGGCGGCTGCTGCTCGGCCGACCGTTCGCGCCCGCCGCAGTCGCCAACCTGCTCCGGGGCTGGGTGATCAAGGGCTTCTTCGTGCCTCTGATGTTCACCTACACGGTCAACAACATCGACGAGCTGCGTCAGTACGTCTTTCGCGAGCAGCCCGACGTCTTCCTCGCCTGGTTCGACACGCTGTGGAGCCTCGGCTTCCTGATCGACGTGGTGTTCACGACGCTCGGCTACCTGCTCTCGCTGCGGATCTTCGACACCCACATCCGCAGCACCGAGCCCACGACGCTCGGCTGGGTCGCCGCGCTGGTCTGCTACATGCCCTTCTGGGGCACGATCTCGGCCCGCTACGTCAACTACGACAACGGCTACTACTGGGGCGCGTTCGTCGCCGGGGTGCCCGGTCTGCGCTGGGTGTGGGGGGGGCTCATCCTGCTCACCCTCATGCTCTACAGCTTCGCCACAGTGGCCTTCGGCTGCCGGTTCTCGAACCTCACGCACCGAGGCATCCTCACCAACGGTCTGTACCGCTACACCAAGCACCCGGCCTACTGGTCGAAGCTCGTCCACTGGTGGCTGATCTACGTGCCCTACGTGTTCCGGGGCAGTGTCGCGCAGGTCGTGCGGGACTGCTTCTGGCTGGGCGTGCTCTCCTTCGTCTACTGGCTGCGCGGTCGCACCGAGGAGGATCACCTCTCCCGCGATCCGACCTACGTGGCCTACGCCGAGTGGATCAACGAGCACGGCGTCTTCGCGTTCCTGGGTCGCTGGTTCCCCGCCCTGCGCTTCCGCCGCCCCAGCGGCACGCCCGAGTCACCTCCCGACCCCGACTGAGCATCCCTCCCCCACAAGGCTCCCCAACAAAGGCCTCGCGCGTGCGGCACGGCGGTCGCCGACTCGACCACGCAGCGGAGCCCCCGCGCCAGCGACGGGAGGGCTCCTGTCGCGCGCGGCAGGGGGCGGAGCGGTGCAGTGGCACTCCTCTTCGCCTCTCGTCTTCACCAA
>CAYMSU010000405.1:0-6069 GCA_964393165.1 uncultured Enterobacteriaceae bacterium
GCCCGAGCTGGAGACGTTGCACCTCGTCGAGCAAGACCTGCTCCTCGGCGTGCGTGGCGCGCAGACCGAGCCCTTGTCGCCAGACATCGCGGCCCTTCTCGACGCCGCCCGCGACGACGAGCTCTCCGATCCCCTCCACGCCTTCGTCGCGGCCCGCGGCCTGCGGGCCGAGGGGCTCCGCATCCGCAAGTCCCTGCAGCGCCACGCGATCCAGGCCGACGAGGCCTATGCCGAGGCTCGCCGGATCTTCCGGAGGATCGCCCGCCGGGACGGCGTCGCCGAGACGGAGCGGGATCTCGGCCAGCTCTGCGCGTGGAGTGGCGACCCGAGCGCGGTCGAGCACCTCACCCTCGCCATGGCCACCTGGCAGGCGCTCGCCGCCCAGTTCGCGCCCCAAGCGGCGAAGATCCGGGAGGCGCACGGCCTCGGTCCCAACCCCGCGCCGCGCATCAACCACCACGCCGCGGCCACCCTCTACGAGATCGGCATGGCGTTTCACGACCGTGGGCAGTACGCGCAGGCCGCCGAAGCCTTCGAGGCGGCGGAGCACCTGTTCCACCCCGGCGCGGCTCCGGCCCAGTGGGCGCGACTGCACCAGGCCCGGGCCTCCTCCCTCATCGAGCTCGGTCAGCTCGACGAGGCGGCGCGGCTGCTCGAAGACCCGAGCTTCGCCACGGCGGGGCCGTTCCGTGAGCTGGTGCGCCGCCGAGATCAGGCGAGAATCGCCGTGCTCCGCAGGGACTTCGCGGGGGCTCGGGCGGCGCTCCAGCAGGTCCCCGAGGAAGTCGCCGACAAGGACCCTGCGCGCGACTTCGGGGCGCGCACGCTGAGAGTCCAGCAGATCCGGGTCGCGGCGGCCGATCCGAAGGTCGCGACGGAGGCTGCGCTCGCATCGGAGCTCGAGAGGCTAGCCGGCTGGTTCCAGGCGGCGCGCGAGGCCCCCCACGCGATCCGCGCCTGGCGCGACGCAGCGGAGCTGCACCTGCAGCGGGGGGATCGGGCGCGAGGCACCGAGGCGCTCGATCGGGCGCGAGGGCTGGCGCGCGCGTATGGCTTCGATGCCTTGCTGCGGGAGCTCCGGGTGGTCGGCCAGCGGCACGTGGGGGGTGGCCTACGCGTGGTCGACGCGACGGGGGGCAGGAAGTACCTCGGGCTCGGGGTCCTGGGGGGCGGCGGCCAGGGCCACGTGCGGCTGGCGGTCGACCGGGCCACCGGGCGCGAGGTGGCGCTGAAGGTGTCGCACGGCGCCGACGACGACCGGTCGATCCGCACCGAGGTGGCGATCCTGGAGGCGCTGCGGGGGCTCCGGTCGTCGGGCCTGCCGGTGGTCTACGACGTGGGCGTGTACAAGGACGGCGACGAGCCGGAGCGGGTGTTCCTGGCGCGGGAGATCGTCTACGGGCGAACGGTGGGCGAGCTGATCGAAGCCTCTGGTGAATCCGACGACAAGGCGACAGAGGAGGCGGTTCGCGTGGTCGCTGCGCTGGCGCGCACGGTGCAGCAGATCCACGACGCGGGCATCGTGCACGCCGACGTCAAGCCGGACAACGTGGTGGTTCGCCCCGAGCGGGGCGGAGAGCCCGTGCTGATCGACTTCGGGCTCGCGCGCCGGGAGGGGGAGCAGGGGCCTGTGCGCTGCACACCGCGGTATGCGGCGCCCGAGCAGCTGCGCCGGGAGCAGCTACTGGGGCGAGCGGCGGACGTGTTCGCCCTGGGGGCGATCTTGCTGGAGTGGGCGGGGAGGGAGCCCCTGCCGGAGCGGGCCTTCGCGGAGGGAGGCCCGGTCGCGGCGGGGTACGGCGACTTGGCGGCCCTGGTGGTGGACCGGTTGGTGGAGCCGCTGGCGGGCATCGCGGCGAAGGCGCTGGCGTACGCGCCGGAGGATCGGGGGACGGCGGGGGACGTCGCGGCTGCGCTCTCGGCCTTGTAGGGGGGGATCCCGTGCTTCGATCGTGGAGCCTTCGACGCCCACCCCTCACGCCCGTCTCCTGGCCCGAGCGCTCCCCTGCCCGCGGGCACCCGGCCCGCGCGCGCGCGCGCCCACCTGCGCGTCTCGCCATTTCCATGCTTCGTCCGTTCCAAACGGTGGCCCGCCACTTGAAGTTCCTCGGGGTCGAATCCACCAGGAGAGACCCCCGATGCGCAACCAACGCTCACTCCTCCATGCCCTCGCTCCCCTCGCCCTCTGCGCGCAGGCCTGCCTGTCGCCCGCCGAGCCGTTCCAGCCCCCCCACCGGGGCACCCCCCTCACGACCAGCGACCGCGCCACCGACACCGCTGCGGCCTACCTCCTCGACACCGGCGCCGCCGACCCCACCGGCGCCACCGGCGACACCGGCATTCCGGCGCGCGCCCCGCGCCGGATCGAGCCCGGGGCCCTCGTGATCAGCGAGATCATGGCCAATCCCCGGCCGGCAGGGCCCCGACGCGCGCGGCGAGTGGTTCGAGATCTACAACGCCACGCGCCGCGACCTCGATCTGGACGGCCTCGCCGTGTATGGAGGGGAGGCCGAGGGCTTCACCGTGCGCGCCTCGGGCGGGCGCGGATCCGTCGTCATCCGCAGCGGCGGCTACCTCGTGCTCGGCGCGAGCCAGGATCCCCACGACAACGGCGGCGCCCGGGTGGACGTCGCCTTCGACCCCGGACAGTTCCGCCTCGACGACACCCGCGACACCATCGAGCTGCGCTTCGACGGCACGCGCGTCGACGCGGTGTCCTACGCGCCGCCGTTCCCGCTGGAGGAGGGCCGGGCCATG
Organism: uncultured Enterobacteriaceae bacterium; assembly: GCA_964393165.1. Taxonomy (GTDB): domain Bacteria; phylum Myxococcota_A; class UBA796; order UBA796; genus DRPG01. Next base: position 2,758 of record CAYMSU010000405.1, read on the forward strand.
GCCCTGTCGGCCGCAGCCATGGACGCCGAGCTCAACGACGAGGCGGCGCACTGGTGCGCCTCGCCGGTGCCCATGCGCGGCGAGGGCGAGCAGGCCGACCGCGGCACGCCCGGGGCGCCGAACCCGCGGTGCCGCGCGCGGTGAGCCCCGCAGACGAGCGCGCCCGGCGCCGAGCCCTCGCTCGACGCCGGGCGCCGGGGACAAGCCGCCGAGGACTTAGTCCTCGAGGTACTCGTCGTTCTTCTTCTCCGCGATCATCGCCTCGGTCGTGAGCAGCAGGCTCGCCACCGACGCCGCGTTCTGCAGCGCCGTGACCGTGACCTTCGTGGGGTCGATGATGCCCAGCTCGTACATGTCGCCGTACGCATCGTTCGCCGCGTCCCAGCCGTAGGCGTCGTTGCCCTCCAGCACCTTGTAGACCACGATCGACGCATCGACGCCTGCGTTGCCCGCGATGCCGCGACACGGGGCCTGGCACGCCTCGCGAATGATGTCCACGCCAAAGCGCTCGTCGCCCGGCACCTCGAGACCGTCCAGCGCCTTCATCGCGCGGATCAGAGCGACGCCGCCGCCCGGCACGATGCCCATCTCCGCCGCCGCGCGGGTGGCGTTCAGCGCATCTTCCACCCGAGCCTTCTTTTCCTTCATCTCGACCTCGGTGGCCGCGCCCACATGGATCACCGCCACGCCGCCGACCAGCTTCGCCAGCCGCTCCTGGAGCTTCTCGCGGTCGTAGTCCGAGGTCGTGTCCTCGATCTGCGCCCGGATCTGCTTGACCCGCGCGTTCAGCTCCGTGCGCGACCCCGCGCCGTTCACCATCGTGGTCTCGTCCTTCGTGACCACCACGCGCTCAGCCGTGCCCAGATCGTCCATCGTGATGTTCTCGAGCTTGACCCCGAGATCCTCCATCACCGGGTTCGCCCCCGTTAGCGTGGCGATGTCGCCCAGCATCGCCTTGCGACGATCCCCGAAGCCCGGCGCCTTCACCGCACAGGTCACGAGCGTCTTCCGCAGGGTGTTCACCACCAGCGTGGCCAGCGCGTCACCCTCGATGTCCTCGGCGATCACCAGCAGCGGCCGGCCCGCCTCCGCCACCTTCTCGAGCAGCGGCAGCAGGTCCTTCATCGTGCTGATCTTCTTCTCGTGGACCAGGATCAGCGGGTTCTCGAGCACCGCCTCCATCCGGTCCTGATCGGTGACGAAGTACGGCGACAGGTAGCCACGGTCGAACTGCATCCCCTCGACGACCTCGAGGTTCGTGTCCATCCCCTTGGCTTCCTCGACGGTGATCACCCCGTCCTTGCCGACCTTGTCCATCGCCTTCGCGATGATCTCGCCGATCTCCTCGTCGCCATTGGCGGAGATCGAGGCGACCTGCGCGATCTGGGAGTGGTCCTTCGACTCGGTGGCCATCTCCTTGACCTTGTCGGTCACCACGCGCACCGCCTTGTCGATGCCCGCCTTGAGGTCCATCGGGTTGGCGCCCGCCGCCACGAGCTTGCTGCCCGCGCTGAAGATCGCCTGGGCGAGCACGGTCGCCGTGGTGGTGCCGTCGCCCGCCACGTCACTGGTCTTGGAGGCGACCTCCTTGACCATCTGCGCGCCCATGTTCTGGAACCGGTCCTTGAGCTCGATCTCCTTGGCCACGGTCACCCCATCCTTGGTGACCACGGGGGAGCCGAAGCTCTTCTGAAGGACCACGTTGCGGCCCTTCGGGCCGAGGGTGACCCGAACCGCGTTGGCGAGGGTGTTCACGCCGGCGAGGACCTGGCCCCGGGCGCTCTCGCGGAACTCGATGATTTTCGCTGCCATCGGTGTTCTCCTATGCCTCGACGATCGCGAGGATGTCGGATTCGCGCAGGATGATGTGCTCGACGCCCTCGAGCTTGATCTCGTCGCCCGCGTACTTGCCGAACAAAACCCGGTCGCCGACCTTGACCACCAGCGGAACGGTGTCGTTCTTGTCGGTGAGCCGGCCCGTGCCGACCGCCACGACCTCCGCCTGCTGCGGCTTCTCCTTGGCGGTCTCGGGGATGAACAGACCGCCCGCGGACTTCTCCTCGCTCTCGAGGCGCTTGACGAGCACACGGTCATACAAGGGACGGAAGTTGACCATCGCCTCCTCCGATCGATTTGGGTTGCGATTGAAGTGGACGCAACGGGTAGGCACGGTCGCCCGACCGTCAAGCGTCCCCCCACGAGGTTCTCAGGATCGGCATGCCACGCCACGATGAGGAGGCGGGCCACAGATCCGGCGTCGATCGCTTGACGCCCTCAGGGCCGCGCTTAGCTTCGCCAACGAAGGCCCCGGCCCGCTCGGGGGGGCGTAAACCACGTAGACACCAGGATTGCGCTGCGTTCGAGCCGCGGCGCTGGGGGTGGACAGAGATATGGGCAAGACCATCGGCATCGACCTGGGAACCACCAACTCGGTCGTGGCGGTCATGGAGGGCGATCAGCCGACCGTCATCGTCAACGAGGAGGGCGCTCGCACCACGCCCTCGGTGGTGGGCTTCGGCAAGGACGGGGAGCGCATGGTGGGCATCGTGGCCCGCCGGCAGGCCATCACGAACGCGGAGAACACCGTCTACTCCGCCAAGCGACTGATCGGCCGCAAGTTCGACGAGTCGGAGGCGGAGATCAAGCGCCTGCCCTACGAGGTGGTGCGCGGCTCCAACGGCGACAGCCGCATCCGCGTGCAGGGCAAAGAGTACTCTCCGCCCGAGATCTCGGCGATGGTGCTGCAGAAGCTGAAGGCCCAGGCGGAGAGCTACCTCGGCCAGCCGGTCACCCAGGCGGTCATCACGGTGCCCGCCTACTTCAACGACAGCCAGCGCCAGGCCACGAAAGACGCGGGGCGGATCGCCGGCCTCGAGGTCAAGCGGATCATCAACGAGCCCACCGCGGCCGCCCTCGCCTACGGGCTGAACAAGAAGAAGGACGAGATCATCGCGGTCTACGACTTCGGTGGCGGGACCTTCGACATCTCGATCCTCGAGGTGAGCGACGACGTGGTGGAGGTCAAGGCCACCAACGGCGACACCCACCTCGGCGGTGACGACATCGACCAGGTGATCATCGACTGGCTGATCGCGGCGTTCAAGAAGGAGAACGGCATCGATCTGTCGAGCCAGACGATCGTGGTCCAGCGCCTGAAGGACGCCGCCGAGAAGGCCAAGATCGAGCTGTCCACGGCGCAGAACACCGAGATCAACCTGCCGTTCCTCACGGCCGACGCGTCGGGCCCCAAGCACCTCCAGCTAACGCTGTCGCGCGCCGAGTTCGAGCGCATGATCGACCCGATCGTCGAGC
>CAYMSU010000406.1:0-6040 GCA_964393165.1 uncultured Enterobacteriaceae bacterium
CAGGACCACGCTCATCGCGTAGGTCGGGTGGCCCAGGAAGACGAGGTAGCGCTGCAGCACGCCCACCTCGACGAGCATGAAGCCGAGCCCGATGCCGGCGAAGTACAGCCCCGCGGGCACGTGATCCGCGAGGCGGAGCTGCTCGGGCGCCGGCAGGTCGCGGTTGTGCCGCTCGAGGGGCTCGAGGATGAGCAGCCGCCCGATGACCGTGAGCAGCAACAGCATGCCGAGCGTGTAGGCCGTGCTCGCCGAGCCCAGCGACGGATCGCCGTGCTGCACGGCGCGCACCCAGCTCGAGAACATCCACTTGATGTTGAAGAAGAACGGCCGATCGTCGGTGGACGGGCTCAGGTCGAACGGCGCCTGCCGGATCAACGCCTCGTCGCCGGCCGCGATCCGCGCCAGATCCACGCCCGCGGTGTTCGGCTCGGGCGACGCGCCCCCCAGCGCCACCGCGAACCCCAGCCGCTTGGCGTGGGCGTCGATCGCGGCCCGCTCGGCGGACGTGAACGGCGTAGGCCGCATCAGGCACGTCGCCACCGACGGATCGTCGCGGGTCTGGACCACCGCGAGGTGGGCGGCCACGTCGGTGATCCCGCGCTCGCGCAGGGCCGCGCCCATGAGCGCCACCGTGCGGCCGAGCTCCCCCCAGTTCGCGCGGTCGGCCCACCGCGAGACCGACACGAGGCCATCGCGCTCGACGTGGTCGAGGTACAGCCGGAACGCCTCGAGCGTGTACAGCCCGTTCTCCGAGAGCACCAGCGCGCCGGCGGCGGACGCCGCCCAGGTGTCGATCATCGACATCTGGAGCACGTCGAAGCGCTGGTCGGTGCGCATGAGCGTGCTCCGGGCGTCGCCCAGCCGCAGCGCGACGCCCGGGCGCCGGTAGGGCCGCCCCGAGAAGTCGGCGAAGACCTCGTCGACCGCCCGCACCACGTCGGGGTTGAGCTCCGCGGCGACGACCTCTTCGGCGCCGAAGTGCAGGGCCGTGAGCACGTCGCGGCCCCCGCCCCCGCCGATCACGAAGGCGTCGTCGAGCGCCTCGTCGCGCCGCAGGTGGTAGGCGAACGCGGTCACGTCGTAGCCGAGCACGTCCAGCTGGTCGGGCCACGCCGCGCCGTCCACGATCTGGGTGCCCGCGTCGGCGTCGAGCGTGACCCAGCGGGTCTGCGGGATGGGCCCCCGGTAGGTGCTCGACAGCCCCCAGCCGATCCGCCAGCGCTCGATCGCGGCGACCGCGTCGATGTCCGGCTGGCGCTCCCGGAGCAGCGCGAGGTTGTGCGCGTAGCCGGGGATCTGCTCGGACACGGTCACGCGGGCGAGGCGGTTCCACCGCTCCCACAGGACGTCGGTCTGGGGCGCGCCCTTGGCCGCCCGCAGGCGGGTGAGGTCGGGCACGGCCTCGCCGGCGAGCCAGGCGCCGGTCGTGAGCACCACGCCGGCCGCGGCCACCCGTACGAGGGAGGGCGCCCCTGGTGCGGGACCGCGCAGGTCGGGGCGGAGGGCGAGCAGGAGGCCCGCGACCGCGAACGCGGCCCCGCAGGCGAGCACCACCACGAGCGGGGAGCGGCCGTCGAGCGCGGGCAGCGCGAGCACGCAGCCGAGGGCGGCCCCGCTGAGGTCGAACCAGTAGACGCGGCCGATGTCGTCGGGGAACGCCGACAGCAGCTGGCTGATCCCGTAGCCGGCGCACCAGGTGACGCCGAGGAACAGGCCCGCGGCGGCGAGCACGGTGAGCCCGAGGCCGGCCCCGACCGCCAGCGCGCTGACCGCGGCGAACCCGAAGCCGGCGACGACGCAGGCGATCCCCGCGCCGAGGAACGCCGGGATCGCGCCCTCGACCCCGATCGGGCGCACCCGGCGGGTGCGGTGGACGAACACGGTGCTCGCCGCCGCCGCGAGGCCGAGCATCACGATGCCGATCACGACGAACGCGGAGTGGTACGACACCGCCGCCGACAGCACGCGCGTGGCGGCGATCTGCAGCACCAGGGTGGCGGCTGCGGCCACGAGGATCGACAGCCGGGCGGCGAGCGGCGACTTCACATGGCGGGGTAACCCGACGCCGTGCGAGCCTTCGTGCGCGGGAGGGGGCTCCGGGGTCCCCAGCCGGCGGCGATTCTAGCCCGCCGACGCGCCGCGCTGCGCCGGGCGCGGTCCGTCGGCCGAGTCCGGGGTGTCGGCGAACTGCCGCTCGACGAGCTTGCGGTACAGGCCGTCGGCCTCGACCAGCGCCTGGTGGGTGCCCCGCTCCACCACTCGCCCCTCGTCGAGCACCACGACCTCGTCGGCGTCGCGCACGGTCGACAGGCGGTGGGCGATCACCAGCGTGGTCCGGCCCTCCATCAGGCGATCCAGCGCCTCCTGGACGAGGTGCTCGGACTCGGTGTCGAGCGCGCTCGTGGCCTCGTCGAGGACGAGCACGGCAGGATCCTTGAGGATGGCCCGCGCGATCGCGATGCGCTGCTTCTGCCCGCCGGACAGGCGGACCCCCCGCTCGCCCACGGGGGTGGCGTAGCCCTCGGGGAAGCCCTCCACGAACCCCGCCGCGTTCGCCGCGGCGGCGGCGGCGCGGATCTCGTCGTCCGTCGCGTCGGGCCGGGCGTAGCGGATGTTGTCGGCGATCGTGGTGGCGAACAGCACTGGCTCCTGGCTCACGGCCCCCACGTGCTCGCGGAGCCAGGTGGGATCGAGCTCGGTCAGCGGGCGACCGTCCAGGCGGACCTCCCCCTGCTGCGGATCGTAGAAGCGGGACAGCAGCGCGGCGACCGTGGACTTCCCCGCTCCGGAGGGCCCCACCAGGGCCACCACGCGCCCGGGGGCGAGCTCGAGGTCGAAGTCGCGCAGCACGTCGACGTCCGGGCGCGTGGGGTAGGCGAACGTCACGCCGGAGAGCGCGACGTGGCCCAGCACCGAGGGCAGCCGGCCGGTGGCCGAGCCCTCGAGGTCGGGCCGCCAGTCGAGCAGCTGGAACACGCGGCGGCTCGCGCCGATCGCCCTCGCGAAGTCGCCCCACAGCCCCGAGAGCGCGCCGAGCGAGAACGCGACGGTCAGCGTGTACAGCAAGAAGGCCGTGAGCTCGCCGATCGACATGTCGCCGGCCCGCACCATGCCGCCGCCGTACCAGACGACGAGGGCGATCGCGGCGTAGCCGGCGAACCCTGCGGTGCCGTTGAACGCGCCCATCACGAAGGCGCGGCGGGCCGCGAGCCGGAAGCTCGAGTCGACCGCGGCCCCGTACCGTGCGACCTCGGCGTCTTCCTGGGCGAACGACCGCACCGTGCGCAGCCCCGCGATGGACTCCTCCGCGACCTCGGTGCTCGTGGCGAGCGCGTCCTGCACCTCGCTCGACAGGTTGCGGATCCACCGGCCGTACAGCGCCGCGCCGATGGCCACGACGGGGACGACGGCCATCGCGAGCAGCGTGAGCTGAGGGCTCATGTACAGGAGCATGGCGACCCCGCCGATCGCGCCCACGCCGAAGCGCAGGGCCATCGACAGGTTCACGGTCACGGTGTTCTGCAGCACCGCGGTGTCGCTCGCCAGGCGGTTCGTGAGCTCGCCGGTGCGCGACTGGTCGAAGAACGCGATGTCCTGATGGAGGATCGCGCTGAACAGGCTCTGGCGCAGGCGGGCGACCACGCGCTCGCCGGCCACGGTGAACAGCCACGCCCGCACCATCGAGAAGACGGACTCCACGAGGAACAGGGTGAGCAGCAGCAGGGCGGCGCTGTCGAAGCTGATCCAGGTCGTGCTGCCGCCGATGGCGTCGACCATGTACTGCACGGCGAGCGGGTACACGAGCGACAGCCCGCTGCTGATCAGCAGGGCGAGGGTGGCGATGGTGAGCAGGCCGACTTCGGGTCGAGCGAGCCCCAGGAGCCGCCACAGGGATACTGGCGGCGCCTTGCGCGAGATGCCTTCCACGAAGCCTCCGTGCGCGCCCATCTACGCACCCCGGCGCAGACCTCAACCGCCCGACCGGTGAGCGGCGGCGAAGACCGGACAGAGGTCGCCTCGATGGTGTAGACTTCCCCACATGATGCTTGGTTGGTTGGTTCTCCTCCTCGGTTGCGACTCGTCGACCAGAGCCGCGACCGCGACGGTGACGGCTTCAGCGTCGAAGACGGGGACTGCGACGATGGGAGCGCGTGGATCTCGCCCGCGCGCCCCGAGGTCTGCGACGGCATCGATCAGGACTGCGACGGTGAGGTCGACGAGGATCCGGCGGATGGTGATGCGTTCTACGTCGACGAGGATGGCGACGGCTACGGCGACATGCACACGCCTCAGGTGGTGGCGTGCGAGCGGCCCGACCCTGGCCTGCGTCGGCGCGGGGGCGACTGCGACGACGCAGACCCCTTCGTGAGCCCGAGCGCGAGAGACGCCTTCGGCGAGGACCTGGACTGCGATGGCGCCGTCGACCCTCTCCCGCAGCTGCGCGCGTTCACCGCCGCCTGCGTGAGCATCGGTGGCGACGCATACGTGTCGTGGCAGTGGGAGGCGAGTCCGCCAGCGTCCGTGGTCTTGGTCTACGTGCAGGACACGGATGCGGGCGGGAGTGAGCCGCAGCGGGCCGAGGAACACGCCCTCCTCCCCGTGGGGCGGGGGTGGCCCCTCACGAAGACGGCCGTGCCTCCGCAGGCGTTCGGGTCGGGGTCGGCCACCGTGTTCCGGTGTCCGGAGCTGAAGACGGGCCCCTCGCTCTCTGTCACCTACGCGGTGGCCACGCTCGATCACGTCGGCGACCAGGGGGACTGCTGGGTCCTGGGCCACGACCCGGAGGCTCTCTTGGAAGGCACGGCAGCCCGCACGCGCGACCCGAGCATCGACCTCGAGTCCTGCGAGATCCCGATCCAGTAGACAGGGGTGGCGCTGCACCGGGCGCTCGGCCCGCGCTGCGCGACGGTCCGAGGGGGGCCGGGGGGCACCGCGCACCCGTGACCAGACCCTCGGCTGGGCGGCCGGCCGGCTGCCCTGCAGGCCGTTCGGCACGGCTCGTCCTGCGCTTCGCCGGAGGCGTGGACGGCCCGACCCGCGGTCTGCCGCGAGGGCGTCCTCGGCCGGCGGACCCGACCTGAGGTCTGCCGCGAGGGCGTTCTCGGCCGGCGGACCCGACCTGAGGTCTGGCGCGAGGGCGTTCTCGGCCGGCGGACCCGACCTGAGGTCTGCCGCGAGGGCGTTCTCGGCCGGCGGACCCGACCTGAGGTCTGGCGTCGGCCTCGAAGCGGTCAGTTTTTGGGACCTCGGGTCTGGTCGAGCGCCGTTTCGGGGTCGGGGACGAGACCTCAGGTCTGGTCGGGGCGCGCGATCGGGATGCGGATCGAGACCTCGGGTCTCCGCGGCGCAGGATTTTGGGCCCGGGGGCCAGACCTCGGGTCTGGCGCGGCACGCGGAACGCGACGGGGACGAGACCCGAGGTCTGCCTCTGGCCATGCCATCCTGGCAAGCCTGCGAAACCCGGGGGGTGAGGCGGGGAGGGCGCACCCACGCCCGGTGGTTGGGGGCACCGCGCCCGGGGCCTGTCGCCGTCCCGGATCGACGCGCCGCCGGCACGCGTGCTCGCGGGGAGGCTGCCAGCTCCCGCTTGCGCAGGCCCCGCGCCAGGTGCTGGGGAACCCGGTCTCCCGGACACAGGTCGCGGGATGCGAAACCATCCCTCGAGTCGTGTCTCCCTGGCGGACACAGGTCCCGGGAGGGCGCGTCATCCTCGGGGTGGTGTCCGTCAGGCGGACACATGTCGGGGGCGGATCGCCCATGTCCGGAGTTGTGTCCGGCGAGCGGAGGCATCGGCGGCCGAACGTTCCCTGGCGCACACGTTCGCGGCCGGATCTCCCAACATCGGCGGCCGAAGGTTCCCCGCCGCGCACGTTCGCGGCCGGATCTCCGAACATCGGCGGCCGAACGTTCCCCGCCGCGAGTGCTCGCGAGCACGACGGCGGAGGTCCGGCCGGCCCGCGCGGCCCACGGCCGCGTTTCGGACAGAGGTCGCGGGATGCGAAACCATCCCTCGAGTCGTGTCTCCCTGGCGGACACAGGT
>CAYMSU010000407.1:0-6016 GCA_964393165.1 uncultured Enterobacteriaceae bacterium
GTGCCGTCGCCCGGCTCGGGGTTCCCTCCCCGGAGCTCGCCCGCCTCACCGCCGAGGCGCTCGGCGCAGCGGCCATCCCCGAGGAGCACCGCACGCTCGTCGGGCTCGTGGAGCGCGCCTGGGCGGGCGATCCCGAGCGGGCCCGCGCCCTGGCGGCCGAGCTCGCGCGCCTGCCCCTGGAGGCCCCGCTGGCGACCGCCCTCGGCGCGTGGCGGGGGATCTCGCGGGCCGACGAGCCGGTCGAGCTGATCGAGGCGCTGACCGCCGAGCGCCCCGACCAGCCCGCCCTGCAGCTCGTGCGCGCCCTCGTACACGGCACCCCGGTGCCCGAGGTGCCCGCGTCGTACGACGAGCGCTACCCCGGCTCGGTGTCCGTGCGCGCCCTGCGGGCCGTCCACCACGCCCTCGAGGGCGACCCGCTGTTCGCGAGCGCGCTCTTGCTCGGGCAGCCGGTCCCCACGTCGCCCGACTGGTGGGCCGCCCGGGGGGTGCTGGCCGCCGTGCAGTCTGATGCCGTCGGCGTCGAGGAGGTCCTCGTGGAGCTCCGGCTCCGCTTCCCGCTCCTGCCGCTCGGGTACCTCGGCCTGCCCGGCAGCCTGCCTCGAGCGAGCGCGTCTCGGTGAGGTCTGCTAGGGTCGCGCGACGTGTCGTCGCCTGAGCCCGCGCCGCTCCGCTCCCGAGTTCGCGCCGCCGTGCTGGCGGTCGTGATCCTCGTGCACGGCGTCTACGCCGCGCCCGTGCCCCACGTCGTGACCAAGGCCGATCTCCGCAGCCCCGTCTCGCGGAACGAGGTCCGGATCTGGGCCAAGCGCCTCACGTCGTGGGGCTACGCGATCACCCCCCAGGAGCTCGGCGAGCAGGTCCGCCGCGTCACGGGCGTCATCGGGGGGGCCCACCGCGCCGCCAAGGCTCCGTTCCGGCCCTGGATGCGGGTCACCGGCACCGGCCAGGGGTGGGGGCTGTTCGCCAACCCCGACACCCACCCGGTGCGCCTCGAGATCTGGGTGCGCCGCGGGGACGACGCCGAGCCCGAGCTGCTGTACCGCCAGCTCGACGCCCACGCGGCCTGGCGGGCGCCGGTGGTCCGGTTCCGGCGCGTCCGCGGGGTCTGGGATCACGGCCGCCACTCGGTCCGCCCCCGGGCCACGTTCTTGCGGTTCGCCGACTGGGTCAGCGGCGAGATCTTCGACGAGCTGCCCGACGTCGACTGGGTCGAGCTGCGCGGCGTGCGCACCCACACCACGCCCTACGGGGTGCCCGACGACCCCGAGGTCGAGATCCTGCACGCCGTCGAGCGCAGGCGCGGCCCATGATCCGGTGGTGGATCGACCTGTGGGACCGGCGCGAGGCCCCCACCGTGATGGCGATCGTGCGGATCGGGCTCGCCACCGTGATCCTGTCCGAGCTCCTCACCATCGCCGCCTACGACCTGGTCGACGTGGTCTTCGTCACCGCCGACCACGGGGGCCTCGCGACCCCCCGGTGGTCCCAGGAGCCGTGGTGGATCGCGCTGTTCGGCGGCACCCCCGCGTCCGCCTTCGCGCTCCACGCGCTCTGCATCGTGGCGAGCGTGTGCCTGCTGATCGGCCTCGCCACCCCCGTCAGCGCGCTCGCGCTCCTGCTCCTGTACGCCCAGACCGCGCTGATCCTCCCGCACGGTGACCGCGCGATCGACATGCTGCTCCGCAACGCGATGATGATCCTGGTGTTCGCGCGCAGCGGGGCGATCTGGTCGGTCGATGCCTGGTGGCGGACGGGTCGCCTCGCGGGGAGCGGCGAGGACGTGCCGGCGTGGCCCCGCTACCTGCTGGTGCTCCAGCTCGTCGTCATGTACTTCACCGCCGGGGTGCAGAAGTACGCGGTGCACTGGTGGCCCTGGGGGGGCTACTCGGCGCTCTACGTCATCCTCAACGACTGGACCTACGCCCGGTTCCCGTTCCACTGGCTGAAGAGCCAGCCGCTGTATTTGTTCACGCAGGTCTCCACCGCGGTCACGATGTTCTTCCAGGTCACCTACCCGGTGGTCCTGCTCCACTATTTCCCCCTCCCGGGGGATCGGCTGGGGGGGCTCCGGCGGGCGATGGCGCGCTACCACCTGCACTGGGTCTGGATCGGGGTCGGGGCCTTCTTTCACTTCGGGATTGCGGTCACCATGAACCTCGGGATCTTCCCGTGGGGCATGCTGGTGCTCTACCCGGCCTACTTGCATCCTCGGGAGCTCCGGGCCATTGCGTCGAGGGTGCGCCACGGGTGGAGACGCGCAGGAAGCCATGCCGACGCTGAGACCCGCCCAGGACATCTACCATCGCCTCCGCTGGGGGGGTGACGTCGCGCTGGCCGACGTCGAGATCGAGATCCGGGACCGGCGGGACGTCGACCAGCGGATCCCCTTCGCCGACTTCGATCCCGAGGGGCCGATTCCTTTCTCACGGATCTTGGCGTTCCGGCTCGGGGGCCGGGTGATCTGGGACCGCGCCCGGCGCATCGACCGGGTGCTGGGCAGCGGGCTCACGCCAGGCGAGCGGATCTCCCCGCGGGAGGGGCCGGCGCCGCCCGTCGCCCCCGACGGGGGGATGGGGCCCCGCAGCCTCCGCGTGCTGACCTGGAACGTGCTGTTCGACCGCTACGACCAGGAGATCGTGCGCACGCGGGAGCGGATCCCCCGCCTGCTCGAGCTCCTGTGGAAGGCCGACGCCGACCTCGTGGGCTTGCAGGAGGTCGAGGCGCCCCTGCTGCGCACGCTCCTCGAGGTTCCCTGGATCACCGGTCAGTACCAGCTCACCGACGGCCCCGAGGCCGCCACGGTGCAGCCCTACGGCCAGGTCCTGCTCTCCCGCCTGCCGATCCGGGCGAGCGCGGTGCACATGCTCGGGGAGGACAAGCGCCACCTCGTCGCCGACGTGGAGCTCGGGCCCGAGCTGCTGCGGGTGGCCGTCGTCCACCTGTCCTCGGACCGGCACGCCGATGCCCGGGAGCGGCGTGCGCGGCAGGTCGAGCGGCTGCGGGGGCTGCTCGGCGACGCCCCGCGGGTGCTGCTGCTCGGCGACGTGAACCAGGACGAGCCGCTGGATCTGCCGCTGCGCGACGTCTGGCGCGAGGCTCGGCCCGACGACCGCGGCTACACCTGGGATCCCGAGGTCAACGCGCTGGCCCGGGCGGTCACCCGGTCGGGACGACGTCGGCGCCTCGATCGGGTGCTGGTGAGGGGGCTCCGGCCGCGCGCCGCGCGCTTGTGGGGGGTCGATCCCGGGCCGCTGCCGCCCTCCGATCACCACGGCATCGTGGCCGACCTCGAGGTCCCGGCCTCGATCGGCCCCGACCAGCCGGTGGCCGCGCTCGTGGTCCCGGTCCCGCCGGCGCTCGCGGCCGAGTGGGAGCCCCTGCGCCGTCGGCTCGATCCGAACCGGTGGCGGTGGCGGGCCCACCTCACCCTGTGGCATGGCCCCGTCGACCGCGCGGCGCTCACCGCCTACCTGCCGCGGGCCGCCGAGGCGCTGCGGGAGCAGCCTCCCTTCGCCGTGCTGCTCGATCGCCTCGATCGGTTCACGCAGCGCGGCGCGGGCCAGTGGCTGGCGGTGGCGTGCCCCGATCCCGCCGGCGACGCGGCGCTGAAGGCGCTCCGCGCGTCGCTGCAGGGGGGACCCTGGGCCGAGCCCGACCCCCTCCCCGCGTTCCGGCCCCACGTGACCCTCGCGCGGATCGCGCTCGACGCCGACGTCGAGCGCGCGGCGGTCGAGGCGGCCCTGCAGCGGCACCTTCCGCGCGCGCTCGCGATCGATCGGGTGCAGCTGTGGGCGCGCGACGGTGCGGGGCCGATGGAGGTGCGCGAGTCGATCGCGCTCGGCGCGCCCGCTGCGGGGGTCCCCGGGTGGTCGGGGCTCGGCGACCAGCTGCGCCTCGCGGGCATCGCCCCTCGAGCGCCCCGCGCGGGCTGGGCGGGCCCGCCGCCGGCGGGGGAGGCCGCGGTGGTCGGCGCCTGGGCGCTCGGCGCAGCGCTGCCCGAGTCCGACCTCCGGCTGGTGGTCCGCGAAGACGATCCGCCGGGGGCCCGGCTGCGCTGGCAGGCCGCGGTGGGCGGCCGCCTCGTCGACCGCGAGGGGCCTCGCCTGGTGTTCACGACGCAGGACGAGGGCCTGCCCCGCGGGGTCCGCGCCTTGTTCCTGGCCCCCGGCGTGCCCGGTCCCGAGCCGGCGCTCGCGGCCTCGGCCGCCGACCATCCCCGCTTCGTGCCCGCGCTGCAGGCGTTGCTCGCCTGGGCTGCGGCCCGCCAGGTGGGCGCGGCGGCGTGGGGGTTCCCCGGGGAGCGCGCGTGGGCGGCGGCCGCGGCGGCCGCGGGGCCGCCGGAGGACGACACCCCCGAGGGCTGGCTGCTCCACCTCTGGGAGCGGCTGCTCGGGCCCGACGGGGGCGCCTCACGGGCTTCGCTGCCGGCGGTCGCCGACCTCGTGCGCGGCGAGCTCGAGCGGGCCCTGCTGCTGGGCTGGGACGGGGCCTGGCGGCGCGTGCTCGCGGCGGCCCTGCCCCCTGGCGAGGGCGTGCCGGCGATGGTCGTCGACCTGCGGGCGGAGGCGGCTGCGGATCGCGAGGCGCTCTACGGGTGGCTGTGCGGGCAGGCGGCGGCCTGGGTCTCCCGGCTGGCCGCCGACGGGGGCGAGGTGCGGCCGTGGCCGCGCCCGCAGCACCGCCGGGGGGGCCTGCGGATCCGGGTGAGCGTGCCGGGCACGCCCGAGGCGACGATCCGGGCGGCGGCGGCCGCGCTGCAGGCCCACTGGCGCGCCTGGCGCGCCAAGCCGGCGGGCGCCGACCTCCGCCTGTTCTGGGATGCGGCGGACGGCACGCGCGAGGCGAGCTTCTAGGCCCGAACCAAGCGCTTGCGCTTGGTTCAGGGGCTAGCTAGCGCGACCTGGTAGACGAGCCCCGCGGCCCCCGAGAGCAAGAACAGCAGGTGAACCAGGGGGCGCACGCTCAGACGTCGAGCGCCTCGACGAACTGCTCCCGGAGCGTGCGCCGGACCGACTGCACCAGCGGGGCCTCGACGGAGACCCCCCGCTCCTCCATCAGCCGCAGCACCTGCGGGGAGAGCTTCTCTGCGGTGGCCGCCGCCTCCTCGTCGCACTCCTCGGGCTCGGGGTCGCGCCCGCGCTCCTCCCGAAACTCCTCGATCCAGGCACACCCCGCGTCGAACGCGAGCTGCTCCAGTCGTGTGCGGAGGGTTTCGTCGAGCTCGTCGAAGGTCATCGCCATGCCTCCAGCATGATCCGGCCCTGCCCTATATCGCAGGCGGCTGCGGCTCAGCGATGGACCCCGCGCACCGCCTCCAGCTCGGCCGTGGCCTGGGCGAGGTCCCGGCGGGCGGCCACCCGCGCGAGCCAGGCCTCGTCGCGGGCGGCGCGGGCCGACAGCAGCGCCTCCAGGTCGTCGAGCCCCTGCCGGTAGCGGCCGTCGACCAGCGCCAGCGCCTCCTCGGCGGCCTCCGCGGCGCCGTCCCGGGCCTGAAGCGCCGCCCGCGCGCTCCGGTGCCGGGCCTCCGCGCTGATGCGCCCCACGTCGAGCGCCCGCCGCTGCTCCTCGAGGGCGACCTCGGCCGCGTCGCGGGTGGCCGACGCGTCGCGCACCCGGGCCGCGTTCGCGCCGCTGCCGAAGAAGGGGACGTCCACCTGCACGCCGGCCGACAGCGACAGGCCGTCGAGGTCCCGCGGCGCCTGGTCGCCCACCGTCGCGGAGCCGGCCACCTGCGCCGCCCGCGCGGTGGCGGACACCGCGGGCCCCGACGTGAGCAGGCTGCCCGTGCGCGCCGCCCGGGCCGCGCGCACCGCCTCCTCGGCGGCCACCAGCGCGGGGTGGGCGCCCTCGGCCTCCGCCGGCGGCGGCCACGCCGGCACCGGGGTGAGCGCGCAGGCCCCGTCGACCGTGAGCCCGAGCAGCGCCTGCAGGGACGCGCACGTCGCGGTGACCTCCCCCTCGGCGGCGAGCCGATCCGCGGCCCGCACCCGGGCCGCCGCCGCCGCCCGGGCTC
>CAYMSU010000408.1:0-5956 GCA_964393165.1 uncultured Enterobacteriaceae bacterium
CCAGCGCGCAGGGTCCCGGGCACCTTGCGGGATCGGGGCAGGGGAGCGCCGCACCCCGTGGCGACTCGCCGCGGGGGCGGAGGGAGCGGCGTCCTGGCGGGTCTCGCCCTCTCCGGCGGACCAGTGTCGGCCACCGCGCGCGGGAAGGATCCAACGATCGTCTGTCGAGTGGATCGGTCGAGGGTGTACCTGCACCGACCGACTGAGGTCGAACGGTGGGGGTCTACGTGCGCCCCTACCAACCGACCCTTGTCGGTCGGTAGGGGTCCGCGCGCGACCTGATCGACTTGCATGCGACAGGTCAGGGGGTCCTGGGTACGCCCTGTCCGACTGACGGGTGCGGGTTGGTGGGGGCACGCGCGCAACCTGTCCACCGATCGGTTGCCGGTCGATGGGGGCACGCGCTCGCCAGGACCAGCTCAGAGGGATCGATCGCCTTGGGTCTGCGTGCACCCGATCCACCGTGCACGTCTGAGGTCATGGGGGTGAGGGTACGACCCTACCGACCGACGTGTGTCGGTTGGGGTGGGTGCGTGCTCGCGAGGCGATTCGACCGGTGTGGGTTGGATCCACCCTGCACGCAGTACGAAACCGCAGGTTCGACCTAGGGCGGAAGATCGCCCACCGCATGACCTCGGCGGGCCGCCTGTCGGCGGCCGGGCGCAGCCTCGGGCGCGTGCCGTCAGCGTCGGCGACGTCGGGGTGGCGCTGGAAGTCGAACCTCTGACTCCGCGCCATGTCTCCTCCGCCTCACCACGTACCGGCCTTAGTCCATGCCTTCCTCAGTGGACCTCCGCCAGGGCCGCGAGGTCGGCAAACCGCACCCTTCGCCACGGCCCACGGTCGCCCGACAGACCGGGCTCGCGGCGTCCGCCGTGCGCTACTACGAGTCCATCGGCCTGCGCCCGACCCCGCCAGGACACCGGACACGCGCGCCAGCAAGTCAGCCCAGGGAACCCAGCGCGAGCGTGGGCTCTCGGCCTTCCAAGGGTCAGTCCGCCACCGACACCCAGTCGCCGCCGTCGAGCAGATCCCCGATCCAGGCGCGGGGCGTCGTGCCGCCGACCTCGCGGTCGAAGTCGCGGATGACGAAGGTGTGACCGTCGCCGTCGGCGATGAAGCTCCGGAAGCGGTCGGGGTGGGCCTGCTCCAGCTCGTCCACGGAGGCGAGGAGCTCGGCTTCCCAGGCCTCCGGGGTCATCGGCAGGCGCTCCAGCACCACGCCGTCCCGCTTGGTGCTCATGAAGCCCATCCGAAGGTCGGGATCCTGGTCGAGCTGGTAGCGGTGAAAGCCCGTGAGGTTTCCGTCCGCTCCGATGCAGTCGCTGCAGCGCTCCGGGTAGACCTCCCAGGCACCCCAGTAGTCGTTGAGCGTCGCCTGGCCCCCGGGCACCGTGATGCCGACGCCGGAGTCGTTGACCAGGTCGATCGCGACGTCCGGGTAGTGGACGCGCAGGATGGGCAGGGCGTGGTGCACGCCGAAGCCCCCCGCGCTGTTGCCGATCAGCAGGATCCGGCTGGGGGACGGGTAGGTCTCGGCAACGACGTCGAGCGAGGCCGTCAGGTTCAGGAGGCCTCGGAAGCGGTAGTCGATGGTGCCGTCGCCGTCGTCGTCCACGTCGGCGTCTCCGCTCCACAGGGAGCCGTCGCAGTAGGGCAGGTACGCCAGGTCGAAGTCGGCCACCGGATTGGTCGCGTCGCCGGCATTGAGGATGCCCGCCCGCTGTAGCGGGCCGGGGATGCCGAGGGGCCAGCCCTCCGTGGCCTCGCAGCCTGTGGGGCCGCAGGCGCCTCCACCCTGGAGGAACACCATCAGCGCATCGCTCGCGCCGTCCCGGGTGGACATGTGGAAGGGCTCGCCCGTGTAGCAGACAGGGCCGTCCTCGCCACGGAACGTGTGCGTGGAGATGCCCCCCGTCGTCTCCTCGGTCGCGTCGGGGCGGAACTGGCCGACGTAGCGGTCCATGCCCTGGTCGTAGAGCTCCTGGAACACGGCCTCGCCGGTGTCGTCGGTCACGTCGGAGCCACCGAGGTCGTCGGTGTCGTCCGACGCGTCGCCGCAGCCGGTGGACACGGCCATGACGAGGAGGGCGGCGTGGGCGGTGGTCCGCAAGGGAAGGTGGTCTGTCACGTGATCTCCTTGATGGGATGACCTCCTCGTAGGGGGCAGATCTTGCGAAGCCCTGATGACACTGGCGTTCGTGCGCATCAGGCTCGATGGTCAGCCTCAATCAGGGTTTCGCAAGGTCGTCGACCTAGCTTCGATCCAGGCCTCCCGGAGGAGGCCGGAGCCGCCACCCCGGTGGCCCCCTGAGGAGGAACCGATGAAGAACGAAGCCCTCGTGTCGACCAGCCTGGCGCTGTGGTTGACCTCGCAGCTGGTGGCTTGTGGCGCCGACCCGGCCGACCCGACCGACCCGACCGGGACGACGGGCCCGGCCGACACCACCGCCCCGGTGATCACCCCCATGATCGTCGTGGACGGTGTCGAGCGCCAGTACCTGGTGACCATCCCCGAGAGCTACGTCGACGACGAGCCGGTCCCGCTCCTGTTCAACCTGCACGCGCTGCAGAGCACCGCCGAGCAGCAGCTCGCCGACAGCCAGTTCGACGCGATCGCGGAGCGCGAGGGCTTCATCCTGGTGACGCCGCAAGCCGTCGGGGGCGTCTGGACCGTGACCGGGTTCCCGATCGACAACGGGGCCGATGACTTCGCGTTCATCACTGCGCTGATCGCGGAGCTGTCTGCGACCTACTCCATCGACGCGGACCGGGTCTACGCGACAGGCATGTCCCAGGGCGGATTCCTGGCCTTCGATCTCGTCTGCAGCTCCGGCCCGGAGCTCGCCGCAATCGCACCTGTGTCGGGCGTGATGACGCCCGACATGACCGCTGGCTGCGCGCCGGCCCGTCGCGTGCCGGTGTTGCAGACCCACGGCACCGCGGATGCTCAGATCGACTACGCCGCGTCGCAGGCCGCCCTCGCGTGGTGGATCGACTTCAACGGCGCCAACCCCACGCCGGAGGTCAGCGCCCGGCCCGACACCTCCCCGGACAACGGCACCACCGTGGACCACCTCGTGTACGCAGGCGGCGAGACGGGCGTCGACGTCGAGCACCTGCGGATCAACGGTGGCGGACACGTGTGGCCCGGGTCCGACAGCGACATCGACATGGCGGAGGAGATCTGGAGCTTCCTTAGTCGGTACGACCTGAACGGGCGCATCGACGACGGACCGACGACCCCCTGATGACGCCGGAGGTGGCGGCCATCAGGGTTCTGCAAGGAACCCGGGCTAGGCTCACGGCATGGGACGACTGCTGGTCATCGAAGACGACAGGCGGCTGGGCGAGGCGCTCTGCGCCGAGCTTCGCGGCGCCGGGTGGACCCTCTCCTGGGCCCGGGACGCCTACCGCGGGCGTCAGCACCTCGAGCACGACTGGGACGCCATCCTGCTGGATCTCGGCCTCCCGGACGGCTCGGGCCTCGACCTGCTCCGGGAGCTGCGCGGGACCGGCTCCCGCGTGCCCGTCGTCGTGCTCACCGCGCGGGTGCGCGGCGCCGACAAGGTCAAGGCGCTGGATCTCGGCGCGGACGACTACGTGACCAAGCCCTTCTGGGCTGAGGAAGTGCTGGCCCGCCTCCGCGCCGTGCTCCGGCGGAGCGGGGGCCAGGCCCCTCCGGTGTCCCGTACCCTGCGTCTGGGCAGCTGCGTGCTCAACCTCGACGCCCGGCGGCTGTCCCGCGGCGACGAGGCCATTGCGCTGACGCCGACCGAATACGCCATCCTCGAGTATCTGGCCGAGCGCCTGGATCGGCCGGTCCGCCGCGCCCAGCTCAGCGACGCCGTGCTCGAGGTCGAAGACGCGCACGAGTCCGCGCTCCAGGCCCACGTGTCGCGCCTGCGTCGGAAGCTCGGTCCCGATGCCGAGCGCCTCCAGACCGTGTGGGGCATCGGCTATCGCCTGAGCCCGGGGGAGGCCTCGTGAGCGGCCTCCCGCGTACGGTCGCGATCGCCGCCGGCGTGGTGCTCGGCCTGCAGTTCGTCGGAGCGCTGGCAATCCAGGCCGCCATGTCCTCGACGATGCGGGTCGAGGTCGCCCGGCAGCTCACCCGGGGCCTGGAGCAGTCCGGCGCGCTCGACGCGTGTACGGAGCGCCCCGGCCCGTGGTCCGGCGACGGCGACTGGTGGACGGCGTGGCCGGTGGACGCGCAGGGCGCGGTCGTCGGGGACGGAGCCCCGGTCGCCCGTGTCTCCCTGCCCGCGGTCGGGACCTTCGAGCCCCGGGCCGTCGCGGACGCGCGCGCGGCGCTCTACGCCACTCCGTCGCCGGGCTGCGGAGGGGTCCTGTTCGTCCAACGCTCGGCCTTCCCGCTCCTCGAGGCCTCCTCGACCCAGGTCGCGATGCTCGTCGTCGGACGGATCAGCCTGGCGCTGCTGGCCGGGGTGGTCCTGGTCCTCGTGACCGCGCTGCCCCTCGTCCGGCGCATCCGTGGCCTGGCCCGGGCCATGCGGACCGTCGTCCAGAGCGACTTTCACGGCTCCGTGAGCGACGGCTCGGCCGACGAGCTCGGCGAGGTCGCCACCGCCTTCGATGCGGCCTCGGCGTCCGCCCGAGAGCGCCTCGGGCGCCTGGAGCATCGCGATGACCTGCTCCGGCGTGCCCTGACCGATCTCGCCCACGACCTGCGCACCCCGCTCGCCACGCTCCAGCTGTCCTCCTCCAGCCTGCCCGCCTCTCCCTCGGCGACGACCATCCGCGCGGAGCTGGCGTTTCTGGAGGGCATGACCCGCAACTTCGAGGCCCTGCTCGGGGGAGAGGAGGAACAGGACGTGGGCCTGGTGGCCCTGGACGAGCTCGTCGCGCGCGTCGAGCATCGCTTCGCCCCGCTGGCCCGCGATCGAGGGCTCGCCTTCGACACCGCGCTGCCCGACGAGTCTCTGCACGCCCTGGCCGAGTCGGTCGCCCTGGAGCGGGCGGTGAGCAACCTGGTGCAGAACGCCCTGCGCTTCGCCCGCGGGCACGTGGTCGTGCTGCTGTTCGCCGACGGCGACGAGGTGCGCCTCGAGGTCCGCGACGATGGACCTGGTCTGGGCAAGCTCTCCGGGCGCGCTGCGGAGCGAGGGGTCCGCGGCGACGGCATGGCCGAGCAAGGCTTCGGCCTGGGTCTGGCGATCGCAGAGGCCGCGGCGCGGCGGTTCGGGGGGCGGCTGGAGCTGCGGGATGGCGAGGAGGGGGGCGCGGTCGTGGCCATCGTGTTGCCCCGACTCGCCGGATGAGGGCAACCTCCAGCTCGGGCACGAAGCCCCCGCGCTCGCGCGCGCGAGGTGCTTCCTCGGCGCCCTACAGCTGGGGCACCTTCTCGCGCCGGCACGAGGCGGCCACCGTCGCACCGACCCGCTTCTCCCGCGTCGGTGCGCGTTTGGCCTTGGCGATCCAGCGCAGGACGTTGCGGCGATAGGACGGGGCCGCCGTCCGGAAGAACCCATCGGCGACCGGGTCGCGCGCCAGTGCTGCGGCGAGGTCGTCGGGCACGACCAGCTCGTCGATCGGGTCCGAGGCGTGCCATGCTCCCCCGGCCTTCGCGCGCTCGATGCTCGCTCGCCCTGCGGGCTGCATGCGCCCCTCGGCCTCCAGGCGGGCGGCCCGAGACTTGTAGCTGGCCGCCCACACCTGCTCGCGGCGTGGCCCGACGAGCTGCATGGTCCGCTGGTCGTCGAGCTTGCGTCGGATCCCGTCGATCCACCCGTGGGCGATCAGTGCGTCCAGGACGTCCTCTCGAGAGACGTAGCGCTCCGGCACGATCTTCTTGTAGGTGACGAGCCAGACACTCTCCGGCTGGGTGTGCCGCGCCCCGAGCCAAGCCCACAGCGCCTCGCTCGAGTCGACCTCGACCTGCTCGAATCGCTCGGTGTCGATCACCACGTCCTCCGCCGCTGGCGTATTCCACTGG
>CAYMSU010000409.1:0-2806 GCA_964393165.1 uncultured Enterobacteriaceae bacterium
CAACCGCTGGCCTGCGATCGCTCTTCGACGGTCAGACCGTTCCGCCGAGGGGAGGCCCCCGGAGGCGATGGCCCCCCGGCCCCCCTCGGGCCGTCGCGAAGCGCGGACCGAGCGCAAGGAGCAGCGCCACTCCTGTCTCACAGAGGGGGCAGCGCCGACTCGCCACGTGCGACACCGCCTCGCAACCGACTCGGTCTACGCCTGATTGTGGGCCCTACCCGCCCTGTCTCGCCGTGGGCGGACCGAGGGCAAGGCGAGTGGTGCTGTGGGACTCCGCCTCGCGATCCGAGGAGTGGCGAAGGAGGAGACATGGAAGTCCTTTGGTTCTTGGCCAGTGGCCTGGCGACGGCAGCGCCCCCGACCGCGACGGATGTGAGCTACGAGATCGCGTTGGCGCCCCAGCCGCTCGTCGAGCTGAGCGCGCGCGCCCTCGTGGACATCGAGATCAAGCTCGACTCGGTGCTCGGCAAGCCGCTCGAGACCGTCCGCCTCGATGCCGCGAGCGCAGACGAGGCCTGGAACACCGTGGCGGAGCTCGAGCGCACCCAGAAGGGGGACGACTTCGTGGTCCTGCTGTTCGACCTCGACGACGACGGCTGGGTCGACCTCGTGGACACGGCCTCGGGCGTGCGCGCCTCGGCGATCGAGGGGCCGCGGCTGGTCATCGAGCGCCCGATCTTCCTCGACACGAACGCCGACGGCCGCCTCGATCGGCTCGCGCTCTACCCCGACGTGCCCGCCCCGGTGGTCCGAACCGCCGCGCGCTGATCAGGGCTCGACCAGCAGCCCGAGCTCCTCGCGCTGCAGGTAGATGCCCTCGCAGTCGAGCGCTTCGTCGATGCGCACCACGTTGAAGAAGTTCTTCTCGGGACGGGGCGTGTTGGGCGGGCCCTCGAGGTTGAGCCACCAGGTCGTCGCGTCGAGGTTGCTGGTCTCCGCCTCGGCCGCGATCGATCCGGACGCGTGGAAGCTGTCGCGCCAGGTGCCCGTGAGGGTGGTCGTGGAGCGCTGCGCGACGTAGAGCTCGCCGCTGCCGAGGGTGTCGTTGGCGATGAACAGGGTGACCCCGGGCAGCCCGTCGCCGTCGCTGTCGACCACCCCGGGATCGTCGGTCTGGACGGGCAGGGGCCCGGACTGGACGTCGGTACCGAGCAGGTCGAGGTAGGGGCCGGCCACGAACTGGTCGTCGGTGATCGTCGCGACGCGATCGAGGATCCCGCGCTGCTCGGCGAAGTCGGCCACGAAGGACCAGGTGGTGCCGAAGACCTTGTTGCCCCAGGTGGCACAGAGCTGCTCCTGGTAGGTGCTGGCCCCGACCTGCCACACGAGCCGCTTGACGGCGTGGGTGAGCCCGTCGGCGGTGCCCGACTCGAGCGGGCTCGGGTTCTCGACCTCCTCGACGACGCGCTCGTACAGCGCGTACACCCGGACCTCGGGGGGCGGCGCCCCGGAGTCGACGGGCTCGGAGACGACCTCGGGCGCCTCGGGAAAGCTCTCCGGCGCCTCCACCGGCTCGGTTCCCAGCGTGCTCTCGAGCGCACAGCCCGCGAGCGAAGCACAACAGATCCCACGCCACATACACACCTCGGCCTGCCGACACACCTCGGCCGGTCAAGCCTACCAGGGCCGCATAAAGGGGCGGCGTGGGAAAGCTGAGCTGGTACTTCGCGCCGTGCTCCCCGGGCCTCGAGGGCCTGCTGGCCGACGAGGTCCGCACGGCCGGAGGAAGCCGGATCCGCGAAGACCGGGGCGGGGTGTCGTTTCAGGGCGAGCGGCGCGTGGGGTACCACCTGGCCCTGTGGTCGCGGGTGGCGGTGCGCGTGCTCGAGGAGCTGGCGCGCGCCCGCATCCAGCAGCCCGACGACCTCTACCCGATGGCGCAGCGGCTCAGGTGGTCGAAGTACCTGGCCCCGGGGCAGACGCTCACGGTTTTCTCGGCGGTGACGGGGCGGCACGTGCGCCACTCCCACTACGCCGCGCTGCGGATCAAGGACGCCGTGGTCGACCAGCTGCGCGACGAGACGGGGGCCCGCCCCGACGTCGACCGCGACGACCCGGATCTGCCGCTCAAGATCGTGGTGCGCGACCGCGTCGCCACGCTGTCGCGGGATCTGGCGGGGGACAGCCTGCACCGGCGAGGATGGCGCCCCGTGCAGGTGCGATCCCCGGTCAACGAGGCCCTGGGGGCCGGCCTCGTTCAGCTCACGGGCTGGGACCGCAGGTCGGCCCTGGCCGATCCGATGTGCGGCTCGGGCACGCTGGTGATCGAGGCGGCCCACCTGGCGGGGGATCGCGCGCCGGGCCTGCGGCGGCGGTTCGCGCTGGAGCGCTGGCCCGACTTCGACGAGGCGCTGTGGGGGTCGCTGCTGCAGGAGGCGGAGGCCCGCTGGGCGGCTGGGAAGGCGCAGCTGCCCCCGCTGCTCGGCCACGATCACCACGAGGGCGCGCTGGCGATCGCGCGCGACAGCGCGGTACGAGCCGAGGTGGAGGACGCGATCACGTGGTCGTGCGGCGACGTCCTGGACTTCGCGCCCCCACCCACGGCCACGTTCGTGGTGAACCCGCCCTACGGAATCCGGCTCGGCGAGGGCGACGACCTCGAGGAGAGCTGGCGGCGGCTGGGCGAGTTCCTGCGCGCCCAGGGGCCGGGGCACGCGTGGGTGCTCTCCGGCGATCCGGCGCTCACGCCGCTGCTGCAGATGCGCGCGAGCCGCCGGATCCCGGTGGTGAACGGCGGGCTCGACTGCCGCTGGCTGAACTACCCGCTGCGGGGGCCGCTCTGACGCGGCCTCCCCCTGACGCGGCC
>CAYMSU010000409.1:2906-5932 GCA_964393165.1 uncultured Enterobacteriaceae bacterium
GGCTGAACTACCCGCTGCGGGGGCCGCTCTGACGCGGCCTCCCCCTGACGCGGCCAACCCCTGACGCGGCCTACTATCCCTGACCGGCCTACTTGAGGTTGTGGAAGACCTGCTGAACGTCGTCGTCCTGCTCGAGCCGGTCCACGAGCTTGAGCACGTCGGTGGCCTGCTCCTCGTCGAGCTCGAGCAGGTCGCTCGGCACCCACTCGGAGTCCGACGACACGACCTCGAGGCCGTGTTCCTCGATGCCCGACTGCAGCTCCCCGAAGTCGGAGAACGCGCAGCGCAGGACGATCACGGGGTCGCCATTGTCGGTGGTGCCCTCGCCGAGCTCCTGCAGCCCGGAGTCGATGAGCTGCAGCTCGAGCTCGTCGGGGTCGAGGCCCTCGGGGTTCAGCCGGAACACCCCCATCTTCTCGAACATGAAGGACACCGCCCCGCTCGACGCGAGGTTGCCGCCGAGCTTGTTGAGCGCGGCCCGGACGTTGGCGACGGTGCGGGTGGGGTTGTTGGTGGCGGTGACCACCATGAGGGCGATGCCGTGGGGGGCGTAGGCCTCGTAGGTGACCTCGTCCCAGTCCTCCGCGCCCTCCCCCGAGGCCCGCTTGATGGCGGCCTCGACCTTGTCCTTCGGCATGTTGACGGCGCGTGCGTTCTGCAGGACGCGCCGGAGCTGGGGGTTGCTGTCGGGATTCGGCCCTGCCGCCCGCACGGCGATCTCGATGTCCTTGCCCACCCGGGTGAAGGCCTTCGCCATCTTGTCCCAGCGGGCGAACATGGTGGCTTTGCGGGTTTCGAAGATGCGACCCATGGTTCCTTCCGCTCGATCTACCGCGTAGGGATATCGCGCCTACCGCGTGCGCGTGAGCGTGAGCGTGACCCGCACCCCGGCCCCGTCGGCGCCGAGAAGGGGCTGGACCGCCAGCAGATCGTCTTCGTCGACCCGCTTGCGGAACACGAGCCCGATCAGCGCGAGCCCGAGCCCGGCCCCGCCGACCGCCTCGGCGGCGGGGAGCGCGGTGCGCATGAGGTTGTAGGGCCGCTCGTTGTCGGGGCAGATCCGGCGCGGGACCACGCTCGTGTCGAGCTCGCGCTCGCACTCGGACAGCAGCTGGTTCCCGTACAGCCAGATCCCGCCGGACGCGCCCCCGCCGAGGACCGCGAGCGTGAGCCCGGTGGCGACGAGCCCGGTGCGCACCTTGCGGCGGGGCCGGCGGTCGGCCACCACGGGCGTGGGCTGCAGGGCGAGGGCGCGGTCGTCGCGCGCGACGACCTCCACGTCGTCTTCGTAGCCCTCGAGGTCGAAGACCTCGAAGCCCTCGGTGCCGAGCGACGAGCCCTGGGTGGTGCCGACGGCGTCGACCGTGGGCAGCTCGGCCTCGCCTTCGCCGACCTGGCTCCAGACGCCGGTACCCGTGCGGTGCACCCACAGCTCGTCGCCCTGGACGACGTAGACGTCTTCGCCCGTGCCGAGCACGGCCTGCAGCATGCCCCCGAGCCGGCGCCGCCCGCGCTCGGTGGCCGCCCAGCCAGACAGCGACATGCCCGGCCGCACCCGCTGCGGTAGCAGCACGTCGTGCTCCTCGCCGGCCTCGGCCAGCATCTCGAGCGCCTCGACGCCGGTGTTCGACTGGATCTGCAGCAGGTGCAGCCCGCCCTCGACCTCGAGCCGCCCGTCGGGGCCCCGCGCGGCGACCTCGCCGTCGACCCACAGGGCACTGCCCGCGGGCAGCGGAAAGACGTCGATCGACGAGGGCGCCGCTTCCGCGGTGCCGGTGGACGCCTGGTCGAAGGCCTGCGCGGCGGCCCCGGGCCAGGACGGATCGACGCGCAGGGACGGGTCGAGGCGCAGGGCGAGGTCGAGATCCTGCAGCCCGAGGGGCTCGGCCCCGAGCAGCCAGGTGGCGACCCCGCGGGCGGCGTAGGCCTGCGCGACGAGCGGCCGGGGGAGCAGCGCGCCCGTGCACCACGACGCGACGGTCGCCGCGCGGGCGTTCGCCATGGCCTCGTGGAGCTGCCGCGCGCGCAGCGCGTCGGACGCGGACCGGACGTGGACGCGCACGTCGTCGATGCTCGCGCGCCGCTCCGCGGTGCATGACGCGACGGGGGCGGCGGTGGGCCCGAGGCCCCGCGGGGGCTCCTCGGCGAGCGCGCCCCGCAGATCGAGGGGCGGCAGCGCCGCGGGGGCGAGCCCCGTCTCCGCGGCCACCTCGGCGACGAGCTCCGCCGAGGGGGCGCCGGAGGGGTCGACCAGCAGGTGCGACCCCGCGACCGCGTCGCGAGGCGCCACCCACACCGAGAGCATCGTGCCCAGCCAGACCATGCGCTAGCTCTCGCCGTCTTGGGGGGGGTCGTAGAAGATGTGCAGCACGACGCGCCGGTTCACGCGGTCGGACTCCGGGTTCGACTCGAGGGCGACCGGGGCGACCTCGCCCATCCCCCGCAGGCTCAGGCGCGCGGGATCGAGGCCCGCCTCGACGAGCTCGTCGCGCAGGGCGAGCGCGCGCCGGTTGGACAGGTCGTAGTTGAAGCCGTGCTCCCCCTCGAGGCTGCTGTGGCCCTCGATGACCACGTGCAGGAGGTCTTCGCGGCCGGCGAGGAACCGCTCGAGGCTCTTGAGCTTCTTGAGCGCGTCCTCGCGCCACTGCGCCTTGCCCTGCTCGAAGTGCAGCGCCGCGCGCACGGTCGTGCGGCCGGGGCTCGGCAGCGGCTTGGCTCCCCCGGTGAGGTCGACCTCGTTGTAGGCGGCCTGATCGACCTCTCCCGCGGCGAGCACGCAGGCCACCCCGGACTGCTCGTGGCACCAGGGCTCGAGCTCGGGGGGCCGGGCGACCGACCACAGGGCCAGCCGGGGGTCGGGGAGGTACTGGGCGAGGCCCTCCATGCCGCACGCGAGATCGCTCATCGCCTCCTGCACGTCGACGGCGAGCCCCTCGCCGCGACAGGTGGTGCGCTCGGGGATCGGCCGCGGGGTGGGGGCTGCGGCCTCGACCCGAGCGCCCGACCACGGGACCTGCACGGCCGCC
>CAYMSU010000410.1:0-5864 GCA_964393165.1 uncultured Enterobacteriaceae bacterium
CGATGCGGGCATGCGGGGTCGCGGCCAGGGGCACAGCCGGGGGCAGCTCTGGCTGATCTACGCGGGGTTGCAGGACAACGACCTGCCGGCGCTCCGTGCACAGGGTGGCAAGGACATGCGGGACGCCGTGATGTTCGCCGAGCCGGGCCGGGCGCTGCACTACGCCTTCCGGTACGCGTCGGTCTACGTCGAGCAGATTGCCTACCACAGCGTGGTGGAGGCGGTCGGGCGCATCGAGGTGTTCGAGGCCGAGGACCGCATCGTGTCGGGCCGGCCGGCGCAGTTCAAGACGCTGGTGCTGGTGCCCGACGGGGGGCCTGGGAAGTCGGAGACGGCGGCGCGCATCATGATGGCGGAGCCGGAGGGGGGCGAGGTCGGGGAGACCGAGCGGCAGGCGGTCTACCAGAACTTCCTGGACTTCGGGGAGCACTCGGTGGCGGTCTCACCGGCGGGGCTCGTGATCGCGGGCTCGATCGACGAGGCTGCGATCTACCGGTACCTGTACTACGTCGCCCAGATCGGGTCGGCGGTGTGCCGGTACTCGGCGAACGAGTCGCGGCTGTCGGATGTGATGGACAACATCCGGGCGAAGGCGAAGCACCTGGACATCGAGGCGCTGCAGCAGATCAACGTGACGACGTCGAAGGCGATGCTGGACATCAGCGACGAGCTGCTCAGCATCCCGCCTCGGGAGAGCTTCATCCTGCGCACGCTGCTGTCGACGAGCAACGTGAGCGTGTACGAGGAGCGGATTGGGCGGATGCTGGAGATCATCCAGCACCACGTGGAGCATCGGCATCACCTGAAGGCGGAGCGGAACTCGCGCCGCATCGAGTTCGTGCTGTTCGTGATCGCGGTGCTGGGTGCGCTGGCGGGGTTGGCGGAGATCTTCGCGACGGGCACGGACGTGGCGGCGGACTTCACGCTGGCGTCGGGCCTGGTGTTCATCTCGATCTCGATCACGGTGATCGCGAGCTACTGGTTCTACCGCGCGAGCACGATGCGCAAGTAGGCAGACGTCTCCGGCGGCGCAGCTCACCTGCACAGCGACAGCGGCCCCAGATGGAGACAGGGGTGGCGCTGCACCGGGCGCTCGGCCTGCGCTTCGCGACTGGCCGAGGAGGGGCGGGGGGCCGGCCTCTGGCGGGGGCCGCCCTCGCCCGGCCGACGTGGGGCGCCTCCCCCGACAGCCGCGAGGCCGGGGTCCGCCGCGCGCCCGCCCGCGGACGCCGTCGCCGACGGAGTCGTGAGCGAGCGACCTCGCTGGCCCGCCCCGAGGCTTCGGCCTCCGACGTCGCTCGCCCCGGGGAGGCAACGCGGGTCGAGTCAGACAGGCGCGGAGGCATCGGGCCTCGAGTCAGACTCCGCGCGGCGCCGCTCACGGACGAACGCGGCACATGGAGCGGCGCACGCGCCCGAGGTGGCCGGATCGAGCCGGATCTGTCTGATTGAGCGCCGGATGCCTCGGGCGGTGTCTGATTCGGGGCCGCTTGCCTGGCGTGGGGAGCCCGCCGTGCTCCGGGACCGCGGCCCGAGGCTTCGGCCCTGCACACAACCCTCCGGATCTGTCCTCGTCGTCGGAGTTGTGTGCCCGATCACGACGAATCCGTCACACAACGCGGAGGAGAACTGCAGAAGTCACGAGTTCTGTGCAGCCCGCCCGGGGGGGCCTCCGCCGACAGCCGCGAGGTCGTGGTGGTGGACCTGCAGACGGCTGCGGCCGAACCCCACGTTCGGCAGACCGCCCCTGTGGGCCTGCAGACGGCTGCGGCCGAACCCCACGTTCGGGAGCGGCCGCCTGTGGGCCTGCAGACGGCTGCGGCCGAACCCCATGAGCGATTCAACCCCCGGCAGGACCTCGGGTCGCCCCCGGACCCAGAGATCGCCTCCCGCCACCACCCCAGGTCGCCCCCCGGACCCAGAAATCAACTCCCGCCACCACCCCAGGTCGCCCCCAACTAGAAATAACCAAACCCCACCACCACCCCAGGTCGCCCCCAACTAGAAATATTCCAATCGCTCACGACCTCGGGTCGTCTCGGCGACCAGAACATGGCTCCTCCCTTCCACCCAGGGTCGCCATGGAGGCCGCGATCCAACCCCCTGGACGACCCCGTAGGGCGTGGGCCGCCCGATCACCACCGCCTCACCCCGCCCCACGCGCACGTGCGCCACCGCACACCGGTGCGCCGAGCGGCGCCATTCCCCAGCTCCCCTCGTGCCCCCGCCTGGCGCAGGGCGTGCAGCACGCCCCCCAGGAGGTGTCTGTGAATCCACACCCGTTCCCCCGCGCGCCTGGGCTCCTCGCGCTCGTGGGCGCCGCGCTCGCCAGCCCCGCGGCAGCGTCCGACGGCCCCACCGTGGCCTTCGACAACCCGATCATCAGCCTCGCGCGCGGCGCCCGCCTCGAGTTGCCCGCCCCCGCCAAGCTCCAGGTGCACACCTACCTCGTGCACGGCCCCCGGGTGCTCGGCGGCAAGACCGCGGCCACCCGGCGCCTCGCCGAAGGCTCCCACCCGCTCGCGTACACCACCGAGGGCGGGTTCCAGGTCGCCAGCGGCGTCTCCAAAAAGGGCGTGATGCCCGGCGACAACGTCACGATCACCGTGGCCGACCCCGACAAGCCGCCGTCGATCGAACCCTCCACGCCCTTCGCGAAGCAGTGGCCGCTGCTCGCTGGCCAGTGGGACCTGCCCGACGGGCCGGCGCTCGTCGTCTACGCGACGAACGGCCGCGGCCCCGCCACGCCGACCCTCGTGCAGGTCACGTCCGAGGCGTCGCCCCCGGCGCTGTGCCGCGCGCTCGCGCTGTGCGAGTAGCGAAGGCCGGCTGAGGCGTCGCGGAAGGGGCCGGATCCGCCATGCGCAGGCAGCCCCCGCGCTCCGCGGCTGTCGCGGGCCCCCCGGGGCCCGCGCGGCGCGGCGCCAGGCGCTCTCACACCGCCAAACCCTCCCCCCAGGGCCTGAGAGACGGCCCGGGAACAAGCCCTCCGGGCCAGGGGTTGAGGCTTCCGCCTCTCCCCACGCCGGCGTGAGATCCTCGCGTTACGGCCTGCCCTCGTCACGCGCCGGGAGTGCCCGCCATGCATCCTCGCGACACGATCCTGCTCGGCCTGGACTCCGAGGCCACCGACCCGCCCACCTCGGCCAACGTCATCCCCCATCCGGATTTCCGTCACCCCTCCGGACCGGCCGACCCACAGGATCCCTCCCTCTACACCTACCGCGGCGAAGGCCACCTGCTGACCGTCGCGCCCACGGGGGCCGGCAAGGGGCGGTCGGTGATCATCCCCAACCTGCTCATGTTCGAAGGCCCGGTCGTCGTCATCGACCCCAAGGGCGAGAACTATGCCGTCACCGCCCGCCGGCGCCGCGAGATGGGCCACCGCGTGGTCAAGCTCGACCCGTTCGGCCTCGTACCCGAAGACGACATCGCCGCCGACAGCCTCAACCCCTTCGACTTCGTCGACCTCGTGCCCTACGACCTCAACGACGAGGTCAAGGTCATCGTCGAGCTCATGCTCGGCAGCCGCAGCCTGTCGAAGGAGCCGTTCTGGGACAACTGGGCCCACACCCTGATCTCGGGCCTCGCCCTGTACCTCGCCTCAGAGCCGTCGGGCAAGCTGCCGCGCACGATCCCCAAGCTCTTCGAGCTGCTGCACGAAGACGACGTGCAGTTCGCCCTCGCCAAGATCCTCGACGGCGGCGCGCACACGATGTCGGCCGAGGCCTACCGGCTGCTCGCCTCGTTCGTGTCCATGAAGGCGGAGGTCACCCGGTCGGGCGTGCTGGCCACCGCCCAGCAGCACCTCCGCCTGTTCGGAAGCCCCCAGGTGCGCCGGGCACTGGAGCAGACGAGCTTCGACCTGCGCGCGTTCCGCGAGGGCGACCCGATGTCGATCTACGTGATCGTGCCCCCGCCGAAGCTCGACTCCCACGGCCCGCTGCTGCGGCTGTGGATCGGCGCGCTGATGACGCTGGTGGGCAGCCGCACCCGCCGGCCCGCGCTGCGCACCCTGTTCCTGCTCGACGAGGCGGCCCAGCTCGGCGAGCTGCCCATGCTGCGCACCGCCACCACGCTGCTGCGCGGCTACGGCATGCAGACCTGGAGCTTCTGGCAGGATCTGGGGCAGCTCAAGCGGCTCTACGGGGACTGGTCCACGCTCGTGAACAACTGCGGTGTGGTGCAGGTGTTCGGGGCGCGAAACCACCTCGTGCGCCGGGAGTTCGCCGAGCTGCTGGGGGTGCGGCCCGAGGCCGTGCTCGACGCATGCGCCCAGGACCGCCAGCTGCTGCTGGTGGAGGGCAACGACGCCCAGGTGGTCGACACGCTGGACTACCTCCGCGACCCCTGCTTCGAAGATCTGTACAAGCCAAACCCCTACTTCCTTCCGCTCACCCCGAGCGACCGCACGAAGGTGGTCCGCCGCAAGAAGGCCTCGGACGTGCCTCCGCCGCCCTCTCCCAAGCCGAAGGCGAGGTCGAGGGCGGGCAGCAAGCCGAGATCCGGGGACTGACCCCCCTGATCAGGCGGCGTCCTCGAACTCCTTGAGCAGGCGATCCGCCTTCGCCCGACTGATCCGGTTGCGGAGGCGCTGGACCTCGTGGTTGTCGCGCACCGTCTTCGCCAGCGTGAACGTCGACGCCAGCATGAAGAGCAGCCCCAGCAACAGGTAGCCCTTCATCCACCAGTCCACGGGCAGCCACCAGGTGCCGAACAGGGTGGCGGTGGTGGACACCACCCAGGCGACCCACACCTGGATGTTCCACGCGGCGGTGTGGGCGTCAGCCAGGCCCTGGCTCGCGTCATGGCTCATGACTTCCTCCAGATGCCGACACCATCACCGGATCCGCGACAGCCGCCCGTGATGAGCTGTTACACACGCCGGGACCTACGCCGGGCGCTCGCAGTGTACCCGCCCCGGTGAGGCCGGCCGGATCCCCAGGCGGCGCGCCTTGTCGAGCGCCACCGGCCCGGCACTCACCCCGAAGCTCTCGATGAGCTCGCACAGGTGCGCGAAGAGGCCGGGATCTCCGGTCACCGGGAACGCCCCCACCGCCCGCAGGGCGGCCGGGAGCAGCCGCGCGTCGCGGAGCAGCCAGGCCCCCTCGACGGCGACCGCCAGGTGCGTCGCGAAGAAGCGCTCGAACGCCCGGATCACCACCCACGGGGCGGCGCCCGCCACGAGCTCGGCGAGGAGCTCTGCGTAGCGTGGCGGATTGCGGCGGGCGGCCCGCAGGAGCCGGGGCAGCGCGCGCCAGCCGAGCGCCAGCAACGCGGCGTCGACCGCCATGGCCTGCTCCGGATCCCGGGCGTCGACCTGCTCGATCAGGCCCTGGATGAACCGCTGGTCGCGCTGCCGTGTGCCACCCATTCGTCCCCCCGCCCCATGGGTGGGGCGAGGGCCAAAGACGGCACACTCCGCTCAGCGATTCTCCCACAACCGGCCCATGAGGCCGGTCAGGCCTTCCCCCTGCTCCTGGGTCTGGACGAGGCTCATCAACATCGGCGCGCCCTTCACGATCCGCTCCGTCCACGCCTCCCCCACGCGCTCCTCGAGGAAGTCGAGCACGACCGGCGCAGCCATGGCGGCGTGCGAGGTCTCGAGCCCGAGCTTCTCGAAGATCGCGACCACGCTGGCCGCCTGCTTGGCGCTCTCTCCGAGCACGGCCCCGACGAGCTCGTTGCCCGTGCCCGACCCCGCGAACCCCGCGAGCGCCCCGAGCAGACCCCCCGAGCCCGAGCTGTCGGAGGCGCCCGCGAGGACCTCGCTCGCCGACGACGACCACGCGTCGATCTCCGGCACGGCCTCCTCCAGCTTCTGCGTCTCCTCCGCCGGGGCCTGCTCACGGGCCGCGCCGAGC
>CAYMSU010000411.1:0-5804 GCA_964393165.1 uncultured Enterobacteriaceae bacterium
CGCCCGTGCGCGGCCAGCCCTCGGTCTTGGACTCGTCGAGCTCCTGCGCGAGGCCGTAGTCGAGCCGCATGTAGTCGCCCTGGAGCAGCGAGCGCGGATCGACCGGCGCGAGCTCCAGGAGCAGCGGCTCCGCGCGGCGCACCAGCGCCTCCGCCTGCACCACCATCAGCGTGGGGCCGCCGAGCCCCAGCACGAGGCCGAGCCCCCAGCCGATCCACTGCCCGCGGGTCACGAGGCCTCCTTCGCCGCCGCGACCACGCCGAGGCGGGCCAGCCACAGCACGATCCCGGTGCCGATCAGCACGCCCGCCTTCACGTACAGCGACAGCGACAGGTCGTAGTAGAACCAGAACAGGAAGAGGGCCAGGAACCCGCTCCCGATGCCGAACAGCAGCGGATGGCGGCGGTGGAACGACAGCAACAGCACCGCGAGCGCGGCCACGACCCCCGGCGACGACAGGGTGAGCGCGCCCACGCCGCCCACCACGACCACCGCGACGCCGAGCGCCACGTTGGGGAGCGCCACCTCCTGCTGCACCGTCCACAGGAGCCCGACGAGCGACACCGCGGTCAGCCCCACGCTGGTCCACACGGTGTAGGCCTGCTGGGCCTCGGGGCCCCACATCCCGAGCATGACGAGCAGGAACGCGCTCACCAGCGCGCCGAACCCCACGGGGGCGCGCAGGCGCGCCAGCGGCCCCGCCTCGAGCGGCGCCTCCCACACGAACGAGGCGAGCCCCGCGGCGAAGAACGGCGACGCGAGGATGTGCAGCGGCCAGGTGTCCGACACCTCGTAGAGGAACGCCGCGAGGAACGCCGCCGACGCCACGGTCACGCCGAACCGGTGGACCCCGTCGGGGTAGGCGAACAGCATGCCCACGAGGACGAGGGCGGTGCCGAGCAGGCCCCACGGCTCGACCATCAGGTCGAGCAGGCCGATCCCCACCATGGTCTCGGCGGCCACCACCCCCGCGAGGCAGAGCTGGTTGGCGAACGGGTGGGTGCGGGTGGCCGGCTGCCAGCGCGCCGCCGAGGCGATGCCCCCGAGCCCGGCCCCCGCGATCAGGGAGCCGACCGCGCCCTGGATCAGCCCGAACTCGTAGACGAAGGCGAGGACCAGGATCGCGGACAGCCACGCGGCGAACCCCGAGAACACGCTGACGTACCAGACCTGGGCGTCCTCGAAGGCCGCGAACGCCTTCCGGGCCCGGCCGAGGCCGGCCTCGTCGACGCCCACGTGGCGAAGCGCCTGCTCGAGCGATGGGCGACGACGGATCACGCGACCTCCTCGTCGGTCTCACCGAGGCGGGGCGCGCGGAGCCGGATCCAGGCCACGAACCCCGCGGCCTGCGCCACGATCGCCACGGACAGCACCAGGAAGCCGAGCGCGTCGAGGTCGAGGACGTCGAGCAGCAGCCGCCCGAGCGCGGTGTTCGCGGCGATCAGCGCCGCCGCCGCGGCGGCGGTGGGCGGGAACTGGTCGCGGCTGTCGGTGAGCGCGGTGAAGGCCCAGGTGCCGCCGCACGCCGCCCCCAGCACGAGGCCGCCCACGGCGAGGCCGTCGGACCAGGGCGCGTCGGCGCCCCCGATCCACATCACCGTGGGGATCAGCAGGATCGCGAAGGTGGTCGCGAGCAGCACCCGGGGGACCCAGGGATCCTCGCGCGCCCCGCGCAGGCGGTCGAGCCCCCACCAGCCGGCGGTGGCCGCGGCGTGGACGCCGGCCGCCGCGAGGAACAGCCACCCGTAGAGCTCCGGCCGGACCTGGCCCCCCCAGAACCCGAGGGTCGCGTCGATCAGCACGACCTCGAGGAGGACGAGCGCGGCCACCCGGCGCGGGCCGAGGAGGCCCGCGACGACCCAGGGGGCTGCGAACAGCGCCCACCAGGCGAACAGGCCCCACCAGTCGGCGCCGGTCTGGTAGACCTGCCCGATGACGGCGATGTAGGCGCCCACGCCGACCGCGCCGGCGGTGAGCCCGACCTGGCCGGGCAGCGACCGCAGGCCGAACCACGCCGCCACCCCCGCGCCGGTCGCGACCCAGGCCGCGCACAGCCCGAACTTGGCGAAGCGGTGGAGCTCGGCCCAGTTGAACGCCACCAGGTAGATGAGCCCCGACAGCACGAGCGCGGCGCCCACGATCAGCAGCACGCGGCCCAGGAACTCCGCCCAGGCGGCCTGCCCGGGCGACCGCGAGGCGATCCGCAGCGCGGCCTCGAGTTTGGCGGGAGACACCACCCCGGACTCCGCCAGCCAGCGGAGCCGGCGGGGGGTCGCGCGCGCGCGAAGCGGGTCGGGGGGCGGTTGCAGGAGGCGCTCCGGCTACGGGGTGAAGGTGACCTCGAGCTCGTAGGGGGCAGGCCCGGCCGCGGCCGTGAGCTCGATGCGGTGGGCCTGCTCGAAGGTAGACGGCACGCTGACGGACCCCGTGCTCCCGGAAGACACCTGAAAGGTGTCGACCTCGGTGAAGTTGCCGTCGAGGACCCGGACCGTGAGCGCGGACGCGGTGCCGTCGAGGCTCTCGACCGACACGCTCATCTGGGTCGCCGACTGCGGGCCCGCGATGCTGAACCAGTCCTTGTCGGCCGCGTTGCGGATCCGGCCCCGCCACGGGTCGCCGGCCGTGGTCGCGGTGGACGCGTTGCCCGACTCGTTGGGCTCGGTCTCGTAGCGCGCATCGCCGTGGACCGCGGCGACCTGGTAGGGCACCACCCCGGCCTCTGCCGACAGGCCGAGGTAGTGCGGCTGCTCGAAGGCCGACCCCACCGTGAGGGTGAACACCTCGCCCGCGGACAGCGTGAAGCCCTCCCGCTCGCTCGCGCCGGTGCCGGCGACCACCACCAGATCCTCGTCGCCCGCCGTTCCGCGGTGGGACACGGTCCAGGCGAGGCTCCGGCGGCCGTCGACGCCGTCGATGCGGTACCAGTCATCGTCGGCACCGTCGTCGATGCGACCCCGGATCGCGTCGCCGTCTTCGAGCACGTTCGGACGACCCGAGGTGTTCTCCTCGAGCTCCCAGGCCGCGTCCGCGAAGCGCACCCGCAGGCGGTAGGGCAGCGGCGCGTCCGCGACGAACCCGATCGTGTGGGCCCGATTGAGCTCCGACCCCACGGTGGTGGTGACGGTGGCCCCCCCGTCGACGAGGAACTCCTCGAACAGGCTGGTGCCCACGCCGAGCCCCACGAGCACCGGCTCGCCGGTGGTGGACCCGTTCTCGAGGTCGATCTCCATCGACGCCTTCCCGTCGATGCCGGAGATCGTGAACCAGTCCTCGTCTTTCGTGTTCTCGAGCGTGCCCGACCACCACGCGTCGGCCGAGATCGGATTCGGGTTGAACCGGCTGTTGTCCTCGGACTCGACGCCCGGACCCGCCACGACCGTGGTCGTGCCCTCGCCCTGCTCGCAGAAGGAGTTCGGCACGGTGTGGAAGAGCCCGCTGCCGCCCGAGCACTCGCACCCGCCGAACTGGTTGAGCCGGGGATCGTCGTTCGGGCAGCACGCCGCCACGCTCCCGGCGACGAGCAAGGCGGTCACGACTCGTGGCATGGTCGACTCCGTCATCGCGTGATCAGCGACAGCTGGTACTCGATCAGGATCACCGCGCTCCACACGGACAGGCCCCCGCTGCCGATCTGGAGCAGCCCCTGGCGCGGCCCGATCGTGTCGTTGCCGGCTCTCAGGAGCAGGGCCACCTGGTGCCCCTGGACCGCCAGCTCGGTGCCGAAGTCGAGGCCGTAGTGGCGCGAGGCGCGGCTCTCCTCGGGCAGCGGCGACGCGAGGACCGACCCGAGGCCCAGGTACGCCCGCCCGAACAGGTAGAACCCGTAGTCGCTGGACGTCCGGCCCTGTAGCCGGAGCCCCACCCCGAGGCGCCCGGCCAGGGCATGCGAGAACGAGCCCGCGCTGGTGGTCGGGAACGGGAGCTGGTAGGCGGTGGCCGCGCCCTCGACGGACAGCGCGGAGACGTTGAGGC
Organism: uncultured Enterobacteriaceae bacterium; assembly: GCA_964393165.1. Taxonomy (GTDB): domain Bacteria; phylum Myxococcota_A; class UBA796; order UBA796; genus DRPG01. The sequence continues at coordinate 3,973 of CAYMSU010000411.1, forward strand.
GCAGGCCGAGCTCCTCGGTGCCGAGCAGCGAGTCGCGCACCGAGCCGCCCCCGATCCGCGCGAACGCGCCGAGGCCGCTCGGGTCGGGCGCGGTGCGGCGCGGGTCGACCGTGTTGCTGACCGTGGCGCTCTGCTGCACGACCGCGCGCTTGCCTTCGAGCGCGCTCATCAGCTGCCCGGCCTGCTGCAGCTCGGGCACGGGGACCGGCCGCCGGGTGGCCGGGTAGCCGTACTCCCGCTTGCCGCACTGTGTGCTCTCGACGTGGACCCCGGACTCGACCTCCACCGAGGCGACCTCGGCGGTGTCGATCCATCGCTGGAGCTGGTCGATGCAGGGCTGCCGCTGCTCCCCCTTGGGCAGGACGAGGCAGGCCTCACCGAGCTCGGCCTGCTTCCGCCAGCTCTTCGCCTGCTTGGCGAGCAGCTGGGCCTGCAGCTGGTCGAGCTTGGCCTCGACCGCGGCCTGGCCCCCGCGGACCGCCTGCTGGCGGCACGTCGACTCGAGGACGGTGCGCTCGATGTCGGGGTCGACCTCGTAGACCTCCGAGACCCGCCCGGTGCCTCCCTTGCTCTCGGGGTCGCGCACGAGCTTGCGGAGATCCGGGCCCGTGGCCGAGCCGCGCGCCAGCGCGAGGCCGCGGTCGCCGACGATCTGGGGCGTCTGCGTGCGGTCGGGGAGCAGGTCGAGGCCCTCGCGCGCGTAGGCCGCGACCTCGCCGGTGGTCACCAGGCCGTCGCCATTCGCGTCGGCCCAGCCGCGGAGGCCCCCGAGGAGCAGGTAGCTGAAGCCCGGACGCGCCATGCGCGGCAGCGGACCCGAGAACTCGTCGCTCTGCCCCGCCGTGAGGACGGTGGTGTCGTCTTCGGCGACCAGGTTGTTCGACAGCGCCACCTGCAGCCCCGGGGCGAGCGACTCGCCGGGGTTCTCCCGCGACAGCCCGGAGAAGCAGGCATCGACGATCATCACGGTCTTGCCCGGATGGGCCGCCGTGGCCGTGGCCAGCTCGCTCTGGCGGACGGAGTGATCGAAGAGGCTGTCGGGCGTCTTGTTGGCCGTGGACCCCACGAACATCCCGTCGCCCGGGTTCTTCGACGGCGCGCCGTGGCCGACGAACACGACCCAGAGGGTGCCGCCGGGCTTCGCGCGGCTCGCCGCCTCCGAGGCCTGCCGGAGGATCGACTCGCGGTAGGCGTTGCGGTCGGTGACCGAGATCACGCGCGACGAGGGGATCCCGCGGTGCTCGAGGAAGTAGGCCTCCCACTCGTCGCCGGTGCGGCGCGCGCCGAGGACGGGCTCGAGGTAGGCGTACTCCTCGATGGCGATGATCAGCGCGGCGTCACCCTCGTCGGCAAACCGCCCGCCGGCCCACGACCCCCCGATGTCGGGCCACTCGGCAGCGACCGCCGGCTGTGTGAGCGCCAGCGCGCTGAGCCACCACATCCCCGCCCCCTCGTCTTCAGCCTCGCCACGGTAGCAGAACCCGGGCCCTCAGGGGCACGCCGGGAGCTTCGCCAGCACCTCCTGCAGGCGGTCGTGCAGCTTCGCGTCGACCTCGCCGGCGCATGCGCGGCCCCCCTTGCGGTCGTCGATCCGGAACCCCTGGGTGGTGACCGCGGCTCCGTCGGGGATCACCCGCGGGGCCCAGCCGTCGGCCAGGCGGCAGCTACGCGGGCTGTCGCCTCCGGGCCACGCCGCCCCCGGCGGCAGGCCCACGGCGACGAAGCGCTCCTGGCCGTGATCGGTCTGCAGCATGGTGACCGGCAGGGTGAGCCCCGCCTCGGGGGTGAGGCGATCCGGCTGCCCCGTGTCGGGCCACACCTGCACCGCGAAC
>CAYMSU010000412.1:0-5755 GCA_964393165.1 uncultured Enterobacteriaceae bacterium
CGTACCAGACCTACAAGGACCGGCTGCGCACGCTCGAGCTCGCCGCGCGCCAGGCGCTCGTCGCGGGAAGCGGCTCGTGAGCTGGGCCGACCACGTCATCGAGCCGGCCGAGGTCACCGGGTCCGCGGGCCCTGCGCGCTGGCCCGAGGTGCTCCAGGCCTTCCTCGAGTGGCAGACGCCGCGCTGGCCCCTGCTCGCCAAGATGCGGGGGGCGCTGGCCGATGTCGAGCAGCGCTCGGTGCAGGTGGGCGAGCGGTCGCAGCTCGTGCAGTTCAACCCCGGGCGTACGGTGAACAGCACCGCCAAGGTCGACGCGGCCACCATCGAGAAGCGGCGGTGCTTCCTCTGCGCGGAGAACCTCCCCCCGGAGGAGAAGGGCCTCGCGTTCGGGCCGTCGCTCGTGGTGCTCGCGAACCCGTTTCCGATCCTGGGCCGCCACTACGTGATCGCGCACCGGGAGCACCGGCCGCAGGAGGTCGACGTCGCGCTCGACGGGCTGCTCGCCTTCGCGCGGGCCGCCGAGGGCACGCTGAGCGTGATCTACAACGGGCCCACGTCGGGGGCCTCGGCGCCCGATCACCTGCACCTGCAGGCGGTCGACGCGGCGGTGCTGCCGGAGGAGGTCCACGCCCAGCGGGCGCTCGCGGCAGGTCGGCTCCCCGGGATCCCGGTGTTCGAGGCGCCGGAGGCCAAGGCGTGGTTCGACGACCGGTCGGGCCGCTCGCTGGTGGGCATGGTGGGCGCCCCCGAGGCGGTGGCCGACGTGGCGCGGGCCGTCATCGCGTTCCTGGCCGACACCGAGGAGGTCGGAGACGCCGGCGAGCCCCCGCTCAACCTGGTGGCCACCGCCGGGCGCCCCGGCGAGGTGGTGCTGCTCCTGTTCCCGAGGGCCGCGCACCGTCCTGCGGTGTACTACCTCGAGGATCCGGACCGCCGGGTCGTGAGCCCGGGGGCCATCGACATGGCGGGCCTCGTGGTGACGGTCCGGCACGAGGACTACACGCTGCTGCGGCCCGACGATCTCGCCCAGATCTTCCACGAGGTGTCTCGCTCGATCGAGGTCAGCGAGCTGCAGGCCGCCCTGTCCCGGAGGCTGTCTCATGTCTGAGCCCAAGCTCCGCGTCGGCCTGGCCCAGCGCCGCACACAGGCGGAGATCACGCTGCAGGGCACGTTCGTGCTCGGGGATCGGCAGCTCGCGCCCCAGCCGCTGTCGGTGGCGCTCGAGGGGGGCGCGATCGTCGTCCGCGACCGCAGCGGCGCCACCCTGGCGTCCGCTGGCACCGTGCGGCTCGAGCCGGCCACCCCGAGCGACGTCTTCGTGCTTCACGCGATGACCGTCGGAGTCGACTTCCACTGGCAGCACGAGCAGGACCTGTCGTTTGCCGGCAGCGTGTCCCTCGAGTCCCGGGGCGCGGTGTTCGACGTCGTCAACGAGGTGCCGCTCGAGAGGTACCTCGAGAGCGTGATCTCGTCGGAGATGAGCGCTACCGCCCCGGCCTCGCTGCTGCGGGCCCACGCCGTCATCTCCCGCAGCTGGTTGCTCGCTCAGCTCGCGGGCGCCGAGTCCCCCGCGCCTCCGCCCCCGGGCATCACCCTGGTCGAGGGGGGCGCCTCCGTGGTCCGCTGGTACGACCGCGAGGATCACGCCCACTTCGACGTCTGCGCCGACGACCACTGCCAGCGCTACCAGGGGGTCACCCGGGCGAGCACCGCGGCGGGTCTGCAGGCCGTGGTCGACACCCGGGGGCTGGTCCTCACCCACGCGGGCAAGGTCTGTGATGCGCGCTTCAGCAAGGCCTGCGGCGGCATGACGGAGGTGTTCGAGGCGGCCTGGAGCGACGAGCCGGTGCCGTACCTGCAGGCCTTCGCCGACGCGCCGGCGCCCGCCTGGGACCTGCCGCTCACCGAGGAGTCCCACGCCGTCGCGTTCATCGAGGGGGCGCCCCCGGCCTACTGCAACACCACCGACGAGGAGCTGCTCTCGCGGGTGCTCCCGGCGCTCGACCACGCGACCACCGCGTTCTACCGGTGGGAGGAGACGGTCACGGGGGAGCAGGTCCGGCAGTGGGCGCAGCAGAAGCTGGAGCTCGATCCTGGCCGCGTCCAGGATCTGGTGCCCCTGGCGCGCGGGCCGTCCGGTCGGCTCACGCGGCTCGCGATCGTCGGCGAGGCGCAGCGGATCGAGGTCGGCAAGGAGCTCGAGATCCGCCGCGTGCTGTCCGACTCGCACCTGTACAGCTCGGCGTTCGTGGTCCACCGGCAGGAGCGCCCCGACGGGGTGTCGTTCCGGCTGCGCGGCGCGGGCTGGGGCCACGGCGTGGGCCTGTGCCAGATCGGCGCCGCGGTGATGGCGGAGCAGGGCTCGGGCCACGAGGCGATCCTGGCGCACTACTTCCGCGGCGCGGACCTGGAGCGCATCTACGCGTGAGCCCGGTCAGCTCGCCTCTGCCGTGCGCGAGGGAGTGAGCAACCGGCGGAGCTCCTCGGCGGTGGTCGCGGCGCGCACCGCCTCGAGCGCCTCGGGCTCGGAGAGCAGCGGGTAGAGCTCGTGGATGAGCCACAGCTGCCGGTTGCGCTGGCCCGGGGGGGCCAGGGCGACGAGGCAGACGTCGACGCGGTGGCGGTCGGGGCCGCCGAAGCGCACCGGCCGGGCCACGGTGAACACGCCTGCCCTCGCGCGGCCGAACTCCGGGTGGGTGCCTGTCGACACCATCAGCCCGGTCGCGAGCGCGGTGCTCTGCTTGCGCTCCCGCTCCCACAGGGCCGCCTCGACGACGCTCGCGGGCGCCGTGTCGTCCGCCATCGCCGCCGCGACCTGCGCGAACAGCTCCGCCTGGCTGGCGGCCCGCAGGCCGACCCCGACGACCAGGTCGTCGTCCTCCAGCACCTCGCCCTCGAGCCCCCGCCGGTCCACGTACGGGTAGACGCGATGCCGGGGCGCCTTGATCCGCAGCACGGAGCTCGCCGCGCCGGCGGCGAGCCGATCGACGCGGCTGTCTTTGGTGAGCGCATCCAGTCCGCGCTCGGCCTCGGCGCCGAGGATCAGCAGGTCGAACACCGGCGTGAGGCCCGTGACGAACGACACCAGTCGGTCCGGGGAGACGTCGTGGACCTCGCTGTGCACCGGGACCTCGCACAGGCGGGCGAGCTCCTCGTGGTAGGCGCGGTAGGCCTCGGGGGGGGTGGCCGCGCTGAACAGCGTGATCTCGCCGTCGGTGGCCCGCGCGAGGCGGTCCGCGACGTGGACGAGCAGGGTGTCGTACGGCCCCGGCTGCACGAGCAAGAGGATCCGCCGCAGGGGATCGCGCCCGCGGTCGAGGAACTGCGCGTGGTCACAGGGCGGCGCGTCGGCCCACCACGCGAGGGGGTGGCGCACCCAGGCGGCGAGGTTCCGCGGCTCCGGCCAGGGGGCTACGATCCAGTCTGCGCGCGTGGCCTCGGCCCGGTGGAACAGGGCCTGCTTGGCGTTGTGGGTGAGCAGGTCGTGAAACGACAGCTCGACGTGCAGATCCCCAGCGGCCTCCCGGGCCTCCGCCTCCAGGGCCTCGAGGTCCGAGTCGGAGCCCAGCATCGCGCCGAGCGCGGTCTGGTCGGGGACCTCCTCGACGCGCATGACCTCGAGGACGGAGCCCTCGTCGACGAACGCGGCGGCCAGGTGGACGAGCCGGATGGGCGTGGGCTGGTTGTCGAACACCGGGGTGAGCACGCGGCCGGGGCGGCGCTCCGCGGGCGCCGCCTCCTCCGCCTCGAACTGCTCGGTCTCGACCTTGGCGCGGTCCGCCCACAAGTGGGAGATCACGCTGCCGCGCTCGGACCGCGCCCGGGCGAACAGGAAGTACCACAGGGTGCCACCGACGGTGGCCGCGACGACGGCGATGACCGCGGTGCTGCCCATGTAGGACAGGAGCACCACCCCGATGGCGACGCCGGAGAGCGGCAGCCAGGGGTACAGCGGGGCGCGGAACGAGGGCCGGTACCACCGCGCGCCCGACTCGCGGAGCCCGACGAGCGCCAGGTTCACGAGGCAGAACACGAACAGCGTGAACGCGCTGGCGAGGTGCGCGAGCTCCTCGACCGGCAGCGCGACGACGGCGAGCAGCGTGATCGCGCCGGTGAACAGGATCGAGACGACGGGGGTGCCGAGCCGGGGGTGCATGGCCGCCAGCGCCTTCGGCATGAGCCCGTCGCGGGCCATCGCGAACGGGTAGCGGCTCGAGGCCATGATGCCCGCGTTGCTCATCGACAGGAGCCCGGCGGCGGCGGTGATCGCCATCCCCACGACGCCGGGGCGGCCCCAGAACGCCTCTGCGGCGGTGGCCACGGGGGTGAGCAGCTCGGCGGGGGGATGGCCCGCGGGGCCGTGGGCGGACGCGAACGTGGAGAGGTCGAGGTTGCCCGTGATCACGGTGGCCACCACGGTGTAGATGACCATCGCGGTGACCTGGGCGAGGATCATCCCCAGCGGGAGGTTCACCTCGGGACGGTGCACCTCCTCGGCGACGGAGCAGACCTTGGTGACGCCGGCGTAGGACACGATCACGAGGCCGGCCCCCGCGACCACCCCCCGCCACCCGTGGGTGAAGAGCGGCTGCAGGTTCTCGGGCTGGACCGAGGGGCCCCCGCCGGCCGCGAACCCGGCGAGGGCCACGAGGCAGGCGAGCACGATGATGCGCTGCACGAGGGAGGCCCGGGAGGCGCCGAGCAGGTTGAGGCCGATGAGGCCGACGAGCATGGCGATGGCGAGCGGCAGGGTGCTGATCGCGGAGAACAGCTGGAGATAGGCCCCGAGCCCGAGGAGCGCGAAGGAGGTCTTGGCGACGAGCGAGAGCCAGGTGCCGAGGCCCGTGATCGTGCCCACCCAGGAGCCCATGCTGCGGTCGACGTAGATGTAGGTGCCGCCCGCGATCGGCATGGCGGAGGCGAGCTCGGCCTTGGTGAGCACCGCGGGGATGACCGCGATGCCGGCGAGCAGGTACGCGGCGGCGACCCCCGGCCCGACCTCGAGTGCCGCGATCAGCGGCAGGACGAAGATGCCCGAGGACATCATCGCCCCCATCGAGATGCTGAAGACCGAGAAGAGGCCGAGCTCTCGGTCGAGGTGCTTGCCGGCGGCGGAGCTCATCCGCCCTATCTACCATTCGACAGAACGAAGAGGGGGGCTCACCGGGTAGGCTGTGGGGGGCCGGAGGGGCGATGTTCGTGTGGTATGCAGCAGCGGCGGTAGCGGCCGAGGGCCCGTGGGCGGAGACCTTCACGAGCGAGGCCGACCGCGATCTCGAGCCTACCGAGGCGCGGGTCGTGCTCGCCGTCGGGCCGGCCGCCACCGCGGCGTCCGTCGCGCTGTGCACCTCGGTCAGCAACGGCGGCCAGCCCTGTGACGTCCGGGAGCTCCCCTGGCGCGCCGAGCGCAAGAGCGACGCGTGGCTCGTCGAAGATCAGCCACAGTCGCTCGTGTACGTCGTTCGGCCGCTGCCCGACAGCACCGCCATGACGGTGGCCCTGTGGGCCGAGGGCCGCACCGTCGAGCGCTACGTCGCCACGCCGGGGGTGCCCGCCCGCAACGCGCCCGCCATGGCCGCGCTGCAGGCGGAGCTCGAGGGCCTGCGGGAGCGCCTCACGGCGCTCGAGCAGGCCCCCCCGGAGGCTCCGCCAGCCCCTCCGCCCCCCCCCGACGCGCAGGAGAAGGCACGCGCCGTGCTCCAGCAGGCGGTGGAGGCGGTGAACCGGTTCGACGACGCCACGGCACGTGTCCAC
>CAYMSU010000413.1:0-5755 GCA_964393165.1 uncultured Enterobacteriaceae bacterium
TCATTTGGCAGGGCCCCGTGCAAACGGACATCCGCCGCGACGACCTCCAGCGGGGTGCGCTCGTGGAGGTCCTGCGGGGGGCGCTGCCGGAGTCGGCGCCGATGTGGCTGCTCGTGCCCGTGGGCCGGGCGCGGTCGGCGACGGTCGACGCGGCCGTCCAGTCGATGCTCGCGACGGCGGCCACGCTGTCGTGACGGGGCTCGGCGCGCCTACGGCACGGCCGGCGCGGGGAGCCCGGCGAGGGGCGCGAACACGTGCGCGAGGTGCTCCGGCAGCTGCGCTGCGGCCTCGCCGAGGGCCCTCCCGTAGGTCCGCCGGAAGTGCTCGCTCATGCGGCGCGCGCGCTTGTCGGGGCCCTGCTCGAACCATTGCTGGGTGATCGGATCCTGCAGTGCGACGTCGAGCGCCTGCACGAGCGCCGTGATCAACTGCACCGTGCCGGTGTGCAGGGCTGTCTCGGGGAAGGGGTCGAGGCCCTCCCAGGCCGGGATCTGCACGTCGAGCGGGCTCGCGGGCTCGCCGAGCTCGGCCACGAGGTGCACGTGGCAGGCGGGGAGCAGCCGGTGCAGCAGCGACTGGCGGAGATCCTCCGCGTCGACCCAGGCGGCGCAGACCCGCTGGCCGCCCTCGAGCGTGACGAGGGGGCCCCACCGGTGAGCGCCGCGCGGCCCCGACGCGAAGTGCACGCCCGCGAACACGCCGCGGTCCTGCTCGAGGCTCGAGGCGAGGCCCTCGGCGACGAACGCCACGTAGCTGGCGAGGAGCTGCTGCCGGAGCTGGTAGACGACGGGCAGGCGGGCCGACAGCTGGCCCTCGAGGTGGCTCGCCCGCTCGAGGAGCCCCACGGCCCGCTCTCCGCCGGCGGCGGCCGCGTGCTCGCGGAGCGCCTCGGTGATCCGGCGCACGTCGCCGGCCACGAGTGCGCCGAGGCCGGGCACCAGGGTGCCGGCGAGCACCCGGCGCCACTCCACGAGCTCGAGGGCGGCGGGCAGTGGGGCCTCGGGGGCGGCCCGGGTGAGCCGCAGGGAGGTGTCCCGCGGCGCCCCCGTGATCAGCTGCACGGGGGCCCCCGACGCGCCCTGGGGGCTGCGCTGGACCGCCGCGTAGGGCGCGACGAAGGTGGCCGGCAGCGGGGCGAAGGCGGGACCGTGATCGGCAAGCGAGCGCGCCATGTGGTGCAGCGAGGCGTAGTGCGCGAACGCCGGGCTCCAACCTTCCGCGACGCTGCGCTCGGTGGCCGCGACGAACACGGCGCGCCCGGTGGGCCCGTCCTCGACCACGGTGAGGTAGTCGTCGCCCGCGGGCGCCGCCGCGCGGTGCAGGTACACCCCCGGCCCGGCCCCGGGCTGCCGCTCGAACCCGCCCGACGCGGCCTCCTCGGGCGCCCGATCGAGGAGCCGTCGCGGGGTGGCCTCGCAGGCGGCCGGCTCGCCTCCGCCCGCGCCCCAGGCCTGCAGCGTGGCCCACCAGCCGGGCTCGCCCGTCGCGCCCGGCGCCGGCGCGGGGTAGGGCCCCACGTCTTCCGGGTGGGCCGGCGGCTCCCAGTACAGCCCGAAGAACGCGGGGTGCACCCGCATGGCGGGGGGCGCGGCGCGGCCGCGGCGGAGCACTCGCCCGAGGCTCACGTGCTCCCGAAAGTACCGCAGCAGGGCTTCGGTGCGGGGGTTCCCGAAGTCCGCGGGGAGGTGCTCGGCCACCACCCCGAGCCAGAGATCTTCGAGGATCTGGGCGTAGCGCCGCGCCGCCGCCTCGTCGCCGGTGTCTTCCAGCCAGAGCACGGTGGCGTTGTGGAACAGGTGGTCGCGAGCCTCCGACGCCTCGAGCAGGGCGAGCTGCCCCCCGCGCTCCTCGCGCTGCAGGGCCTCGAGGAACTGGGCGCCGAGGGCGAGGTAGTCGACCCACCGCTCGTCGCGGTCGATCGCCGCGAAGTCGAACCCACGGGGGTCGGCGCGGAGCGCCTGCAGCCACGACACCCAGGCGGCCTGGGCGCGCGCCCAGGCCTCGAACGGCTCTCGAACCACGGATCCTCCGGCGACGCCACGGGCCGGCGTCGGGTCAGCCCGCGAACGCTATCACGTCACTCCTCGAGCTCCCGGATCACCCGGCGCACCTCGCGGAGCACGTCGTCTCCGGTCAGGTTCTCGTTGCCCTGCACCGTGCCGTGGCTCGTCGTGTAGACGATCTCCATCGTGGACAGCGGCACGATCATGTCGAAGCCGCGCCCGATGCTGAACTCCGAGTCGTCGAACGCGCCGCTCGTGGGCCGCGTCTCCTCGTCGCCCACGCACCAGCCCACGCTCGGGTCGCCCAGCACGTCCATGTCGTCCATGCAGCGGGCGGCGGTGCCGTCGCGCCGTTGGTTGTCCTGCTCGAGGACCCAGATGATCTCTGCGCCCGCGTTCACGATTTGGTTCGAGACTTCAGCGACCGACCGGCCGTGCTGCGCGCAGGCGGGTCACCAAGCGGGGATCGACACGAACAGCAGCACGTCGAACGGGCTCCAGTCGATGTCCTCCTGGGTGTCGCAGAACACGTCGCGCAGGCGGATCTCGGAGCGGCGCCCGTCGCGATGCCGCGCGTCGAGCCAGCGGTAGGGGAACAGGACCTCCCCCAGCGCCATCGGCTCCTCGGCGTCGGGGTACTGGCAGCCGGCTTCGGTCGGTGCCGTGTCGGTCGTGTCGTTCGGTTCCGGGTCCTCGGCGCAGCCGGCCACCAGGGCCCCGCACGCGAGCCAGCGCAGTGAAGTCACGTCGTCTCCTGGCGGCCGGGGCCGTATCCCTCGGGGGAGAGGGCTTCCAGCGCGATGTCGGGGTGATCCGTGATGATGGCGTCGACCCCCCAGTCTCGCAGCTGTCGCATACGGGCGGGGTCGTTCACCGTGTAGACCATGATCCCGAGGCCGCGACGCTTGCGGCGCCGGACCCACCGCTCGGTCACGATCTCGTCTCCGCCGATCACGAGGTCGGGCTGGGAGCGGTGGTTCAGCCAGAGGTTGCGGAGCACGAGCTTGACGTACCAAGCCAGATCCGTGCCCTCGAAGCTGCCGACGAGCTGGGCCCGGCGGATCTCGGGGGCCAACCTGCGGACGTGCTCGAGGAGGAACGGGTCGAACGAGGAGACGAACACGCGCTCGGTCATCCCGGCCCGGCGGATCGCCTCGACCACGCCCCGGGCGAGCTCGGCCTTCGCGTCGATCGGCTTGAGCTCGATGTCCACTACCACCTGGCCGCCGACTGCGGCCAGCGCCTCGTCGAGTGTGGGGACCCGCTCATTGCGGAACGCCTCCGAGAACCAGCTCCCCGCGTCGAGCTCGCGGATCGCGGACAAGGGCGTGTCGGCGACCTTGCCGGAGCCCGACGTGGTGCGGTCGAGCGTGTCGTCGTGGAGGATCACGACCTCGCCCGTGCCCGCGAGGCACACGTCGAGCTCGACCATGACGCCCAGCGCCATCGCCTCGCGGAACGCGGCGACGGTGTTTTCGGGCGCCTTCCCGCTGAACCCCCGGTGGGCCACGACAGGGGGACCGGTCAGCCAGCCGTCGAGCTCACGGGGCCAGCGCCGCCTCGAAGCCATGGGGGTCTCCTCGGTTCGGGACGCTTTCTGTACCCAGGCGACGCGGGTTCCGCGAGGTGTGGTACATCCAGCGGGACGGCGGCCCGGGGCGCGATGCGCGCGACACCACGAGGAACGCGGTGGCGGGCGCATCTGTCGGACCTCCATCGCCTGCGGCGGGTGATCCGCGTGATGCTCCGGCACGGGCTCGGGTCGATCGTCGACCAGCTCGGGTACCGGGATGTCGACCTGTCCCCCGGGGTCACCCAGGTGGACCGGCAGGCGGCGCGGCTGGGGCGCCGGCTCGCCCTGGCCCTCACCGATCTCGGGCCGACCTTCGTGAAGCTCGGGCAGGTCCTGTCCACCCGCGACGATCTGCTCCCGCCGGCGGTCACCACCGAGCTCGTGCGCCTGCAGCAGCACGTGCGGCCGGTCGAGGGCGCGCGGGTGCGGCAGGAGCTCGAGCGTACGCTGCGGGCCCCCCTGCGGCTGCACTTCGCCCACTTCGACGAGCGGCCCCTGGCCTCGGCGAGCATCGCCCAGGTGCACCGGGCCCGGACCGTGGGCGGAGAGGACGTCGTGGTCAAGGTGCGGCGGCCGGGCCTCGTGGCGCGGGTGGAGGAGGATCTGGGCCTCCTCGGCCGGCTTGCCGAGATCGTCGAGGAGCGGATCGAGGAGGCCCGGCCGCTCGCCCCCCGGCAGCTCGTCGCGGAGTTCGCGGGGAGCTTGCGCCACGAGCTGGACTTCCGCCACGAGGCGGCGGCGCTGGCGCGGATGCGGGAGGTCGTGGGGGTGACGGCGAGGGTGCCGCGGGTGCACGAGCCGCTGTGCACGGAGGCCCTGCTGACGCTCGAGTACCTCGACGGAGCGCGGATCACCGACGTGCAGGGGGCAGCGCGTCGCCGCATGGCCACCCAGCTGCTGTCCACGTTCGTGCACCAGGTGCTGGGGGCCGGCTTCTTCCACGGCGATCCGCATCCCGGCAACCTCCTCGCGCTGCCCGGGTCCTCCGTCGGGCTCCTCGACCTCGGGTCGGTGGGGGAGCTGACCGAGGGCATGCAGCGGGATCTCGTGCGGATGGCGCGGGCGGCGGTGGCCCGCGACGGCCCAGGCCTCGCCGAGGCCATGACCGCGCTCCTCCAGCCACCCGGGCCCACCGATCCGGAGGGCTACCGAGCCGACGTGGGGGCGTTTCTCGACCGGCTGCTGGCGGAGGATCTGCGCCAGATCCGGTTCGGAGACATCGCGCAGGAGGTCTGGGGCCTCGTCCGGGCCCACCAGTTGCGGCTCGAGCCCGGCTACTTCCGCCTGCTGCGCGCCGGGGTCACCCTCGACGGCGTGCTTCGCGAGCTCGATCCCACGCTCGACCCGCTGCACGCGGCGCGGGCGGACATCCTCCGGGTGACCGTCACCTCCCCCGTGCGCGACGAGGTGGCGGCGCTCGGCGCCGATCTCGTGCAGCAGCGCATGCGCTTCCGGCTCCTCCGGAAGCTCCCCCGGTGGGCGCCCGCGGCGGTGGTCGCGGGCGGGCTCGCGCTCGTCGCGGGGCTGGTGTTCGCTATGCTGTCGCTCTGAAGGAGGTACCGGTGGGGGTGTGGGACTGGATCCGAGGCACGCTGGGGCTGCGCCCGTCGTCGGCGCCGGCCGGCCGGTCGTCGTCGGCCGAGGCCGAGCCCCGTCCGGAGGCGCCGACCGCCCGGTCGTCGTCGGCCGAGGCCGGCCCCGCGGCGCCCGCCGAAAAGACGAAGCCGAAGAAGAAGAAGAAGGCCAAGGGCAAGAAGGCCGCGGGCACCGCCAAGGCGGGCTCGGCGCGCACCCGGCCGAAGAAGCCGAACAAGCGTCGGCCGAAGCAGCCGCCGAGCTGGCGGGAGCCCCGGGAAGCCCCCGCCGCCCCTGCCCCTACCCCTGCCCATGCCCCCGCCGCCGCCACGCATCGCTCGGAACATCAAAACAAAGATGCCGATCAGCAGCACCCACGGCAACAGGTAAATCAGCGCGTTGAACAGGCCGCTCGACGGCTGTTCGGTCAGGCGGATGCCTTCCATCGCCCGCAGGTCACCGACGTAGCCATCCTTCGTCGCGGGGCTGACCTTGAAGCTGATGCGCCCGGTCGACTGCGGCACCTTCGGCGCCGCATCGTTGAGATAGCCGATGATCTCGCTGTCGCGGACCACCACCCGGGTCCCGCCGAGATCGGCGCGGC
>CAYMSU010000414.1:0-5740 GCA_964393165.1 uncultured Enterobacteriaceae bacterium
CGGTGCGGAATGTCGTCGTCGTCGCTCATGCGCTGGGGTACGCGCCGGGGCGCCGATACCTTTCGCGCATGGCCGACCCGCCCGCCCCCCGCGTCGACACGAGCGTCGGCGCACGCCGGATCCTGCTCACGATCCTGCTCACCGTCGGCACCCTCGCGGTGCTGCTGTGGGGGGCCGATCTGCAGAAGATCGGCGAGCTCCTCGGCGGCGTGGGGTGGCTCGCGCTCGTGCCGCTGGTCGGCCTGCAGGCGGCGTCGCACGTCCTGCGCGCCTGGCGGTTCGGGCTGCTCGTGGGCGCCGGGGTGGGCCCCGGCCGCATGTTCGCGATCAACGCCATCGGCTTCCTCGCGATCACTGTGCTGCCGTTCCGGCTCGGCGAGCTCGTCCGCCCCGGGCTGCTCGTGCGCGACGGGGTCCCCCTGGGCCAGGGGCTCGCGGGCGCGCTGCTCGAGCGCCTGTTCGACCTGGCCATGATCCTCGCGCTGCTGTCGGTCGTCGCCTTCGGCCTGCGCCTGCCGTTCCCCGAGATCGTCGTCCAGGGGGTCGACGTCGTCGCCGCGGGCCAGCGGGCGTTCGCCTCGCTGCTCGTGGCCGGCCTCGTGACTTGCGCCGCCCTCGTCGTCTTCCGCGACGCGCTCGTCGCCCGGCTCCGCCGGCTCCCCGTCGTCGGGCCCACGCTCGCGCTCGGCGCCCAGGCGTTCATCGACACCTCCCGCCGCCTCGTGGACCACCCCGGGCGCGCGGCGGTCAGCCTCGGGCTGTCGGTGGGCGTGTGGGGCCTCGCGATCCTCCAGACGGGGATGCTCCTGCGGGCGTTCGAGGGGGTGCCGGAGACCGCCGCGGCCGCCGCTGCGGTGTGGGGGATCACCGCCGTGGGCATGGTCGTCGTGCCCACCCCCGCGGGCATCGGCGCCTACGAGGCGGCCTGCGTGGGGGCGCTGCTGCTGTGGGACACCGACGCCGACGTCGCGCGGGCGTTCGCGGTGGTGCTCCACGGGGTGCAGGCGGGCTCGTCGGTCGTGTTCGGCCTGCCGTTCCTCGCCGTGGAGGGGGTGGGGCTCGGGGAGCTGGTCAGGGCCCGGCCGGCCGCGGACGGGTGAGCCACACTCCCGCGCCAGCAGCCACGACGACGGGCAGCAGCGGGCTGACCCCCAGCACCGACGCCAGCGGCGCGAGCCCGGCCGCGAGCCACGCGGTGAGCGGCCCGAGCGGCGTGCCCGCGCCCTCCGCCGTGCGATCTGCCCACACCCACAGCGCGAGCGCGGCGAGCCCCGCGTCGTAGGACATGCTGTGCGGCGGGATCAGCACGAGGCCCACGGCGGTCAGGCCCCAGCGGGTGCGGGCGTCGAGCGGGGACCGCCACACGACCGCCAGGCCGAGCGCGAGGGCAGCCGAGACCAGCCCGCCGAGGCCCAGGGCGGCGGGGTGGCCGGGGCCGAGCCAGGCCTCCAGCCACCCGAGCACGCCCACGCTGTTCGCCGCGTTGACGCCTTGGTCCATCGCGTGGAAGGTGGCGATCTGCCCCCACCACCAGCCGACCCAGCCGACGCCGCCGAGCATCGCCCCGAGCGCGTAGAGCGCGAGGGCGGTGCCGGCCGCACCGAGCAGCGCCCGCGGATGCCGCAGCGCGAGCAGGCCGAGCAGGGGCAGCCCGAACTGCGGCTTGGCGAGCAGCAGGGCGGCCACCGCGCCCGCGGCGACCTCGCGGCCGGTGGACAGCAGCGCCCACGCTGCGGCGAGCACGAGCAGGGTGAACGGCGTGTTCTGCCCGCCGGCGACCGCCCGGAACAGCGGCAGGAACCCCGCCGCGATCGCGAGCAGCAGCGCGGGGTAGGCCCCCAGGCGGCGCAGGCGGGGGACCGTCAGCGCGACCGCGGCGACCAGGGCCCCGACCGCGGCCGCGGTGTGCACCGCGTAGGCGGCGCGAAAGCCGAGGGTGGCCAGCGCCGCGTAGGGCAGCGCGACGAACGGCGGGTAGGCGAACGCGAGGAACCGGCCCGGCTCCGACGGATGCAGCCCGGCCTGGGCCGCCGCCTGCGCCGACCAGTCGTACAGCTCCGCGACGCGCCCCTCGAGCACGAGCCGCCCAGCGGCGTGAAACGCCGCGTAGTCGCCGCCGAGGGTGCCGCCCACGGTGCGGGCGCCCTCGGCGAGCAGCACCGGGAGCACCAGCGCCGCCAAGAGCGCCAGGAGCAGCGCGCGGGGGTACAACCTGAGCCGCTCTTCGGTGATCCAGCCGGGCAGGGCTGCACTCCCTCGGTGACTTATGACTCCATAGTCCCCTCGTCCGCGGGAGCTCCCCCTGTCCGCCACGATCGTCGTGCCCTGCTACAACGAGGCCCGTCGGCTGCCCGCCGACGTCTTCCGCCGGTTCGCTTGGGCCCACCCCGCGATCCGGTTCCTCATGGTCGACGACGGCAGCAAGGACGACACCGCCGCGGTGCTCGCACAGCTCGCGGCGGACGCGCCCACCGTGCGCACCCTGGGCCTGTCCGCGAACCAGGGCAAGGCCGAGGCCGTGCGCCAGGGCCTGCAGTGGGCGCTCGCCCACGACGAGCCCCACGCGGTGGGGTTCTGGGACGCCGACCTCGCGACCCCGCTCGAGGACGTGCCGCGGTTCCTCGCGCTGCTCGACCAGCGGCCGGCGCTCGAGATCGTGATCGGCTCGCGGGTCCGCCTGCTCGGCCGGCACATCGTGCGCCACACCTGGCGGCACTACCTCGGGCGGGTGGCCGCGTTCTCCGTGTCGAACCTGCTGCGGCTGCCGGTCTACGACACCCAGTGCGGCGCGAAGGTGTTCCGTGCCACCCCCCAGGCCGCTCACCTGTTCGAGCGGCCGTTCGTGACCCGGTGGGCGTTCGACGTCGAGATCCTGGCCCGCTGGATCGGCCAGCGGCCGCACGTCCCCCGCGACGAGCTCGAGCGGTACATCGTGGAGTTCCCCCTGCAGCAGTGGGTCGACGTCGCCGGCAGCAAGCTCGACCCGGCGGACATCCTGCGCACGCCCGCGGATCTGCTGCGGATCGCCTGGACCTACCGGCGGGAGCTCGGCTGGGTCAGCGAGCCGTGATCCGCACCTGGGTGACGAGCTCCCGCAGGGCGGCGATCACCTCCTCGGTCTGCTCGTGCTTGACGATCACGTACCCGTCGCCCTCGTAGTGGGTGGACCGGGGCTGGCCGGGGGACGGCAGGCGGCTCGCCACGACGGTGGCGCGAAGGCGCGGGGCGACGGCGTCGAGCCCCTCGATGGGGCCGACGATGCGGCCGGCGCCGTGGGCCTTGAGGAAGGCACAGCCGGCGGCGAACGACTGCGGCGGGAGCTCCCACGTGCGGTGGACCTGCAGCCGGGCCCACGCCTGCCACATGTCGACGCCGAACGCGGCGCCGTTGATCGGCATGATGTTGGAGCCCGGCGGGCGCGCGCCGACCTCGCTCACGACCGGCCCGCGGGCGGTCTGGAACCACTCCATGTGGCTGATCCCGTTCTGAAGCCCGAGGGCGGCCAGCGCCTGGGCGTTTATCGGCCGGAACGCCTCGACGTGGGGGGCCCGGTCGCGCGGCAGCACGAGGCAGTACTGCTCCCACGGGGTCTCGAGCACGCGCAGCGGGCCGGCCGAGTAGTGGGTGGCCGAGCACCACACGACCTCGCCGCCGACGACCACCGCCTCGAAGCTGTGCTCGTCGCCCACGACGAACTCCTCGGCCTGGGCGGGGCGGCGCGGCGACGGCAGGAGCTGGTTCAGCGCCGCGCCGAGGCTCGACTCGTCGACCACCCGCACCGTGGCACGGCCTCCGACTCCGTCGACCGGCTTGAGCACGATCGGAAAGCCCACCTCGGCGACGAACCGGCGCGCGTCCTCGGGCCCCGTGACCAGCGCCTGCCGCGCCACGGGGACCCCCGCCTGCCGCAGCACCTCCTTCATCCGGTGCTTGTCGCGGAAGTTCCGGGCCGCCTGGCCGCCCATCCCGTCGATGCCGGTGGCGTCGCGCGCGTCGGCCAGCGCCACCTGCAGCTGCTCGAGGTAGCCCTCGAGCCGGTCGACGCGGCCCCACTCCGCCTGGAAGGCCCGCACCCCGCGCACGAGCTGCGCGGGGTCGAGCGGGTTGTCGATGCGGTAGTGCCCCGCGAGGCGCGGGCGCAGCTCCGCCGGGATCCGGTCCTCGGGCTCGGCGGTCAGGATCCCGAGCCGACAGTCCTCGATGTCCGCGAAACACTTCATGCAATGCAGCATGCTGCCGCCGAAGCTCGGCGCCACGAGCACGGTGTGGACCATGGGGGCCCCCTCCACTACAGGCACCCCTCCTACCCCATGCCGGAGATCCCATGCCCGTGATTGCCATGCGCGCGACCTCGAAGAGCCCCGTGGACGGCGCCGACAACCTCTTCTGCTACACGTTCGAGAGCCCCGGGCAGGGCGAGCTCACGATCATCGCGAACACCAACAACGTCTACGAGGTCGGCGACGTCGCGGGGATCGCGCTGGTGGGCACCCGCTTGCCGGGCCTCGAGATCAAGCCGCGCAAGGTCTTCGGCATCCCGAGCGCGGGCATGGCGTGCGGCCCCGTGCAGGTCGAGGTCGACACCGACGTCACGGCGCAGTTCGGCGCCGATGCGCCCGCCCGGCGGTGGACGGTCACCGTCGAGGTCGACGTCGAGGCAGCCTACGAGGAAGACGCCGGTCCCGCCGCGCTCAAGAAGGCGCGGAGCGAGGGGCGCGTGCTCCGCGCGGTGCCTTCGGAGGGCGAGAGCCGTTAGGGGGTCCTGTTCGCGGGTGCCCTCTTGTGCAGGCTCTTCGGCTTCCGTAGCGCAGTCCCCTCCCGCGCCCACCGCTCGCTCGTGGAGGCGCAGAACGCGCTCGTGTCGCAGTCCGAGGAGCACCCCGACGGGTGGGGGATCGGCTGGTTCCACCGTGAGGATGCCTACGTGGTGCGCACGGCGAGCGCGGCGCAGGAGTGCCAGCGGTTCCGCAAGGTGTCGGCGGGGCTGCGCAGCGACACGTTCGTGGCCCACGTGCGGCGAGCCACGGTGGGCAGCCTGGACCACCTGAACGCGCACCCGTTCCGGCATGGTCGCTGGTTGTTCGCGCACAACGGCACGCTGTTCGGGCTCGACCAGGGGATCCGGCAGTGGCTGACCGCGCGCACCGACGAGGATCTGCGTCCTCACGCGCTGGGCGACACGGACTCGGAGCCGCTGTTCCTGTACCTGCTCTCGGCGCTGCGGCAGGCGGGGCAGGACTCCGAGGGGCGCGTGCCGAGCGAGGCCGGGGCCACGGGTCGGGCGGTGCGGGGCGCGCTGCAGGCGCTGGAGGCGGCCCACGCCGCGCTCGGGCTCGAGCGGCCGCTCACGAACCTGGTGTTGACGGACGGGCGGGTGTTCGTGGCCCACCGTGCGGGCATGCCGCTGCTGATGAGCACCCAGAAGCTGCACTGTCGCGACGCGCCGACCTGTCCGGCGGTGAAGGTGTGCCTGCTGGCGGCGCGCCCGGCGGACGCCCCGGTGAACCACCTGATCGTGGCGAGCGAGCGGATCGCGGAGGACGAGAACGTCTGGGAGGAGGTGCCGGACGGGGCGACGGTGGTGCTGGACGAGGGGTTTCGGCTCTGGGTGCTGCCCCCGCCGGAGGGCTGGGTGGCGCCGATGTTGCCGGAGCGCCTGCGGCTGCCGACGTAGGAGCCCGTGGCGCCTAGTACGACGATCCCTAAGTAGCTCCCCACCTGAGCGTCGGCACTTGTCGTA
>CAYMSU010000415.1:0-5698 GCA_964393165.1 uncultured Enterobacteriaceae bacterium
TGCAGCTCCAGGGCGTCGACCCCGACGGCCTGCGTCGCGAGGCGGAGCGCCTGCGGGACATGCTCGAGGGCATCGAGGGCACCGAGGACGTGCGGCTGTCGCTCACCCCCGGCCGACCGGAGCTCAGCCTCGAGATCGATCGGGCCGTCGCGGCCGATCGGGGACTTCCGGTCGGGCTGATCGCCGTGACCCTGCGGCAGCTCATGGACGGCGCGGTCGTCGGCACCCTCCGGGACGGCGGCCCCAAGGCCGAGATCCGGGTGCGGGCCGCCGAGCGCTACCGGGAAGACGCCGACGCCATCCGCGCGCTTCCGCTGCCCAGCCCCCGCGGCTACGTGGGCCTCGGCGACGTCGCCCGGGTGAGCATGGGGGCGGGTCCGTCCGAGATCCAGCGGCTGGACCGCATGCGTTCGGTGGAGATCTCGAGCCAGATCGGGCCCGGCGGAGCCCTCGGGACGGTGCTCGGACAGCTCCGCGAGCGCCTCGCGCAGGCCCCCCTTCCCGAGGGCTTCCTGTTCACGCTGGACGGCCAGGCCCGCGACATGGAAGAGACCACGGAGGCGATCGGCTTCGCGATGGGCGTCGGGCTCCTTGTCATCTTCATGGTGCTGGCCAGCCAGTTCGAGAGCCTCTTCCAGCCGTTCACGCTGATGCTGTCGATTCCGCTGGCCTTCGTCGGGGCGTTCCTCGCGCTGTTCCTGACGGGCTCGACCATCTCGATGGGCAGCCAGATCGGGCTGATCCTCCTGATGGGGCTCGTCACCAAGAACTCGATCCTCCTGGTGGATGGCGCGCTCAGCTACATGCGCGACGACGGGCTCGACCCCGAGGCGGCGATCCGGAAGGCGGGTCCACGCCGGCTGCGGCCCGTGCTGATGACGAGCGCCGCGATGGTGTTCGGGATGCTCCCGACGGCGCTCAACACGGGCATCGGGGCGTCGTTCCGGGCGCCCATGGCGGTGGCGGTGATCGGCGGCGTGCTGTCGTCGACCGTGCTCACGCTGCTGGTCGTGCCCATCTTCTTCCTCTGGATCGAGCACCTCAACGCGCGCGCGATGGCGCTCCTGCAGCGCATCTCTGGCGATCCTCGCCCCCCCGACGCCGAACCCCGGCCGAGGCACCCTGACCTCGGCACGACTGGAGGCCCGCATGTTCGGACCCGAGACCCTGTTCCGACCCCTGGGCCTCGCCCTGGTCGTCAGCCTGGCGCTGTCCGCGGCGTGCAAGGGAGCGGATGACCCGGCGAAGGATCGGGAGGACGAGCCCACGTCGTCGAGCCCGCCGCCGACCCCCGACCCGCCGGTCGTCACGCTCTCGAGCCCCCGGTACGGGGCCTTCGAGGGTGATGAGCCGATCTTCGTGGCCGGCGCCGTGTCGCCGCCGACCGCCACCGTCCTGATCGAGGGGGTGGAGGTGGCCGTCGATCCGCGGACCGGTCTGTTCCAGACCGAGGTCCCACTGGCGAGCGACCTGTATCTGAACGTCGACATCCGGGCGAGGGTGGGGGAACTGGAGACCCGCCTCGCGGTCCCGGTGTTCGCGGGAGACGATCCGCTCGATCGCGATCCTGGTGGGGTCAGCTTCCGGCTGACGCCGGAGGCGCTGTCCCCGATCCTGTCCCTGTCGTTCGACGCCGGCCTGCTCAACGCCGCGCTCTCGGAGCTGTCGCTGTCGCTGCCCACGGTTCGGGAGGACTGGATCGAGCTTCTGCCCCAGGGGCTCACGCTCCCGAGGCTCGGCTTTGGCGTGGGCCTGGGCGACTCCGGGATCGACGTGACGATCACGCTCGACGACCTGATCGTCGAGTACCTGCTGCGGCTCAGGGTCGACGACGAGTGGCTCGAGGGCCCGCTGGACCTCGTCTACCGCCAGTCCACGCTGGTCGCGACCGCCGCGCCGGCCCTCGACGACAAGGAGGCGCTCTCGCTGGTCGTGGGCCCGCCCGTCTTCGAGCTCGACGACGCGATCGTCCGGATCGCGGGCTTCGACAGCGCGCTGCTGTCGGAGGTCGCCGACGTGCTGGGCGACATCCTGCTCGAGCCCATCGGGGAGGTCCTCGGCAGCATCCTGCTCTCCGGCTTCAGCAACATCCCGCTCGGCGGACCCTTCGACTTCGAGACCGATCTGTTCGGCACGCCGCTCCGGGCGCGCCTCGCGGAAATCTACGGTGACTCCGAGGGGTTCGCCGGCACGCTCGCGATCGGGATCGACGAGGAGCCCACGAAGCCGGTCACCGTTCCCGTTCCGCCCGCCGCGTTCGACCTCGCGCCCGTGGACCTCGCGATCGGGCTCGACGAGTCCTTGCTCCACCGGATGATCCTGGGGAGCGGGTTCGTCGACACGTACACCCAGGATCTGCGCTTCGACGGCGTCGTGGGGGAGAAGCTGTTCGGACAGGGGGCGCGGGAGATCCTGGGCGGCTCCGGACTGCCCGATGAGGTGGACGGCTACTGTGTCAAGGTCGACCCGGCGGGCGGAAACCCCACCCCCGAGGGCGCGCCCGCGATCGTCTCGCGGCTGCAGGACGGGATCTCGCCGCTCGGCGTGATCCTGATCCCGGATCTGCGGGTGGAGATCGCCACGGTGCAGGACGACGAGTGTGTGCCCTGGCTACAGGCCACCCTCTCGGCGGAGGTGGAGCTGAACGTCACCACCGGCACGGTGCTCGAGTTCGACCTCCAGTACGGCGACGGCGCGGTCCTGTCCTATGCGACCTCCGCACAGTGGGTCGAGGACCGGGTGCTCGGCGACGTCGAGGACTACCTCGACGATCTGATCGGGCTCCTCGGCGAGGCGCCGTCGTTTGATCTCGCGGATCTCGTGGCCGGGCTCGACCCCGCGGACAGCCCGCTGGGGGCCCTCGAGCTCGAGATTGTGGGCAGCGAGCCGATGCGAGACGCCTCGGGAGCGCAGGTCGAGGGCGTCTACAGTGTGCTCGCGGTGCTGGCGGACTAACTAGGAGGCCAGGCCGGACAGCACGTCGACCAGGATCTCGCGGGCGGTCGGGCAGGGAAGCGAGAGGGGCGCCACTGCGGCGACCGTCCGGGAGCAGTCGATTCGGGGGCGTGCGAGCACCTGCGAGAGGAAGCTGCGGCGCCCTCCCGCGGGCTCCGCGAGGGCATCGAGCGCAGGCGCCATGGGATGCTCGGGATCGCGGGTGGCCGCCTCGCGCAGCGACGCGACCCACTGCTCGGCCGGGAGGACCTCGACGGGCAGGCCCGAGCTGGCGATCAGGACGTCCTCGTCGTCCGCGGTGAAGGGGACGGGGTTGGCCAGGTGGTAGGTACCCCCGAAGGCGTCGAGCTGGCGGGGGAGCGCGACGATCGCCTGGGCGACATAATGCGGCGAGACGTAGTCCACGGGCTGCACCAGCCGCGGCACCTGCGCCGCCGCGAGGCAGGCGGCGGCGACGCGGCCAGCCATGTCCTCGCTCACGCCGTGGCCGATGACGTGCCCGACGCGCAGGCTCGCGGCGGGCAGGCCACGCTGCGCGGCGAGCGCCACGAGTCGCTCCCCGACCCACTTGCTCTGGATGTACCCGTTGGGGAGCAGGCTCGGGTCGCTCGGCCCGTCCTCCTCGGTGATCGCCTCGAGCTCCTCGAGCTCGGGCGTGTCGAACAGCCCGACCGACGAGATGACGGCGATCGGCTTGATCCGGCCGGTACCGGCGAGGTGCAGCGCGGTGCGGACGCCCGCGACGTTCGGTCCCCGCATCTCCTCGTACGGCTTGGTCAGGTGCACCATCGCTCCGTTGTGGTAGACGACGGCCACCGCCTCGGCGAGTGCCTGGAAGCGGTCCGGGGAGAGCCCGAAGTGCGGTCGGCTCAGGTCCCCGACCTCCGGGCAGATGCGCGCGACGTCCAGGCCCTCGCGCAGCCCGAAGCGCTCGAGGTTCTGCTCCAGTCGGCGGCGCCCGGCGTCCGCGCTGTCGGCGCGGACGAGGCAGTGGACGGTCGCCGAGGTGGCCTCCAGCAGGTGGGCGAGCAGGTAGGCGCCGACGAAGCCGGTACCCCCGGTGAGGAACACCGCCCCGGGTGCGGACACCTCCTCGCGCGGAACCCGCGCCGTGCCCTCGGCCGTGCCGGGCAGCAGGTGGAGATCCTGGCGGATCTGGTCCTCGATGTGCGCGACCTGGTCGCGACGCAGCGCGGCGACCGGATCTGGCGTACCGAGCGCCGTCGCCAGCGCGCCGGCGACGTCGTCGAGCGTGCCCTGGACCGGCAGCACCTCCGGGGGCAGGCGGAACCCGAAGCGCTCGTGGAGGTTGTCGACCATCGCGAGCAGCCGGAGCGAGTCGAGGCCGAACTCCACCAGCGTCATGTCGGACTCGATGTAGTCTTCGTCGATGTCGAGCGCGGCCGACAGCTCCTCGCGGAGGGTGCGCAGCACGAGGTCGAGGCGAGCCTCGTCGGTCAGGGCCAGCAGGTCGGCGTGGGTCACTAGAACTCCCAGATCCGAGGCTTGGGGCTCGGCTTCGTCGGCGCCAGCGGCCGGTCGTCGGTGAAGTAGGACAGGTCGAGGGGCACGTGATGCGCATACAGCGCGGCGAGCGACCGGAACCAGGCCGCGTCGGCGGGCTGCCCCTTGCTGTCCATGGCCACCGCGACGTGCGGCTGGCCTTCGAGGGTCGAGGAGATCCAGACCGAGCACGTGTTGCGCACCCCGACCTCCACGAAGACGCGTGCTCCGTCGTCGTGGACGCGCTGCACGAGAGCCCGGAAGTCCACCGGTCGGCAGAACATCTCGCTCAGCACCGAGGCGACCGCCTCGGCATCGTCGGGCGGGGGCCCCTCGATGGAGGCGGCGTAGAGCCGCGTCCTTGACGGCTGCGGATCGGCGATCGTGCACAGTCGGCGCAGATCGTCGGCCACGAGGCGCGCGGGCGGGACGTGGATGGCGAGCGAGAAGTCCAGGGGCACCCCCGACAGCCCCTGCTCGTCGACGAAACGCGCACAGCGCTCGGGCCATCCGGCGATCACGACCTCGTCGGGGGAGTTGATGCTCTGCAGGAAGACCTCGTCCTGCTCCACCAGGCGTGCGGCGATCTCGTCGGCGGGCCCCCGCACGTAGTACGACGCCCACACCGGCGACGTGCCCTGCGCTGCCGAGGCCTCGGGGAGCCACTGGGGGCCTTTCCGCTGACGCCAGTACTCACGGACCGCGGTCATCGAGCCCCCGAGCCCCTCGGAGATGGTGGCGTCGGCGAGCAGGCGCTCGAGCGCACGCCAGTCGGGCCACACCCCGAGGGCTGCGCGCATCGCGCTCTCGCCGATGCTGAAGCCGAAGGCCACGTCGGGCCGAACGCCGAGCGCCTCGGTCAGCAGGCGGGTGTGCAGCATGCTCTGGGTCACCCCGACGAGGGGGAGGTTCTCGAGATCCTCGCGGAGCTCGTCCTCGAGTCTCGAGGCGCGAGACGGATCCCCGAGGCTCCGGGGGAAGATGACGTCTTCGCGGAGCAGCTCCTGCAGGCGATAGTCGAAGGTGGCCTCCGCCTCGGAGAGCGACCGCGCGGCGGCGAGCATGAGCTGGCGGCCCACCCCGAGGTAGGCCGCGCCGTTCCCCGGATAGACGAACGCCAGCGCGCCGGGCCGACCGCCGAGCGGGGAGGGCGTGAACGCCGATCCGCCCGGGGTGCGGACCTCTCGCCCGGTCGACCGCGCCTTGTCGAGGCCTCGCTTCATGAACCGGATCTCGCGCT
>CAYMSU010000416.1:0-5680 GCA_964393165.1 uncultured Enterobacteriaceae bacterium
ACGGCGCGCGCTTCGCGGTCTACGATGCCGCGCGGCCCGCCGCCACGCCGCCCACTCGGGGGGCAGGTCGGCGGGGGGAGCCGCCGATGCGGCCCCCACCACCCACGCCACCAGGGCTATGCGGAGAAGCCCAGCCACGCACGCAGCCGCTGCATCCAGGTGCCTCCCGTTCGATCGAACCGCCGCATCCACCGGTCCCCGCGGGCGGCGTCGTGGCTGCGGGCGGCGATCTCGTCGGCCAGCCGGGCCACCTCGAGCGCCGTCGCCCGGGCCGTCGGGTACCGGTCCCTCACGTCGTAGGCCATGCACCGCAGCACGAAGGGCCGCAGGGCGGGATCGACCGACTCGAGCGCGGGGTCGTCGATCGACACCATGTACAGGAACCCCGGCCGCTTCGCCGTGAGCAGGTAGTACAGGGTGGCGCCCACGCCGTACACGTCTGCGCGCAGGTCCACGTTGGCCGCGTCGACCGCCTGCTCGGGGGCGCGGTAGTTGGGGGTGCCCATCGACTGGTCGGTGCGCGTGCGGTAGGGCACGCCGCCGTGCACGTGCCTCACGAGGCCGAAGTCGGTGAGCACCGCGTGGCCTTCGTCGTCGAGCAGCACGTTGTGCGGCTTCACGTCGCGGTGCACGAGCCCCGCGTGGTGCACCACCGCCAGGCCCTCGAGCACCTCGAAGGTGTACTCGAGGGCGGTGAGCGCGGGCATGGGGCCGTACCGCTTCACCCGATCCCGCAGCGAGCCGTTCGCGTAGTACGGCATCACGTACCAGTACAGGTGGCCGTCGTTCCCGCTGTCGACCACCGGCACCAGGCGCCGGTGGCGCAGCCGCGCCATGTCCTGGGCCTCCGCGATGAACCGGACGGGCTGCTCGGTCTCCTGGGCCTCGCGGATCTTGACCGCGAAGCGCTCGCCGTTCTGCCGGTCCCGCGCGAGGTACACCGCGCCGGAGCTACCAGCCCCCACGACCCGGCCCAGCAGGTACCGCCCCCCGACGATCTCGAGCGGACGATCCGAGGGCGGCCCGCTCGCGTCGACCCCGTCCTTCACCTTAGTCCGAACCATCGCGCACCTATCGGTCCGGACCGAGGCCCGCTGTAGGTGCTCATCGGGTCACCGTGACGTGAGGTCGATGTCCATGCCGACGGTCTCCCGGCCCTCGTCCGCCTCGTCGGCCTCGGTGTCGTCCTCGTCGTCGTCGTGCATGCGCTCGGTCGGCGCCTCGCTCCGATCCTGCGAGTCCCACTGCACCCCCGGCACGAGCTGCTCGGGATCGAACGGCCGGTTCTCCACGAGCGTGGACCGCGGCGTGGACAGGAACCGGAGCAGGTCGATGCCGCCCGGGAGCCCGTTCGATCCGCGGCCGAGCGGGGCGGACGGCAGCCGCAGCGACGCCCCGATGGTGGACCGGTTCACGTTCAGCGCGCCCGTGCGCAGGCGCCCGGTCAGCTCGGACAGCTCCGCGAAGTCCGGCGGCACGAACACGCTGGTCGACACCCGGTAGAGCAGCCGGTTGTGCAGCGCCGCCGCGTCTTCCCAGGAGTCGACCTTGTAGACCAGCAGGCTCGGGCCCGGAGGCTCGTCGTTGAGGAACGCGTGGCCCCGCGGCCAGTCGATCGCGTAGATCGCGGGCACCACGTAGAACCCCCGCCGGCCCTGGACCTCCATCGCGCGGGCGCCGCAGATCGCCTCGTGCTGCTTGTCGACCAGCGCTTCGCCGTAGCGCCGGTAGCGTGTGCGGTAGTTCTCGCTGATCAGCGGGCCGACGAACGTGTCTTGGTCGAAGCCGTAGCCGACCCGGAGGTTCCGGGCCCGCCGCTGCAGCTCCGAGAGGAAGAAGTCGTGCACGTCGGCCGTGACGAACACCCGGGCGGTGCTGTTGTGCCGCTGCCCGCAGGTCAGGAAGGCGCCGACCAGGATCTCGTAGACGGCGCGGTCGACGTCGCACCCCGAGATCACGATCGCCGAGCCCTTGCCCCCACACTGGAGCAGCGACGGCAGCTCCGGCCGGTCGACGCTGGCGCGCCGCAGCTTGGCCGCGGTGGCGTAGCTCCCGCTGAACATCAGCGCGTCGATCCCCGGATGGGTGGCGAGCTTCTCCCCGATCACCGCGCCGGAGCCCTGCACCAGGTTGAACGTGCCGCGGGGGAGCCGGCAGCGGTCGAAGACCTCGCCCACCGCCTGGCCCACGCCTGGCGTGAACTTGGACGGCTTGAACACCACCGTGTTGCCCGCGAGCAGGGCCGCCGACAGCTGCAGGGTGGGCACCAGCAGCGGCAGGCTGTAGGGCACGAGCACGCCGACCACGCCCCGCGGCCGGTAGTCACTGCGCGCCTCGCGCTCGTTGAGGATCCGCGGCTCGAGCAGCGACATGCCCTCCTCGACGAGCAGATCCACGGCCCGAATCGACGCCACCACCTCCTGGCGAGCCTCCCACCAGGGCTTTCCGGTCTCCCGGGTGATCAGGTTGGCGAAGGACTCCTGCCGCTTGCTCAGCACGTCGCGGTAGCGGCGCAACGCCTTGGTGCGGTCGATCCGACCGACCCGCCGCCAGTACACCGAGCCCCGCTGGGCACAATCCACCGCGTCGTCGACCGATCCCTCGCTGAACGCGAAGCGACCGAGCACGTCGCTCCGATCCCCGGGGTTGACCCCGACGATGTACCCATCCACCACCTCGGGCTTCACCCAGGATCCCCAGATGTAGTCCCCTCGGCGCAACAATCGCTCTCGATGGGCTTCCAACCCCGCTCCCCCCCCGGTCGGCACCGTACCCTATCACGCACCGTTGGCCGCAGTGTCCCGGTGCAACAGGCACAAGTCGGTTCCGCCCCTCGACGGACCTCCGACTCCTACCTTCCATGCGTGGTTTCGCCGTCCGTGCTAGTCGGCACCCAGACGAGGTACCGCTTGCGCAATGTCTACGATCACGTCCTGCACTGCGTTGGCCACACGCCCCTGGTGCGCCTGAACAAGGTCACCACCGGGTTGAAGGCCAACCTCTACGCCAAGCTGGAGATGCTCAACCCCGGCAGCTCCGTCAAGGACCGGATCGCCCTGCAGATCATCGAGGATGCCGAGGCGCGCGGGGACATTCGCCCTGGCGGCACCATCGTGGAGGCCACGAGCGGCAACACCGGCGCGGGCCTCGCGATGGTCGCCGCGATCAAGGGCTACCAGTGCATCTTCGTGCTGCCCGACAAGCAGTCCGAGGAGAAGCGGGCCGCGCTGCGGGCCTACGGGGCGAAGGTGGTGATCACGCCCACCAACGTCGAGCCAGACGATCCCCGCTCCTACTACAGCGTGGCGAAGCGGCTGGCCGAGGAGACGCCGAACGCGTTCTACGCGAACCAGTACCACAACCCCAGCAATCCCGAGGCCCACTACCGCGCGACCGGGCCCGAGCTCTACGAGCAGTTCCCGGAGATCGACGCGTTCATCGCCGGGCTCGGCACGGGCGGCACGATCAGCGGCACCGGCAAGTACCTCAAGGAGCAGAAGCCCGGGGTGCAGGTCATCGGCGTCGATCCGGTGGGCTCGCTTTACTACGACTACTTCAAGACGGGGCAGCTGACCGAGGCGTTCAGCTACGTCCTCGAGGGGATCGGGGAGGACTTCCTGCCCTCCACGATGGACTTCGCGTTCGTCGACGACGTGGTGCGGGTCAACGACCTCGAATGCTTCCAGATGACCCGGCGCCTCGCCCGCGAGGAGGGCGTGTTCGCGGGGGGGTCCTGCGGGGCCGCGGTGGCCGGCGCGCTGAAGTGGCTGTCCAACCACGACCGCGAGGGGCTCAACGCCGTCGTGCTGCTGCCCGACTCCGGCAGCCGCTACCTGTCGAAGATCTACAACGACCAGTGGATGTCCGAGAACGGCTTCCTCGAGGACCAGGTCACGCTCGGCACCGTCGCCGATCTCGTGGGCCCCTCGCCCCGCGCGCCGATCACGGTGCCCGACACCACCGTCGCCACCGAGGCGATCGGGCTGCTGAAGTCGCACGGGATCAGCCAGCTCCCCGTCCTGCGCGACGGCAAGGTCCTCGGCGTGCTCTCCGAGGCCACCCTGCTGGAGGCCGCGCTGCGGCAGGGGCCTCGCACCTCGCGGGCGGGCGACCTCGCCACCCACGACTTCTGCGTCGTCGACCGCGACACCGAGGTCCGGGTGCTCTCCGACCTCATGCGCAACGTGCGCGCGGCGCTCGTGATGGAGGGCGACGAGCTGATCAGCGTGCTCACCCACATCGACATCATCGACCACGTCGCCCGGCGGGCGAGCGGCACGACCGACCCGGGGGCGGTCCGTGTCTGAGCGCAAGCTGCACCTCGACACCCGCGCGATCCATGCCGGCCAGGCGCCCGAGCCGACCACCGGCGCGGTCATGCCGCCCGTGTTCCAGACGTCGACCTACGCGCAGGAGTGGCCCGCGCGCCACACCGGCTACGAGTACGCCCGCACCCAGAACCCCACCCGCGAGGCGCTGGAGCGGTGCGTGGCCGACCTCGAGTCGGCGGAGCACGGCATCGCCTTCGGCAGCGGCCTGGCGGCCACCCAGACCGTGCTGCAGACCCTGCCCGAGGGTGCCCGGGTCGTGGCGAGCGACGATCTGTACGGCGGGACCTACCGGTTGTTCACCCGGGTGTTCGCGCAGCGGGCGATGTCGTTCACGTTCGCCGACCTCAGCCCGCAGGCCGAGGCGCCGCTCGAGGCCTCGATCCCCGAGGGCACCCACCTCGTGTGGGTGGAGACCCCCACCAACCCGCTCCTCAAGATCACGGATCTCGCCGCCGTCGCCGCCCGGTGCCGGGCAGTCGGCGCGCGCCTGGTGGTCGACAACACGTTTGCCACGCCCATCTTCCAGCGTCCGCTGGAGCTCGGGGCCCACGCGGTGGTCCACAGCACCACCAAGTACCTGAACGGGCACAGCGACGTGGTGGGCGGCATCGTGCTCACGAGCGACCGCGAGATGGCCGAGGCGGTGCGGTTCCTTCAGAACGCGGCGGGCGCGGTGCCCGGGCCCTGGGATGCGTGGCTCACCCTGCGCGGCGTGAAGACGCTCGCCATCCGGATGGCCCGCCACCAGGAGAACGCCCAGCGCATCGTGGCGTGGCTCGCCGAGCACCCTCGCGTCGAGCGGCTGCACTATCCGATGTGGGCCTCCGATCCGGGCCATGCGGTGGCCAAGCAGCAGATGAGCGGCTTTGGCGGCATGGTCTCGTTCGTGCTCGGCGCCGACCTCGCCCAGGCCGAGAAGTTCGTAGCCTCCACCCGGCTGTTCACGCTGGCCGAGTCGCTCGGCGGGGTGGAGAGCCTGATCGAGCTGCCGGCCTCGATGACCCACGCCTCGGTGCCCCCGGAGAACCGGCGGGCGCTCGGGATCGACGACGGTCTGGTGAGGCTGTCGATCGGGATCGAGCGGTGCGAGGACCTGATCGACGACCTCGAGCGGAGCATGCGACAGGCGCTGGGGTGAGCGTGCCCTCCCTTCGCTCGTCGACCTCATGCACGTCCTCGTCGTCTGCGCAGACCCCGGCGTTCCCCTGTACGGCCCCTCGGGGGCCAGCGAGCACGTGCGGGCCATCGTGCGCGCCTTCCGTCGGCGGGGCGACGACGTGCGCGTCGCGACGGCGCTCGCGGTCGATGCCCGCGGGGCGGTCGCCGGCGCGGAGCGCGTGCCTGGCGCC
>CAYMSU010000417.1:0-5679 GCA_964393165.1 uncultured Enterobacteriaceae bacterium
CGATTCGCGCGAACAGGTCCTCGCGGTCGAGCCACAGGGCACGGTGGGGCGTCCGGTCCGGGGCCTTCGCGTGGGCGTCCTGCAGCGCCGACAGGCGTTGACCCGTCTGCCGATACACCTCGAGCCCCCGTACCGCGCGAAGCCGGTCGGAGGGATGCAGCCGTGCGGCGAGCTCCGGGTCCACCTCCGCCAGCGCCGCGTGCGGGTCGTGCAGCGCCTCGAGCTCGGCGCGGAGCTCCGGGTCGACCGGAGGCGTGGCCACCAACCCCCGCAGCAGCGACCGGAGGTACAGGCTCGTGCCGCCCGCCACCACCACGCGCACGTGGTCAGCGATCACGTGGTCGGCGAGCGCGACGAAGTCTCCCGCGCTGAACGGCTCGTCGGGGTCGACCTGGTCGAGCCCGAAGTGAGGCACGCGGGCTCGCTGCGCCGACGTGGCCTTGCCGGTGCCGATGTCGAGGCGTCGGTACACCTGCATCGCGTCTGCGGACAGGATGACCGCTCCGAACCGCTCGGCGACCTCCACGGCGAGCTCGGTCTTGCCCGCGGACGTCGGACCGGCCAGCACCAGTACGCCCACGGCGTACTCAGAGCTCCTCGAGCGTGGCCGGGTCGACCCTGCGCCCGCTCACCGGGATCCCCAGGGCCCGGGCCTGGTCCGCGAGGCGCGCGAGCTCGCTGGCCTGCCCGACCGCGCCAGGCACGCGCGCCGGGGGGAGCCGGCTGCCCCAGGTCTTTCGAACGTCGGCGCCCCGCCGCAACGCGAGGAGCGCCACCTCGAGGACGGACGGCGGATCCGCGGACGCCAGCGACGCTGGCAGCGTGCGCAGCGCGACCTCGGTGGCCGAGAACCGCACCGCCTCGATGCCGACCTCGGACAGCTCCTCCGCATGGTACTCGACGGAGCGAACGTCGGCGTCGCTCATGCGGAGCACCAGCGGCTCGAGCAGCCGACGGCCCGGCGCGACCGCCGACAGGCTCTGGACCCGACGCAGCAGCCGCCCCGCATCGAGCAGGTACAGGGCGCCGTCAGCGTCGCCGACGGCCCAGCGCTCCCCGATCACGCCCACGTAGTGCACAGGAGGACCGACGGGCTCGGGGGGCACCACGGGCCCCGCGGGCTCGGGCAGGGGATCCGGGGGCGACTCGGCCACCACCGGTGGCGGAGCCGCAGGCGGCGGCGCCTGCCGGGCCGGGGGTGGCGTGCGGCGGGGTGGCTCGGCCTCCGGCGGCGGCGGCCCCGGGGGGTGCGCCGTGCGCGCAGGCGGCGCAGCCCGAGCCGGGGTGGCCAGGCGCGAGGGGGGCGGCGTGCGGGTGGCTCCGAGCGGCAAGGGGGGCGCCTTGCTCGGGGTTCGCCGAAGGTGGGCCCGGGGGGTGGCCGACCGCCCGGTCGCGGCGAGCGCGAAGTCGCGCAGCGCGGTCGCGACGAACGCGCCCACCCGGGCGGGGTCCGAGAACTGGACCTCCGCCTTCGTGGGGTGGACGTTGATGTCGACCCCCTCCCCCGCGAGCTGAAGGTCGAGCACCACGATCGGGTACCGCCCGCGCGGCACGAGGTCGGCGTAGGCCTGCTGGATGGCCCTCCGGAGCGTGAGGTCGCGGACCCACCGCCCGTTCACGAACAGGTAGATCGCCCCGTTGCCGGTGGCCCGGTGGATTCCCGGGGGCGACGCGAGGCCCGTGAGGCGCAGCTCCCCGTCCTCGGCCTCGACCGTGCCGAGCCGCTTGCCCTCGACCCCGAGGACGTCGGTCGCCCGGCGCTCCAGCGTGCACCCGGCGGCCGTCTCGATCAGCGAGCGGCCGGAGTGCTCGAGCGTGAACCCGACCGCGGGCCGGCCCAACGCCGCACGAGCCACCGCCTGCACGCAGTGCCCGAGCTCCGTGGACGCCACCCGCAGGAACGCCTTGCGTGCTGGCACGTTGTAGAACAGCGACCGGACGCGGATCGAGGTGCCGTGGGCGCCGGCGGCGGGCCGTACGTCGGTGAGCTTGCCGCCCTCCACCCGGATCCGGGTGGCGTCCAGGTCCTCCCGGCGACGGGTGGTGAGCTCGAAGCGGCTCACAGCGGCGATCGAGGGCAGCGCCTCCCCCCGGAAGCCGAAGCTCCGGATGCCGACGAGGTCGCCGACGTCCCGGATCTTGGACGTGGCGTGGCGCTCGATGGACAGCAGCGCATCCTGCTCGCTCATGCCGATCCCGTCGTCGGACACCTGCACGAGCGCCCGCCCTCCCTCCTTCAGCAGGACGACGATGTTCGTGGCCTGGGCATCGACGGCGTTCTCGATCAGCTCCTTGACGACCGAGGCGGGCCGCTCGACGACCTCGCCAGCGGCGATCTGGTCGACCACGCGGTCCTCGAGGATGCGAATCTCGGAGGCCTCGACCGTCACGTCTCGGCACTCTCCCCCAACCGCCGGCGGCGCCGCAGGTGCAAGCGCAGCGGGGTGCCTTCGAACCCGAAGACCTCCCTCAGGCGGTTGCCGAGGTACCGCTTGTACGTCGGACCGATGCCCTCCGGGGTGTTCGAGAACACGGCGAAGGTCGGCGGACGGACTCGCGTTTGGGTGGCGTAGTACAGCCTCACTGGATGGTGGTATCGCTGTGGCGGCGTATGGGCAGCCACCGCCTGCTCGAGGAAGCGATTGAGCTCGGCGGTGGGGATCCGCCGGTCGAACTCCCGATACACCTGGTCGACCGTCGGAAGCACGCGATGCAGCCCCTTGCCGGTCTTGGCCGAGATGAACAGGTGGGGTGCCCACGTGATGTGCGGCAGCCGCCGCTCGAGGGCCTCCTCGGTGGTGCGGGCGTTGATGTCGGGGTCGTCGCGGACCAGGTCCCACTTGTTGATCAGCACGATGAGCGCGCGCCCACGATCGTCGACGAGCTGGGCGAGCCGCGCATCCTGGTCGGTCGGCCCCTCGGTGCCGTCGATCATCAGCAGCGTGACGTGACACCGCTCGATCGCGCGAATCGCCCTGAGCGACACGAACCGCTCCAACTGGTCGTCGATCCGGGCGCGCTTGCGGACTCCCGCGGTGTCGACCACCACGTAGGGCCGGCCGTCGACCTCGAGCGCGGAGTCGACCGGATCCATCGTGGTGCCCGGGACGTCGTCGACGACGTGGCGGTCCTCGCCGAGCAAGGCGTTGACCAGCGTGGACTTGCCGATGTTGGGCCGCCCCACCACGGCAATCCGGACGGGACCGCCCTCGTCTGCCTCCTCGATGGGCGTCCCGGGCTCAAGGTCGGCGGGGACCACCGCGAGACCGTCGGGGAGTCGCTGCACCGCCGCCTCGCACAGCTCGTAGATGCCCCGGCCATGCGCCGCGCTCACCGACACCAGCGGCTCCAGGCCGAGGGACCAGAACTCGCTCGCGAGCTCTTCCTGGCGCTGGCCGTCGATCTTGTTGACGGCGAGCACCACCGGCTTGCCGCTCTTGCGGAGGAGATCCGCGACATCCTCGTCGGCCGGCGTGGCGCCCGCCCGACCGTCGACCATCATGATGATGACGTCGGCCTCGTCTATCGCGACCAGGGACTGGCGACGCATCGACGACAGCAGGTCCGTCTCGACGTCGGGCTCGAGCCCTCCCGTGTCGATCAGGAGCACGCGCCGGTCGAGGAACTCCGCTTCCTCGTACAGCCGATCCCGGGTGACGCCCGGGCGGTCGTGGACCACGGCCTTCCGAAACCCCACGAGACGGTTGAACAGCGTGGACTTTCCGACATTCGGCCTTCCGACCACCGCGACGACGGGTAGCCGCATCCGCCCCCCGAAACCCCACATCGGTATCCGGCTGGGGAGTCGTGCGCACCGAGGTTGCGAGATACCCTCTCCGTCGAGCCCGAGGTCGAGGGGGTCGTGGTGCGGGTCGTGGTCGCGATGTCGGGGGGCGTGGATTCCTCCGTCGTGGCATCCATGCTGGTTCAGGAGGGGCACGAGGTCATCGGCGTGCACATGCGCCTGCACGACGAGAGCCCCACGGCTGTGGCCAGCGGAGCCGTCCGCACCTGCTGCGGCTTCGACGACGCGCTCGACGCCCGCAAGGTCGCCGACACGCTCGGCATCCCGTTCTACGTCATGAACCTGCGAAAGGCCTTCGACAAGGCGGTCATGACCGACCTGGCAGACACCTACCTCGCAGGGCGCACCCCCAATCCGTGCATCCAGTGCAACGGCGTGCTCAAGTTCGAGGTCCTCCTGTCCCGGGCTCTCGCGCTGGGCGCGGACCAGCTCGCCACCGGCCACTACGCGCGGGTGCTGGACGGCGGTGCGCTGGCCGCCGCGACGGACCACGACAAGGACCAGAGCTACTTCCTGTTCCCCATGTCGGCCCGCGCGCGAGCCCGCACCCGGTTTCCCCTCGGGAGCCTGTCGAAGCCGGAGGTTCGGAAGCTCGCCCAGAAGTTCTCCCTGCCGGTGGCCGACAAGCCAGAGAGCCAGGAGGTCTGCTTCTTGCCCGACCAGGACCATGCCCGGTTCGTCCGCCAGCGCCACCCCGGAGTCCGAGCAGACGGGCCGATCGTCACGGAGAACGGCACGGTCGTGGGCCACCACGACGGGTTCTACCGCTTCACGATCGGACAGCGTCGCGGGCTGGGCGTGTCGCTCGGCGCGCCCGCGTACGTGCTGCGGATCGAGCCGACCACGCGGACCGTGGTGGTCACGACGGATCCCGATCGCCTGGGAGCGAGCGGTCTCGTGGCCTCGGGCGCGGTGTGGCACGGCGAGGCCCCCGGTCCCCAGCGGCCCGTGCAGGTCCGCGTGCGCCATCGCGGGCGGCGTCAGCCCGCTCGGATCGTCGTGGAGTCCGAGCGGCGGTTCCGGGTCTGCTTCGACGATCCGGTGCGCGCGGTCGCGCCAGGGCAAGCCGCGGTCGTGTACGACGGCGATGTCGTGCTGGGCGGGGGCTGGATCGGTCGTGCGCTGCTTCGCGACGAGGCCCTCTCATGAGCGCGCAGCTGCGGCAGGAGGAGGCGCTCGAGGAGCTTCGTCAGGCTCTCGGCCATCCGTTCGGCGACCTCGGCCTGCTCGAGCAGGCCCTCACGCACGCCTCCTTCGCGCACGAGAACGGGGGGCCCGACTACGAGCGGCTCGAGTTCCTGGGCGACGCCGTGCTGCAGCTCGGCTCCACCTCTCTGCTCTACCGGCGCTTCCCCGACGCACGGGAGGGCCAGCTGTCGCGCATGCGATCACGCCTGGTCAGCACCGAGGCGCTCGCGGAGCTGGCCCGACGCCTCGGCGTCGGTCCCGCGCTGCGCCTGGGCATCGGCGAGGAGGCCACCGGCGGGCGAGACCGCGCCAGGGTCCTGGCGGGCGCCACCGAGGCGATCCTGGGAGCCGTGTTCCTCGATGCCGGACACACCTGCGCAATGGGCATCGTCGAGCAGTGGCTGCGCACCGATATCGAGCAGCTCGCCTCCAAGGAGGCGGCGGCATGGAAGGACCCGCGGTCCCTTCTCCAGGAGCGCGTGCAGCGAGACCTCGGACAGACGCCCGTGTACGGCGTGGCCGACCGCATCGGTCCCGCACACGAGCCGACCTTCGTCGTCGAGGTTCGGATCGGCGAGCAGGTGCTCGGCCGCGGCGAGGGCCGGAGCAAGCGAGAGGCCTCCCGGCGCGCGGCCGAGGAAGCCCTCGACGAGGACGCGCCCGATGAAGGCGGGGTCGGCCCCGAG
>CAYMSU010000418.1:0-5677 GCA_964393165.1 uncultured Enterobacteriaceae bacterium
GTCGAGCCCCGCGGCGGCGAGCTCCTCGTCGACCGGGCCCGCCTCCTCTTCGGGCGCGGCGGCCACCGCCTCTTCCTCGGTGCGGCGCTGGAGCGCCTCGCTCAGCGCGCCGAGCTCGCTCGCGATGCTCTGCAGGCGGGCCAGCTCCTCGATCGTGGGGCCGGCCGCGCTCGGGGCGGCCGCTCCGCTCGGGGTGAGCGTGGCCTGCGGCGCCTCTCCGGCCCCCAGGCGCGCCTCGAGGACCCGGATGATCGGGTCGACGTCGGCTGCGCGCTCGGGGGCCGCGTCACGGAACAGGCGGTAGTAGCGCAGCGCGTTCGGCAGGTCGTCGAGGTCGGTGTACGACTTCGCGATGTTGTAGAGCGTGGCCGGGTGCGGGAACGCCTCCTGCGCGGCGAGGAACCGCTGCAGGGCGATCTCGTAGCTCCCCTCGCGGGCCGCCTCGAGGCCCGCGCCGAAGTGCCGGCGGGCGTCGTCCTTCGGGTCGGCATGCGCCACGTCGGCGACGAGTAGACAGGCCGCGAACAGCGCTGACAACGGTGTCCACCTGTGCACTGGGACTCCCTTCGAGCAGGCTCGGCCGCAGCTTACTCGAAGAGGTCGTCCGGCACGCCCATGTACCCCTCGGGGGCGTTCTCATCTGCCTTCTTGTCGGCCTTCGGGGCGGGCTTCGGGGGGTCGATCGCTTCCGCCCCGCCGGTGGTCGCGGGGGCGGGGGCGGCCGTGCTCGGGGCGGGCTTGGGGGCTGCACGCCGACGGGGCCTGGGTCGGGGCGCGGGGGCCGGAGCCGCGGCCGGGGCGGCCTTCGGCGCCGCCGCGGGGGCCTCCTCGGCCCCTTCGGCGGGGGCCGGCTCGAGGGTCTGGGACAGCGATGGGGCCGCCTGCCCGGTCGGTGCGCCCTCGGCCGCGAGGCCCGGGGCCGCCCGCGTTTGCGCGGCCGGCGCGCTCACGCTGCCCGTGCCCGCGGCCCCCGTGAACGGGTTGAACGCCCCGCCGAGGGCCGCGCCGAGCACCAGCGTGCCGAGGAACAGCGGGGTGCCCACGGCGAACGCCATGATCATGATCGGCATACGGTTCGGGCGCGACGTGATCACGCTCGAGTAGTCCCCCGAGGGGCTGCTGTGGGCGCCGCTGATCATCTGGTTGCGGACGCCGCTGCGGACTCCGCTCGTGATCTGGCTGTGCGCGCCGCTCACCCCGGTGACCTGGGATCTCATGCCGCTGATCTGGCTGTGCTGGCCGTGGATGCCGCTGTGCTGGGGCATCTGGGGACGCGGAGCGGGGGTGACCTGGCTGCGGGCGCCCGAGATCTGGTTCTGGATCGAGGAGTTGCCCGAGAGCATCGAGCTCGGCTGTGAGCCGTAGGATCCGTAGGACCGGTAGCCGTCGTGGCCGGGCTGCATGCAGCCGGCGAGGCCCTCCATCAGCTCGCGCATGTCCTGGAAGCGGTCCCGCGGGTCTTTTGCGAGGCAGCGCCGCACGATGTCCTCGAGGCCCTCGGGGACCACCAGGTGGGGGGCGACCGAGAAGAAGGTCGGCACCTCCTGGTTCAGGTGCGCGATCATGGTGGCCGCGCTGTTCGGGCCGTGGAACGGGTAGTGCCCCGTCAGGGTGCGGAACAGCAGCACGCCCACCGCGTAGATGTCGGCTCGCTGGTCGACGTCGCCGCCCTTGACCTGCTCGGGGGCCATGCAGTGGGGAGACCCCAGGATGAGGCCCGCGCGGGTGATCGACTGGTCGTCGACCGTGAGCTTCACGAGGCCGAAGTCGACGAGCTTGATCTCGTCTTCACCGTCGTCGAGCCGCTTGACCAGGATGTTCGAGGGCTTGAGGTCGCGGTGCACGACGTGGCGCTTGTGGGCGTAGCGCAGGCCGGTGCAGACCTGCAGGACCAGCGGAATCGCCTCTTCCGCGGCCAGGGGCCCGTCGCGGAGCAGGTCCGAGAACTTCGGCCCGTCGATGAACTCCATCGCCAGGTAGTACCGGCCATCGTCGGTCTCGCCGAAGTCGTAGACGGTGACGATGTTCGGGTGGCTCAGCGAGGCGAGCGCGCGCGCCTCGAGGTGGAACCGGTTCTCGAAGGCGGCGGCATCGTCTGCGTCGGGCGGGGGGGCGAGGACCTTGAGCGCGACGGGGCGGTTGAGGCCCACCTGATGCGCGAGGTAGACGGTGGCCATGCCGCCCCGTGCGATCAGCTTGTCGACCTGATACCGACCAGCGACGACAGAGCCCGTGCGAGCCTTAGCTCCCGGTTCGCCGGGGTGTCCGCCGGTGGAATGCGAGCTCAAGAGGTCCTCCTTCGGCAGAGCGACGACAGACTGGATGCCCACCGTAGAGCCTGCTCACGCTGTGATCCAGCCCGGACTCGAGTCCGTACTCGCAGATGAGCTAATGCGGCTCGGAATCGAGGGGCGACCAATTCACGGAGGCGTCGAATTCGACCTCCGCGGCGGCGCACTGTACGACCTGCATCTGCAGGCCCGCACGGCCACCCGGGTGTGGGTGCGCCTGGGTCGGTATCGTGCCACCACCCTCGAGGCGCTGGCCCAGGGACTTCGGCGGCTGCCCTGGGTCGACTACGTGTGGCCGGGGCAGCCCCTCGACCTTCGCGTCACGAGCCGCGGCAGCCGGCTTCGGTACCGCGACCGGATCGCGCGCAAGGCGGAGTATGCGGTCCGCGACGCGCTTCGGGCCGCCCGGCGGCCCCGCACCCGGCGCGGCGACCGCGACCCCGCCCAGCGGGTCCTGGTGCGGATCGTCGACGATGACGTGGAGGTGTCGGTCGACGCCTCGGGGGAGCCGCTGTATCGGCGGGGCTGGCGCACCGACGTGGGCGAGGCGCCGCTGCGGGAGACGCTCGCCGCGGCGGTGCTGATGGGCGTCGGGTGGTCTGCGGAGGAGCCGCTGGTCGATCCGATGTGCGGGTCGGGGACGTTCTGTGTGGAGGCGGCGGCGATGGCGAAGGGGGAGGCACCGGGGGCGAGCCGGCGGTTCGCGTTCGAGGGGTGGCCGAGCCATGACGCGGAGGCGTGGGCGGCGGCCAAGCGGAAGGCGCGGCGGTCGGGCAGCTCCGCAGGGACCGGCGCGCCGATCCTCGGCGCGGATCGGGACGCGCGGGTGCTCGATGCGGCGCGGGCCAACGCGGCGCGGGCGCGGGTGGGGGACCGCGTCGAGCTGCGACAGTCCGACGCCGCGCGGCTCGCGCCGCCGTGCGCGGGTCCCGGGCTGGTCGTGTGCAACCCTCCCTGGGGCACTCGCCTCGCCGACGCCGAGCGGGCTTGGGGGGCCCTCGGGAAGGGGCTGCGGGCGCACTTCGGCGGCTGGCGGGTGGCCCTGCTCGTGCCGCGGAGGCAGCTCTTGCGCCACCTCGGGCAGCGGCTCACGGAGGTGGCCCAGTTCCCCTCGGGGGGGATTCGGATATCCCTATGCACGGGAGAGGTCTCACCGTGACGACACCTGTTTCCAGCTGGCTGTCCTACCGACTTCGCAAGGCCGAGTCCGAGGCGGACTCGGTGGTCGGGGCGTACGGGGGTCATCCGCGGGGCATCCGCTCCCACCAGTGGCCGCGCTGCGAGGTCTGCGGGGCGCCCATGTGCCACATGGCGCAGATCGACGCGGGCCCGTGGGCGGATCTGCAGGGGTTCGCGCGGGCGAGCTTGTTCATCTGTCATGCGACCGGGGGCCGGTGCGAGGACTGGGACCCGTGGAAGGGCGCGAACCGGGTGCTGCTGCAGCAGGTGCGCGACGACAACCTGTACGACGGCCCGCCGACGGTGCGGGTGTACCGGCGGGTGCGGCTCACCGTCGATCCGCCGGTCGACGAGGCGGTGCTCCTGCGCGAGGTGCGCGAGGAGGGGCTGCCCATGCAGAGCGTGCTGGACTCGCTGCGGCACGACAAGCTGGGTGGGGGGGCGGTGTGGCTGACGGGCGACGACACGCCGCAGAGCCCGTCGGGCCAGGGTCGCATGCGGATGGTGCTTCAGCTCACGACGGAGCTCGTGGCCTTCGACATCACGCGCGGCGGCATGGCGTACGTCTTCATCGACCCGCACGACACGTCGGACGCTGCGGCGAGGTTGCTCTGGCAGGGCAGCTGAGGGCCGCGCGCCCGGACTCCGGTCCGGGGTGAGGAGGCAGCCGTGGTCGGCCTCACAGCGATGGCGATGGCGATGGCGATGGGGATGCGGCTGGCGGTCGCGGGATCGGGCGCGGTAGACGTTCCGTGCGCCGTCGAGGCCGGCGAGCGGCATCGCTACGTCGTGGACGCCGGGACCGGAGGTCGCCAGCACCTGGTGGTCGAGGTCCTCGCGCACGAGCCCGGCGGGCAGACGCGGCTTCGCGTCGTCTACACCGGGCGCCCGCGCCCAGACGGTCCCGACGGCCGGGGGCCGGATCTGGGAGCGGCGCTCGCCGAGGCCGGTCCCATCACGGCGCTCGTTCGGCTCGGGGGTGCCGGGGGGCCTGCGCTCCTCGAGAACGCCGACGAGCTGCAGGCGCTGGTCGAGCGGGCCTCGTGGCGTGCCTTGCGGGCCGTTCCCGTCGGCTCGCTCCCGTCGGCCGACGAGCGGTCTGTCTGGGGGAGCGCCCACCACGCCCGGGGCGAGGCGTACGGGCGGTTCCTGGCGCCGGTGAAGGAGCTGCTCGCCCACCTGTGTGCGTCGGTCCCGCGGCGGGAGCGCGTGCCGCTCTACGGGCCCGACGTGGATGGCTGGCGCAGGACGACGGCACGGCGTGTGGGCGCTCGGGTCGAGATCGAGATGCGGAGCCGGTCCACGAGCGGCCCGCCGGTCGCGATCCGGTGGTTCTCGGAGTCGCACCGTCAGTGGACGCTGGATGGCGCGACGGGCTGGCCCACCCGGCTCGCGACGGAGACGCGGACGCTTCACGGCGGGAGCCTGCTCGGCGTGGCGACGACGGTGTACACGCGGGTCGAGTGACCACGGGGTCGTGCGGCGCTTTCCTGAGGGGTCTGGTCGCGGGCGGGCTAGGCGCTCGGCAGCTGGCCCACCTGCTGCTCCCAGTTCTGGCCGTCGAACGGTCGGATCTCGAAGGCTGCCCGCACCTCGGCGTCGTCGAGGCAGCGCACGTTCACGCTGAAGTCTCGTGGATGGGACCGGGGCACGTAGAACGGGTGCATGCCGCAGGTCCTGCAGAACCGGTGCTGGGCCGTGTGGGTACCGAACGTGTAGGTCTGCAGGGCGGCCTGGCCTGCGAGGAGCACGAACCGGTCCCGGGGCACGAACGCGTGCAGGAACCCCTTGCGCTGGCAGATCGAGCAGTTGCAGTCGAACGCGACGAAGCGGGGGGCTTCGCCTGGCGCTGGCGCGCGGGGCCGGAAGGTGGCCGTGAGCCGCACCGCTCCGCAGTGGCACCCGCCGCTCCCTACGACTTCGGTCATGGAGACCTCCGAGGTGGGTCGTGTATTGTGGGGCTCAGCTGAGGGCGGCGCGCCTACGCGCGGACGTGGGCGGCCGGGCATTGTCGGGCTGGGCCGTGGGCGGCGGGCCGCTTGCGGTCGACGTGAGCGGCCGGAAATTGCGAGGCTCGCCCGTGTGTGGCGCGCCTACGCGTGGACGTGGTCGGCCTTCACCGTAGGCTGCGCACCGCTTGCCGTCGACGTGGGCGGCCGGGCATTGTCGGGCTGGGCCGTGGGCGGCGGGCCGCTTGCGGTCGACGT
>CAYMSU010000419.1:0-5664 GCA_964393165.1 uncultured Enterobacteriaceae bacterium
CGTAGCGCCGCAACATCTCTTCCAGCGGGGTGCTGCCACCCCGCCGCGAGGAACGCCGCGCCGAGCTCGCGGAGCGCGTCCACGTCGGTCGGGTTCGCAGTGAGCCGATCCCGCGCCCTCGCGACCTCCGGCGACGCCGCCCGCCGCGGCTTCAGCGGCACGGTGTCGACCGGCAGCGGGCCCGGCAGCGTCCCCGTCAGGCACGCCCGACCCGTGGCGTGGAGCGCCCAGCTCGCCCGCGCCCGGTTGGCGCACTCCGCCAGCGCCTCGGTGTGGCCCGACCGCAGGCCCGCGACGCGCTGCTCGAGCGCCCGGGTCAGCATCTTCGTGTCGGCCTCGGGCAGCCCCTGCGGCACGCCGGCGGCCTCAAGCTTGTCGGCGGCGAGCGCGGTCGCCCGCGCCAAGCGCGCGAGCGCCACCATCGCGAGATCCGGCTCCGGCTGCCGGGCCGCCGTGAGGTAGCCCTGGACGGTGAGCTCCACGAGCCCGATCAGCTCGTCGATCGCGTCGAGCTGGCCGGACGGCGCGAAAGCGTCGAGGTAGCCGAGGTTGGCCTCCGCCAGGCCGAGCTGCGCCCGCGCGATCGCCCGCGGGCTCGCCGCGGGATCGCTGGCCACGCCCGCGA
The DNA here is from genome assembly GCA_964393165.1 of uncultured Enterobacteriaceae bacterium. Classification (GTDB taxonomy): domain Bacteria; phylum Myxococcota_A; class UBA796; order UBA796; genus DRPG01. The sequence continues at coordinate 626 of CAYMSU010000419.1, forward strand.
GCAACGCCTCGCCCTCGTCGGCGAGTCCCGACTGCATCATCGCGAGCCCGAGCAGGGAGTCGACCTCGGGGCTCGTGGCCTGGTACGACAACAGCGCCTGGACGACCTCGCCAGGCGCGTAGCTGCGCTCCACGACCTGGGCGAGCATCCCGTAGACCTCCTGCCGGTCGGCCGGCGTGCGCGCCCGCTCGAGCCCCGCGAGGCACGCGTCGATGGCCGCCTGCGGGTTCGCGAGCCGCTGCTCGAGCTCCGCGAGCGACAGGAAGATGGCGCGCGCCTGTGCGTCGTCCTGGGTGCGCCGGGCCGCCCACTCGAGCCAGGCCCGCGCCTTGTCGAACTCGTACCGCGCGACCGCGGTCTGGCCGAGCGCGCTCGCGACGCCCGGGCTCTGCGGGCTGTCGGGGTACTTCTCGAGGATCGCGGGGCCCACCTCGAACAGCGCCTTCGCGTCGCCCTGGGCCTGCGCGGCCACGAACGTCGACAGCAGCGCCCGCTCCGCGAGATCCGAGCCCTCGTAGTTGTCGACGAAGTCCATCAACGTCTGCAGGCCCCCCGCCTCGTCGCCCGACGCCGCGAGGGCGAGCTCGTCGAGCTGCCGCTGCTCGGCGTTGGCGAGGATCGGCCGGATCCGCGCCTGGGCCTCCCGCGGGAGCGGGCTGTCGTCGGCGACGAACCGCTGACCCGCCCGCAGCAGCCCGGTCAGCTGGTTCAGGGCGTGGTGGGAGTCGAGGACCAGCATCGCGGCGGCCTGGCCCTCCTCGTGCCGGGGGTACGTCCACGCCACCGCCGTGAGCAGGTCGACGGCCCGCGCGTGGGCGCCCTCGGCGTGGTACGAGCGCGCGATCGAGAACGCCATCGCGCGCGCCTTGTGGCCCGGGGAGGCCTCGGCGAGCCAGGCCCCGCCCACCCGGCGCAAGCCCGCCCGGGCCTGCGCGACGTGCACCCGGCTCTCCGCGGCCGCCGTCCCCTCGGCGTCCCCGGCGTCCTCGAGCGCCGACTGGTACGCGAACGCGGCGTTGTACCGCGCGTCGGCCGCCTTGTCGGGGGCCTCCTCGCGGCCGTAGGCGCGGGCCGCGTGCTCGAAGTGCTGCGCCGCGGTCAGCGACCGCTTCGCGTCGAGCAGGAGCTCCGCCGCGTTCGCGTGCATGTCCCCGACTTCCTCGGCGTCGGGGAACGTGCGCAGCCACGCGAGGTAGCCCGCAATCGTCTGGTCGCGATCCGTGGGGGTGTCCGTCCACGCCGAGGTTCCCCCGTCCTCCGCCATGCGGTGGGCGCGCAGGAGCAGGTCCCGGGTGAGCCCCTCGAACTCCCGCATCAGCTGCTCGCGCTGCTCGGCCGTCAGCTCGGGGGCCATCCGGCGGCGCCCGGCGGCCACGAGCATGCGCTGCACGTCGTCGCCCACCCGGGAGTAGTCGTCGGTCTGGGTCACCATGCGGTGCAGCAGCCGGCTGTCGTCCACCCGCTCGGGGGCGTCGGCGCCCAGCCGCAGCAGCTCCCGCGCCACGTGGGCGGCGCCGAGCGGCTGCTCCACGGTGGCGTAGCGCTGGGCCATCTTGACGAGCGCCGCGACGTAGGCCGCCCGCGAGGGGGCCCACTTCCGCAGGTAGGGCACGGCCCGCGCGGGGTCGCCGACCTGGGCGTAGCAGTAGGTCACGTCGACGAGCGCCTCTCGGCTCACGTCGAGCACCCCGGCGGCCGCCTCGGTCTCCTCGGGCCCCTTCGGGCTCCGGGGGACCGCGTAGGCGCCGCCCTCGTCGGCCCACCGGCCCTCGCTCGGGACCAGCGGCCGCGCGGCATCGGGCCGCGAGCGCTCGGAGAGCAGCGCCCGCTCGAACCGCTTCACGGCGTCCTCGCACGCCCCGAGGTTCACGTGAACCCAGGCGAGCTTGTAGTGCGCCATCCCGTTCAGCGTGGGGTCGTCGAGCGCGAGCAGCTGCTCGTAGCGCCCCTGCGCCCGCACGAACGAGGCGTCGTCGAAGTGGTGGTTCCCGAGGAGCAGCAGCGCCTCCCCGCGGAACGGGCTCTCGGGGAACCGCTGCAGCAGCTCCTCCAGGGTGCGCGTCATCTCCTCGATCTTGCCGAGCTCGCGCTGCTCCTGGCTGATCGCGAAGAGCGCGCGATCCGCGAGCGCCGCCCGCGGCCACTGGGCGAGCAACGAGCGGTAGGTGCCGATCGCCTGCTCCTTGAGGAGCCGCACCTGGGGCACGTTGAGCGCTTCAGAGCGGCCCTTCTGCCGCTCGAGGGCCACCATGTAGTGGTAGCGGGCCTCCTCGCTGGTCAGCTCCGCGAGCCGCATGTACAGCTCGGGCTGGTGGGCCTCGCCGATGGTGCTCGCGAGCACCGAGCGGGTCTCTGCGATCGCGTGGCGGACCTTGCTGATCCGCGCGCGGTGAAGGTCGACCGCGAGCGGATCGACGCTGCGGCCGGAGCGGCCCCCGCACGCGAGGAGGCTGGCCGCCAGCACGGCCGCGATCAGTCGCCGAGGCATCGGTCCTCCGCGTTCACCACGATGGTGTCGAGCTCGTCGGTCCAGTACTCGCCGTCGAACGTGTAGTAGGCGCGGTCGCTCCCGATCGGGATCGGAGACGCCGGCTGCTCGGGGGTGCCGTCGGGACGACGGCGCCCGCGGAGCATCGCCACCCCGAGCTCATGGACCACGAGGTGGGTGCCCTCGTCGGCGGCGAGCAGCTGCTCGGCGAGCTCCGCGGCGGCCCGGGGGAGCACCTCGGCCTCGACCTCGCGTGCCCGCTCGAGGCCGCGCGCGTAGAGGTCGGCGAGCCGCTCGCGGACGTCGCGGGCGAGCCCGAGCTCGCCGAGGCGCGCCTGCTCGGCCTCCATCCGCGCGACCAGCGCGGGGGCGGAGCCGGCCGGAGCCTGCCGGCGCACCGCGTCGCGGATCGCGGGAACGTCGTGGGGCGGGACCCCACGGCGCAGCATCACGAGCACGTCGCCGTGGCGGGACTGGAGGTGGGCAGGCGCGCGCCGCGCCGCCTCGTACTGGCACAGCCGCCGCAGCGCGAGCGCCTCGAGCACGTAGCGCTCGGGCTGCATGCCGCGCCGGTGCACGGGCGCGTCCATCGCGACCAGCAGGCCGAGCACCCGCCGCGCGTCGCCGAGCCAGTAGTGCGTCCACGCCATCTCGAGGAGCAGGCCGGCGTCGTCGGCCGCGAGCGTGCGCAGCTCCTCGTAGTGCGCGAGCGCGTCCTCGAACCGCTCCTGCTCGTAGGCGAGCCGGGCGAGGCTCCGGGTGGCGTCGATCCGCACGTCGTCGGGCAGCGGCCGCACGCCCGGCGCCGCCTCCCGCAGGCGCAGCGCCTGCAGCGTGTCGACGGCCGCCTGGACGTCTCCGTCGGCGAGGTCGCGCAGCGCCAGCAGGTAGTCGCGTCGCGCCCGCCAGTCCGAGTCCGCTGGGATCTGCGCGAAGTACTCGTCCGCCCAGAGATCCTCGCCCCGCCGGAGCAGGTCGAGCCCGCGGTGGTACGCGACGAAGCCGGCCACGTCGTCTGGCAGCACCCCGAAGTCGTCCGACGCGAGGAACCCGTCGATCCATCCGTCGCGGTCGTAGGTGCCGGCGAGCACCAGCCGCTCGAGCCCCGCGATGGCGTCGGGGAGCAGGCTCACGTCGCGCCGGGCGCGAGCCACGTCGCGGTAGAGGACGCCCGCGGCCCAGGTGAGCCCTAGATCCTCGGCGGCCTGCGCGAGCAGACGCTGCGCGCGGTCGTAGCGCGGGTCGTCCGGGTCTGCGCCCTGCAGGTACATCCAGGCCGCCTGCGCGGCCCGCTCCGGACGGTCTGCCGCGGCGGCGGCCACCGCGGTCGGGTAGGCCGTGTTCGCGCGCACCGGCATCGTGGCCCGGCAGCCGAGCAGCCCCAGCACGAGCACCAGGGGACTCATGGCTGGGTCGCCCCGAACGAGACCGACAGCCCGGCGCCGAGCCACAGCTCGTTGTGCGCGTCGCCGCGGGCGAGAAACACGGCGTCGCGCAGGTCGAACCGCAGGCTCGTGTGCCGGTCGAGGAACAGCCGCCAGGCGATCCCGGCCTCGAGCACGGGCCGCGTGGACAGCGTCATCCACCCGGCGCCGGCCCCGAGCTGCACCAGCAGCTCGTGGTGCACCACGGTGCGGTTCAGCGCCACCATCTTGCCGTACAGCGGCTTGAGCACGAGGTTGCTCGTCGCGTAGTAGTCGACGACCTCGAAGGGCGTGGGCCCGATCGGCTGCGCGAGCGCCGCGAGCTCGTCGGCGAGCCGCGTGTCGATGCCCACGGAGTACGTGAACTGCCCCACCTGCCACGCCACGAGGTTCGACAGGTGCAGCGTGTAGCCGCCCGAGAACGTCAGGCCCTTGGTGAACGCGTCGAGCGGGAGGACCCCCACCCACAGCGTGTACTCGTGCCGCATCGTGTGCTTGCGGTTCTGGATCGCGAGCACGGAGGGCTCTTCAGCCTGCGCGACGGCAGGCCCGAGCAGACCGACGACCGCAAGTGACGCGAGGATGCAGTGCATGTCCCCCTCCCTGGTCGTCAGCCCGACCGAAAGGCGAATGGGTAGCTGATGAGCGCTTCGCCGCCGGTGGGCTGGGCGAACCGCCAGGTCTTGATCTCGGCGCTGATGCAGTTGGCGACGACGTCGCTCGGCATCGTCGAGGTCTGCACGCGCACGCCCTTGACGGCGCCGGTCGTCGCGATGGTCCAGTCGAAGACGATCCGCCCCGCGAGGCCCGGCGTCTTCATCATCTCGCGCTCGTAGCAGGCCTGGATCTTGCCCATGTTCGCGTTGACCACGCGGGTGACCTCGGCCGGATCGAGGGTGCCCTGGACCTTCATGCGCGACGTGAGCTTGGTGACCTTGCCGCGGACCCCCTGGCGGGCCCCTGCGGCCAGCTTGCCGACGTCGTCGCCGACCTGACCGGCGGTCTGCACGGCGCCGGTGCCCGAGCGCGCGACCTTGACGCCGCTCCCCGCCGCGAGTCGCCCCGCGAGGTTGAACGCGGCGCTCGCGCCCGGACGGCCAGCCTGCAAGCGAAATTCAATCGTCTCC
>CAYMSU010000420.1:0-3137 GCA_964393165.1 uncultured Enterobacteriaceae bacterium
GGGGCTCGCCGGCCACCGTCTCGAGGTCGCCCCCGGCGGCGATGCGCCGAATGAGGTGGTTCGCCTGGTCGCTGAAGTAGATCGCGCCGTCGTCGGCGAAGGCGATGCCCGACGGCAGGTCGAGGATCGCGTCTCGCAGCTCCTCGGCCTCCCCGTAGAACCGGCCCCCGGTGCCCGCGTACCACGTCAGGGTGCCCGCCTCGACGTCGATCACGTTGATCCGGCTGTTGTGCCAGGCGGCGACCCACACCTCGGAGGGGTCGTCGGGATTCACGACGACGTCGGTCGGGTGGTTCCAGGCGCTGTCGAGCGCGTCGCACGGGCTGTCGACGTAGCAGCTCGCCTCGCCCCCGAGCGGGCCGTCGCCGAGCGTGCCGGTGCCCGAGATCGTCTCGACCACGCCGTCGACGCTGACGCGCCGCACCCGGTGGTTGTTGAAGTCGGGGAAGTAGGCCGTGCCGTCGGCCGCGAACGAGACGTCCTGCGGGAGGTAGGTGTGCGTCTCGCCCCGGTCGAGGCCCTCGGCGCTGAACTTGGCCTCGCCCGCGACCCCGAGCCAGGTGCAGATGGTGCCACTGTCGTTGCAAGGGCTGGAGCAGCCCCCCGCCGGGCCCGCGAGGCCGATCAGGGAGGCGGCGAGCAGGGCTCGTGCGGTGGTGGTCATCGGTACACAATCCGGAAGCGCTGGTTGTAGGTGTCGGCGATCACGAGGTTGCCCTCGCCGTCGAGGTCGACGCCGAAGGGGCGGTACAGCGTGGCCTCGGTGGCCGGCCCGCCGTCGCCGCCGGTGTGGTTGCCCTCGCACACCTCGGGGATGAGCAGGCCGCGAGTGAGCTCGCAGCTCGGCTCGCCGGTGCCCGCCACGGTCGTGACCTCGTCGGTCTCGAGATCGATGCGGCGGATGCAGTGGTTGTTGGCATCGGCCACGAACAGGGCGCCCGCCTCCACGTCGAGCGCGAGGTCGGTGGGGTAGTCGAAGCGCGCGTCGGCCGCGGGGCCGTCCGCGTACCCGGCCTCGCCCGGGCTGCCCCCGTACAGCGAGATCGTTCCCGCCTCGAGGTCGAGGCGGCGCAGGATGTGCGACTCGCTGTCCGCGATGAACATCGTGGCGCCGTCGGGGGTGATCGCCATGGCCCCGCCGGGCTCCGGGTTCGCGTTCTTCGGGAAGTCGAAGCAGGTCTCGAGCGCGTCGCCCTCGCCGCAGTAGCCCTTCTTCCCGCTCCCCGCGATCGTGTTGACCATCCAGGCCTCGCGATCGAGCACGCGGATCCGCTCGTTGCGCATGTCGAGGATGTACAGGAGGTTCGCGTCGGTCGGGTCGAGCAGCACCTGCTTCGGCTGGTCCAGTAGCGTGTTCTCAGCGGGCTCGTCGAAGTCGTCGTGGAACCCCGGGGGGCCCCCGAGGTAGACGTGCACGAGCTCGGTCTCCGGATCCCACGTGCGCAGCTTGTGGGTGTGCCACGACGCCGACAGCAGGGTTCCGTCGGGCAGGAAGATCTGGTCGGTGGGGTGGTTGAGGTTCACCGACGTGCCCGGGGCGCCCTCCTCGGTGCTGTCGAGCAGATCGGGGTCGCCGTCGCCCAGCGTGTCGGTGCCCATGATCGTGCGGAACCCGTCTTCGGGGTCGTCGGCCACGATCCGCAGCTTGTGGTTGTTCCAGTCGGCGAGGACCGTGGGGTTGCCCGGCGAGAAGGTCACGCTCATCGGGAAGCTGAACCAGGCGTCGAGCCGGTGCACGTCGTCGCCGTTGTAGCCGTTGTAGCCGTCGCCGGCCCACGGGCAGATCCGCCCGGGCGCGGGCTCGCAGTCGCGCAGGACGTGCTCCACCGGGCCGGAGGTGCACGCGCTGGCGAGCAGGGCCGCTCCGAGGAGGTACGCGCGAGTCATGAGGAGTCCCTTGGTCAGGGCGAGATGAACGGAGGGGGCTCGGCGCCCCCGTACACGACCAGCCCCTCGTCGAGGCTGGTCAGGTCGCCACCGACGGCCCAGACCGCCCCCTGGTCGTCGATGGCGCAGGCGTGGTACGCGCGGGTGGACGCGGGCTCGCGAGGGTCGGCTTGCCAGGCGCCGTCTTCGCGCCACCACAGGCTGCCGAAGCCCCCGCAGGCCACCGTGCCGTGCTCGGCCGACGAGAACACCCCGTTGAAGTAGGGCGCCGCCTGCTTGGGGGCGGGGCTGTCGTCGCTCCAGGACTCCCCCTCGAGGCGGGCGACCACCGCGTTGCCGAAGCCGCCGACGGCGTAGACCTCGCCCGGCCCCGAGCCGTGCACCGTGGTGAGCGGCGCGGACTCGAAGACCGGCGGCGGGACGGTCTCCCACCCCTCACCGTCGAAGTGCAGGATCAGCGCCCCCGTGCCCACGACCCACACGTCGTCGGGCCCGCTGCCCCAGACCTTGAACGCCTGCTGCACCGCCACGGTGTCGTTGCCCGGCGTGGTGGCCACCTCGGTCCAGTCGGTGCCGTCCCAGTGCACCACCACGCCGTCGAGGGTGCCGTTGATCTCCCCGCCCACCACGTACACGTCGTCTTCGGCGGTGCCCCATACGCCGAACAGCTTGTAGGCGGCGTTCGTGACGACGCTCTCGGTGAACGTGCCCTCGCCTCGGTCGTACCGGAGGACGCGCCCGGCGTCGCCGACCATCCACACGTCGCCGCGGCCGGTCGACCACACCCACCACAGGTCGCCGGAGGACCCGGTGTCGAGGCGGGCCCAGTCCTCGCCGTTCCAGCGGAGGACCAGCGGGCCGCTGCCGTCGTCGGCCCCCACCATCCACACGTCGTCGGGGCTCGGCGCCCAGACCGACAGGACCGCGGCCGAGAGGTTCGAGGCCTCGCCGACGACGACGAGCGGGTCGGGCGCTCCGTTGCAGCCGACCGACAAGAGCAGGACGAGGGCGAGGGGCGTGCGCATGGGTCTCCGAGCCGCTGGTCAGCTTACCCGACGATTCAGGCACGCTCCACTGCGGATTCGCGTGGAGCGTCCACGGTGCCTCCGTAGGGGAAGAACCGCTTGAGGCGCAGCAGGGGGGCCTCCAGCAGGTGCCAGGTGATGACCGCTCCCAGGGTGGACAGGCCGATGACGGCGGCGTCGTAGGCGAGCATGGGGAGCGCGAGGGGGCCCGAGGGGCCGATCAGG
>CAYMSU010000420.1:3147-5662 GCA_964393165.1 uncultured Enterobacteriaceae bacterium
CGGGGATGTCCGCCGGGTACAGGCCGCCGGCGCGGAGGAGCTCGTGCAGGGGCAGGTGCAGCACGTAGATCGCGTAGGAGTGCTTGCCGAGGAGCTGCAGCGGCGCGGCTCCGAGCGCGCGGGGCAGCAGATCCGTGGGCTGGGCGGCCAGGGTGGCGAGCAGCAGGCCGGCGTAGGTGCAGGCGTAGAAGGCGTAGCCGAAGGTCCGGGAGAACGGCTCCGCCCAGTAGCCGGGGGCGGGGCCGACCACCGCGAGCGCGATCATGCCGCCGAACAACCCCGCCGCCGCCACCGCCGGCACGTGGGCGGGGCGGGCGGACGGCCACCACCACGCGACGAGGCCGCCGAGCGCGAGGCCGTCGAGCCGGGTGTGGGTGGCGATCCAGGCGAGGGTGGGGGAGTGGTCGAGCCAGGCGTGCACGAAGCGCGCGCCCAGGCTCAGCCCGGCGACGGCGAGCATGGCCGCGCCCAGCCAGCGGCGCGGCGCGAAGGCCACGAGCGCGGGCCACAGCAGGTAGAAGTGCTCCTCCACGGCGAGCGACCAGAAGTGCACGAGCGCGGGATCGTAGCCGTAGGCGGCGCCGCCGTAGTTGGACACGTACAGCCAGTAGATCCACGGCTGGTCGGTCAAGACGACGCCGAACAGGACGGGCAGCGCGATCAGCGCCACCGCCAGGAACGCGTAGTACAGCGGGAAGATGCGCAGGACACGCCGCATGTAGAACGGCACGAAGTACGCGCCGCTGCCTCGGGCCCGCAGCAGCAGCGAGGTGATCAGGAACCCCGAGAGCACGAAGAAGAGGTCCACGCCCGACCAGCCGACGGCCACCGACAGCTTGCCGTAGACGTCCCACCACGCCGTGTTCAGCGCCGGCAGGTGCGTGTGGAAGAGCAGGACGAGGAGGACGGCGATCCCCCGCAGTCCGTCGAGAGCGGGCAGGCGGCGCATGGTGACCGGGGACGGATGGTGTCCGGAGTACCATGACCGGCTGGGGGCGGCCCGCGCGGCGGCTGCTGGGCTACCCGAGGTCGCGGCGGAGCACCAGGTAGGTCCAGGCATCCTTGCGGCGGTCGACCACCGAGAACCCCTGGCTCTCGAAGAGCTGGCGCAGCGGCGCATTCTCGGTGTGGATGTGCACCTCTGCGTAGGCCACGGGCTGCTGCGCGAACCACTCGAGCGCGAGCCGGAGGAAGCGCCGGGCGAGACCCTGCCGCCGGAACTGCGGGAGCACGTAGCGGCTCCAGAAGTAGCCGTAGGGCTGGTCGCCCTCGGTGTGGCGCACGACCACCACGGAGTGGCCGGCGATGCGGGCCTCGCTGTCGAGCGCCAGCAGGTACTGGTGCTTCGGGTCGCTCATGCCCGCGCGGTACATCTTGCGGTGCGCGTCGAACCCGAAGTCGGGGAGGGTGCGGGGGTCGACCCGCATCTCGGGCCGCGACTCCCAGAGCGTCATCATGGAGAAGACGCAGAGGTGGTCGAGCTCACGCGGGGATGTCGGGTCGATCGGGCGGATGACGAAGTCGCTCATGGTCCTCACCATACCGTGCCTCGAGCTCCTGCATGCGCTCGTCGGAAAGGTCGTAGAGTGCCATCAGCCCCACCGCGCCCAGCGTGACGAGCCCCGGGAGCACGTGGGCGAGCAGCAGGATGCCGGTGAGCGCGCCCTCGGTCTGCGCCTGGTGGGGCACGTAGCCCACCACGTCGAGCAGCACGCCGGTGCCGTAGCCCCCCGCGGCCGCGCCGATCTTCTGGACGACGCGACCGAGGTGCGCTCCCGGGTGGACGGGGTGATCACGCCCATCAGCGCCGAGTAGGGGATCCCGACGGCGGTGTAGGCGGTCATCAGCAGGATTGGGGGTGGCGGCCCAGTCCGGCGTGGTGAAGGCGAGCACGCCGGCCAGTGCGAGCGGCAGCGAGGCGCCCACGAGCCACGGCCGGTAGCTGCCCCAGCGGGTCCGCGTGCGGTCGGCGAGCAGGCCCATGACGGGGTCGTTGATGCCGTCCCAGATCCGCGCGACGAGGAGCATGGTGCCCGCCGCGGTGGGGGAGATGCCGAAGACGTCGGTGTAGAAGACGAGGAGGAAGACGTCGAAGACGCGCCAGTACAGGTTGAGGCCGGCGTCGCCGAGGGCGTAGCCGACCTTCTCGAGGCGCGACAGGGCTGCGGAGGGCATCCGGCGACCGTACCACGGAGCTCTGCACGGACGGCTGCAGGTGCTAGGGTCTGCCCACGGAGGTTGCGCATGTCGGCGTCGGAGCGCGCTGTCCGCCCGTACCACGCGTCGTTCCTGGCGCAGGGCGCGGTCCCCCTGGCGGGGCTGGCGTCGTCGCGGCTGGAGCTCGAGTGGCCGGCGGGCGGCGAGGACGAGACCACGCACCTGGTGCAGGCGTTCGCGACGGAGGACGAGGGCGTCGTCTACCTGGACGGCACGGTGGCGATCGGGCTGCTCCGCGCGGTGGGGCCAGGCGCCGCGCGGCGGGTGGCGGAGCGGGTGCTGGCCGAGGTGGCCAAGG
>CAYMSU010000421.1:0-5655 GCA_964393165.1 uncultured Enterobacteriaceae bacterium
GTGGTCGAGCCCGCCGTCGCCCGCGAGCACGATCACGTCGAGGGGGCCTCCCTGTGCGCGCGCCTCGAGGAGCGCGTCGCGCAGGCGCCGCACGCTGCGCGCCCGGTCGCGCTCGGTACGGACCGTCCGGACGTCGAACCCGGCGGCCTGAAGCGCCTCGGACAGCCCTCGCGGGACCTTGTGCTCGCGCAGCGGATGCACGACCGCGAGCACGGTGCCCGGCCGACGATCCCGGTGGAGCGCCACCCGAACGTAGGACTCGAGCAGGCTTCGATCGCGGTGCGGATCCGGAGGCGAGACCCCGATCTGCGCCGGCGGCGGGAGGTCTCTCACGGGTCGGCCGGCAGCCAGCCCGGCGAAGCCGCCGGGATCGCGTCGTAGGCCGGGATGTAGGGCTTGATGTCGAGGACCGGGGTGCGGTCGAGCAGATCGACGCCCCGCAGGTGCAGCACGAGCCCGTCGACCCCGACGAGCTCGACGGCGGACAGCCCGAGCGGGTTCGGGCGGTGGGGCGCCCGTGTGGCGAGCACACCGCGCAGCGGGCCGCCGCGCGGCGGCCGGACCCGCGGCTTGCGGAGGGGGCCGTTGAGGTGCAGCCAGGCGATGATCCACACGTGATCGAACTGCGCGAGATCCTGCAGCGCCAGCGGATCGACGCGCTCGGGCCACAGCTCGAGGGTGGCCGGCGCGAGCTCGCCGCGCCGGGCCTGCCGGGGGGTGCCGAACCGCTCGGTGAACGCGGAGCGCACCCAGCCGATCGGCTGCAGGGTGACCGCGTCGGGCACCGCCACGCGATCGACGTAGTCTTTGGGCTCCTGCGACATCACCGGTGGCTATCGCGCAGGTCGAGGTGCGGCGAAGCCACGACCACCCCGGCAGCGAGCAGGAGGAGCCCGGCCCCCGCGAGCAGCGGCAGCCCGGGCAGCTCCGCGCCAATCGCCCCCTCGGTTCCCGCGGCGAAGAGCGCGGTGGCCCCCAGCGGCGCCACCATGGAGGTCATGGACTGCAGGCTCGCCAGCGCGCCCTGCACGGAGCCCTGCCGCTCGGCGGGCACCGCGCCGGTGACCATGCTCTGCAGCGCGGGCCCGGCGATCGAGCCGAGCGAGCCGAGGGGGATCGCCGCGAGCAGCAGCCACGCTCGGTCGGCGGAGCCGTAGAGCGTGAACGCGACCACCCCGAGGCCGAGGCCCACGAGCAGTGCGCGCGGCTCACCGAGCCAGGGCACCACGCGGCGGACGACCCCGCCCTGCACCACCGCGGCCCCGACGCCCACGAGGGCGAGCGTGAGGCCGTTCTCGAGCTCCCCCCAGCCGTAGCGGTAGCTCGCGTGGAGGACCCACACCGACTCGAGCCCCCGCTGGGCGAGCGACTGCAGCGCGAACACCCCGGCGAGCCACGTCACCAGCGGCGCCACCGTAAGGTGGCGGATCGACGCGAGGGGGTTCGCATCGGCCAGCGTGAGCGGCCGGCGCCGCTCCTCGGCCAGCGACTCGGGGAGCACCGCAAGCCCCCACGCGAGGTTGAGCCCGACCACCGCCGCGGCCGCGAAGAACGGCACGCGGGGCCCGAGCTCCCCGAGGAGGCCGCCGAGTGCCGGGCCGAGCACGAAGCCGAGCCCGAACGCGGCGCCGAGGAGGCCGAAGTTGCGGGCGCGGGTCTCGGGGGTGGAGATGTCGGCCATGTAGGCGTTGGCGGTGGTGATCGTGGCGCCTGTGATCCCGGCGAGGGCCCGCCCGGCGAACAGCCACGGGAGGGTGCCGGCGAACCCCAGCACGAGGTAGGACGCCATCATCCCGAGCAGCGACAGCAGCAGGACGGGGCGCCGTCCGAAGCGGTCCGACAGCGCCCCCAGGACCGGCGCGAAGATGGTCTGCATGGCCGCGTACAGCGCCACCAGTGGCCCGTAGGCGCGCGCGGCGACCGCCTCGTCGCCGCCCACGAGCGAGGTCACGACCTCGGGCAGCACCGGGATGACGATGCCGATGCCCAGGATGTCGAGCACCAACGTGACGAAGATGAAGCCAGGGCCCGCACGCGTCATGAGGCGACAAGAACACTTCGGGAGGGCCGTGGCCACCGACGCTTGCATCGGCGCGCGCGCATCGATATTTCGACGGCGCGATGAGCTTCTCCCCCGCCACCACTGCCTGCTGCTGCACCTGTTGTTGTTGTGCGCGGGCCGTGGCGTGCCGAGGTAGCTCCTAGCGAACCCTCAACCCGCCACGGCAGCTGGGCTGCCGACGGCGGGTAGGACACCTGACCTCCGGCAGACCAGGGCCCGGAGAGACGATGTCCGTCCTTCACATCTTGTTCGAGAACGAAGACTGGATGCCCCCGCTGCGCCACGCGCTGCGTGAGCGCGGCCTGCCGTGGCAGGAGCACCTCGTCGTCGGGGGGCGGCTCGACCTGTCGAAGGCCCCGCCCGAGGGCGTGTTCGTGAACCGCATGTCCCCGTCGGCCCACACCCGCGAGCACCAGGGGGGCGTGCGCTTCCTCCAACAGTACCTGGCCTTTCTCGAGCTCCACGGCCGGCGGGTGATCAACGGCAGCCGCGCATTCGCCCTCGAGGTGAGCAAGGTGGCGCAGGACATCGCGCTGCGCCGCGCGGGCATCCGCACGCCGCACACGGTGGCGGTCGTGGGCGGCCCCGAGGAGCTGAAGGCAGCGGCGCGGGAGATGCCCCGGCCGTTCATCACGAAGGACAACCAGGGCGGCAAGGGCCTCGGGGTGCGGCTGTTCCACGAGCTCGCAGCGTTCGATGCCTACGTCACGTCGAGCGACTTCGTGCCGGGCCCCGACGGCGTCACGCTGCTGCAGCAGTACGTCAAGCCCGCGGAGCCGTTCATCACCCGCGTCGAGATCGTGGGCACCGCGTTCCAGTACGCGATCCGGAGCAGCACCGAGGACGGCTTCGAGCTGTGCCCGGCCGACGCCTGCGCCCTCGACGAGGAGTTCTGCCCGGTGGGCGACACCGGCAAGTTCGCGCTGCGCGAGGACTTCACGGCGGCGGACCCGCTGGTGGGGGCCTACGTCGGGCTGATGCAGCGAGAGGGCCTCGACCTGGCGGGCATCGAGTTCGTCGAGGACGCCGAGGGCACGCGGTACACCTACGACATCAACGGCACCACGAACTACAACGGCGACGTCGAGGCGAAGCACGGCGTGTCAGGGATGGCGGCGCTGGCCGAGCTCCTCGAGCAGGAGCTGGCGGCTGTGGGAGCGGCGTCCGACGGCCAGCCGGCGGCTGCGAAGTAGCGGGCGAGCTCCTCGCCCGCCCGGCCGGCTGCCGAGACGCGCGTGGGGGGGCTCGCTCGATCAGCCGGCTTCGGTCTCGCCTTGCACGGGCACCAAGCGGTACAGCCCCTTCCCGTCCATGTCCGTGAAGTACAGCCAGCCCTCGGGGCTGATCCCGAGGCCGGTGACCGTGTCTACGGTATCGGACAGGTCGATGCTGCCGACCGACGCGCCCGTGAGGTCGAACGCGTGGATGGTGGCTGTGGCGAACTCGCTCACGAAGACGATGCCCTCGTGCACCGTGAGGCCGCTCGGCAGCACGAGCCCCTCGGACGGGCTCACGAACTCCTCGAGGACCTCGCGGCGCATGTTCACCACGGGGACCGGATCGAGCGTGGTCGAGACGTCGCCCTGACGCCCGTCGGTGATGTCGAGCCGCATCACGCGGTCGTTGCCCGCATCGGCCACGTACAGCCAGTCGCCCTCGATCTCCATGTGGCTCGGCACGTCGGGCTCGCGCTGGAACTCACCCTCCGCGTAGCGCCGGTACTCCCCGTCGGAGTGGTCGGCTTCACCAGGACCGTGGTCTTCGTTGAAGTTCACCCGGTCGAGCGCCCCGAGCTCGCCATTGAGCGCCCAGTACACGTTGCCGATCTCCCAGGCGATGCCCGTGCACCAGGGTGTGCCGTGCAGCATGTCGTAGTGGGAGCCGTTGAGGCCCGGCGGCGTGACGCCGTGCAGGTCGAGGTCCGAGGACCAGAGGCTCGGCCCGATGAACTGCACCGGCACGTCGGTCGTGTTGCCGGTCCAGAAGTCTCCGCAGCTGGCCCAGAACCCAGTGCCCTCGCCCATCGCCATGGCGAGCGTGCGACGCATGAAGTGCCAGGCGTTGCTGTCCTCGATGATCGTGACTTCCTGATCCGGCGTGCCCGGGCCATCGATGGTGGCCGTGCGGCTGCCCATCACCTCGCAGCCCTCCTGCTGACCGGGCTCGCAGAGCAGCTCGCCGCCCGTCCATCGGGGGCGGAGCATGACCCACACCCGGTTGTCGTGCATCGGGTCGAACGCAAGGTCGGTCACCTCGAGGCGACCGCGCGGCTCCCACACGAGCTCGACCTCGACCTCGACGGTCCCCTGGGCCCCGATCTGCCATCCGGGGCCCTCCGGATCGAGCTCCGGCTCGGTGTTGCACGCGAGTGCCCCGAGCAAGACCAACGCCACCCTCATCTCGCCTCCACCTACCGCCGTCGGACTTCGTCGATAAGGATGTGCGGCGGCCGCTGCAACGTAAACCGTCACCCCGGAGGCCTCTGTGATTGCCATTGTCGCTGCGCTTACGGGGAGCGCCGATGCGCACATCAGCGACATCATCGCCAGCGTCGACGTGCTCGTCCCGTCGGGGGGCGCCCCCGTGTCCGTCGAGGCGACGTTCGGGCTGATCGTCGGTCAGCCCGACGGCTCGGCGCGGTGGACGTGCCACGAGGCCGTCACCAGCGCTGGCTCGCGGTTTCTCCCACAGTACGACCTCTCCCGAGACGGAGAGTGGCTTGCCGTCCTCCGCATCCCCGAGGAAGGACGCGACGGGCAGACCCTGCTGCACTCGCCCGCGGGATGTGCCTGGAATCCGGTCGAAGGCCTCGACGGAGTCTTCGCCAACTATGCCGTCTACGACCCCGACGACCCATCGCGCGCATTCGCCGTGACCACTGCCGAGGCGGGAGGGGCCATCCACGCCTCCACCGACGGAGGCCGCACCTGGGTCGCGTCCCTCGAGCCGCAGCCGGATCGGGTGCTGCAGACCGTGCAGGTCGTCGACGGTGAGATCTACGCCGCAGGCACCAACCTCGCCGGCACCCAGGGGTTCCTGTGGTACCGCGGGGACTCCGAGGAATGGACCAGCGTGGCGCTGCCCGACCTCGGGTGGGCGGAGCGCGCGGTGCTTCGGATCCTGGCGATCTCGGAGGACTCGCTCTACCTCCTCGTGGACCCCCCCGGCGCAGACCTGCTCGTCGAGGCGGATCGGGCGCTCACCTCGTTTCCGGTGGTTCTCGAGGACCAGGGCGAGATCCTGGACGCGGCGGTCACCGACAGCGGGCTCTGGATTCCCGTGGACTTCGGCCAGCGCGCCCTGTTGCTCGCGCCCGACGGCTCGTACACCGAGCACGAGCCTCCCGCGAGCGTGGGGGCCACCGTCGACGAGGACGGCAGGCTGCTGCTGGCCAGCCTCGCCTACCTCGACGGCGCGCTGGTGACCAAGCGCTCGGCCGACGGCAGCTTCGCTGCCGTGCTCTTTCCCGACGACGTCCTCGCGCCGCTCGACTGCCCGGAGGGAACCGAGACGAAGGACGTGTGTGAGCCGCTGTGGCCGAAGCTGGAGCCGCGACTGCGCGGCTTCGACGCTCCCTCGGAGCCGGTCGAGGA
>CAYMSU010000422.1:0-5640 GCA_964393165.1 uncultured Enterobacteriaceae bacterium
CAGCCGGTAGTCGTCGCTGATGGCGCCCCGCCAGTACTCGGCCACCCGGGCCTGCTCGAAGCTCGCCCGCCGCACCGCCATGCTGCCGCCCCAAGCGAAGTTCTTGCCGTCGGGACGCATCTGCCCGGCGATGGTCGAGTCCCAGACGCTGCGCATCAGCGGCCAGAAGCCGCCGCTCTCGGGGAAGTACCAGCGGAAGCCGGTCGCCGCGCCGACGGCCTCGTCGCCGAGCGGCCGCACGAGATTGCGCAGCCAGTCCGGCGCGACCTGCGCGTCCGAGTCGGCAAAGGCGAAGACCTCGGACTCGCCCCGGGCCTGCCGGACGGCTTCGTCGAGGTTGTGGATCTTCTCGCCCGTCCCCTCCGGCGGCTCGCCCGCAACGACCAATCGAAAACCCTCGGCGAGGGTCATGCGGGCGACGCGCACGGCCTCATCGTCGGCCGAGCGGCACGCGACGATCAGCTCGTAATCGGGGTAGTCCTGACGACCGAGCGAGCGCAGGTTCTCCGCGAGATCGTGGTCGGCCCCGCGCACCGGCACGATCACGGTCGCCGGCGGCATGTAGGGGCGCTCGTCGGGGTCGGGCTCGGCCCACCGCGGGGGGTGGTACCCCGGCATGGTGCACACGCTGTTCGAGCCGAACGGATCGAAGGCCCGCTGCGGGTTGAGCGGATCCCGGATCCACCGGCGCTGCCCGTCGGTGCCCAGGAGCTCGAACTTGTACTCGATCCGCGCCCGGCCTGGCAGCTCGAGGGGCAGATAGAACGCCTGGGTGTCCTGCAGGCGGAGCAGGGGCTGGCGGCCCTCGAGGCCGAACACCCAGTGGATGAGGTAGACCGCCTCGGCCCCCGGCACGCGCACGAAGAACACGGCCGTGCCTTCGTCGGTGAGCGGGAACTCATTGTCCGCCACGAAGGCGTCGACCAGCGCCTCGTGGCCCGACGTGGAGGCGGCGAGCCGCTGGGAGAGCTCGAGGATGGGGCGCATCGCCTGCCCGCTCACGAGGCCTCCACCACCGGCAGGGGCACGACCGCGCCGTCGGGCTCGAGGTGGCTCGCGGTCGACGCGGGCCCCCGGTTGACCCAGCGCTCGGCCGACGCCTCCCAGTCCAGCCACGCCCCGTTCTCGAGGCCGAGACAGGTCGCGGGAGCGAACCGATCGGCGAGGATCCCCACGCGGGACGCATCGTCGAGTCGCAGGCGCTGGCGCGCGTGCGGCAGCAGGACGAGCTCACGGACGAGCCCGAACCCCCCCTCGAGGATCTCGGGGAACTGTGGCTCCCCCTCTGGCGGATCGTCGTAGAACAGCACGATCTTCTCGGTGAGGACCATGGCCCCCGCCGACCACGCGATCACCGGGGTGCCCGACGCGCGACGCGCGACGATGGCGCTGCCGACGTCGAAGAAGTCCATGCGGTTCTGGAGGACCGCTACGTTCCCCCCCGTCAGCACGATCGCACGGGCCCCCTCGAGGATCTCCCGGGCTCGCTCCTGCAGGCGCTGGACGATCGGCTCCTCGCGCCAGGGGCGCCCGTGCTCGGCGTGAATGTCGGCGCACGCCTGCATGAGCTCGGCGTCGAGCTCCCGGACGTGGGCCTTCGCGAGCGTGAGCGCGTGCTGGCCGGCCGGGTCTTCTGCATCGGTGAGCAGCTCCCGGACGACCTGGAGCGCGCCCGACAGCCGGATCCGGTGAAGCGCGCGCAGTCGGATCAGCGCATCCTGTCGAGCCCGATAGGCCGCGCGCAGGTCGGGGACCTCGCGCATGACGACCTCGAACCACCCGTACAGCGGCAGGACCGACGCCTCCGGGCCGAGGTGCCGGCGGAGCACCTCCTCCTCGCCCTCGTCTTGCTGCCAGCCAGCAGCCAGGACCACCACGGGCCCCTCGCCGGGGAACTGTGCCAGTGCCTCCGGGGCATTGGCAACCGGCCGCTGAGGGCCTAGAAGAACGAGCGGTCCAGCCATGCGGGCAACGATTAACCGGTCTCCGGAGCCGCCGGCGGCGGGTCTGTCAGCGACCGAGGAGGGGAGGGCTCGCTCCATGTCGATCTGGCCTCTGGCGTCGGACCTCTCGCTCCTGATCGGCGCGTCGGTCGTGCTCGGCGTGCTGCTCCTCGCGATCCTGGTTCCCCGGGGGTCCCGGACCCGGCGGCTGGCAGGCCTGGGGCTCGGCGTCGTCGTCGGCTTGGCGGCCGGGCGGGTGCTCTCCAGCGAGGAGCAGCTGGCGGCTGGCGCAACGGCGCTCCTGATCGCGGGGGTCGGGCTCCTCGTGGGCGCCGGGCGGCGAGCGAGGCCCGTGCCCGCGGCGCCTCCCACGCCCCCGCCCCCGGAGCCCCGGCAGGAGCCACGGACCGACGGTCGGCCGCCGGCGACCGACCCTGGCGACTCGGTCGCCCTCGCCGCGGGGATCGCCCACGACTTCAACAACCTGCTCACGGGGGTGCTCGGCAACGCGCACGTGGCCCTCGCCGAGCTGCCCCAGGGCAGCAGCACGCGCCGGGCGGTGGCGGAGATCGAGGAGGCGGGGCGGCGCGCCCAGGAGCTCGTGGCCCAGCTGCTGGCCTACTCCGGCACGGGGCGCCTCGACGTCCGCCCGGTGTCGGTCCCCGACCTGCTCGAGCAGGCGGCGCGGGCGGCGCGCGCCCACCTGCCGGCAGGCGTCTCGATCGACGTCGCGCCGCCGTCAGCGGGCCCGCTCCTCGTAGAGGCGGACGCCTCGCACCTCCGGCAGGCGATGCTGGATCTGTTCCTCAACGCCGCGGAGGCGGTCGCGAGCAGGCCACGGCCGGTGGCGGCCCGCACCGGAACGGCGTCGCTCGACCGCGCCGCCCTCGATCGGCTGCTCCTCGGGGACCGACTGGACCCCGCACGGTACGTGTGGTTCGAGGTGGAGGATCGTGGCGGCGGGATCCCCGATGCCGTGCGGGAGCGCGTGTTCGAGCCGTTCTTCAGCACCAAGCCGGGAGGCTCGGGGCTCGGCCTCGCCGCACTGTACGGGGTGGTGCGGGATCACCTCGGCGCGATCGAGCTCGACACGAAGGCCGGGCACGGCACGCGCTTCCGCGTGTGGCTGCCCGCGGTCGCGCCCGAGGAGCCGCCCCCCGCGCTGCCGCATCCCGGCGACGACCGCCTCGGTGGGCACGCTGGCACGATCCTGGTCGCCGAGGACGAGGACCTCGTACGGCGGGCGATCACGCGGATGCTGTCCCGCCTCGGCTTCGACGTGGTCACCACCGTCGACGGAGCCGACGCTGTGCGGGCGTTCACCGAGGCCCCCGACGAGTTCCGCCTGGTCTTCCTGGACGTGCGCATGCCGCGGATGGACGGGTTCGAGGCCCTCGAGCGCATCCGGGAGATCCGGCCCGACATCCCGGCGGTGCTGTGCACGGGCTACGCCGGCATTGGCGCCGACGACGTGCCTCCGGGTCGCGTGCAGTTCCTTCGCAAGCCCTTCTCGCTGGACGCGCTCGTCGACGCGGTCGATGAGGCCCTTGAGCAAACCGCCAAGGGCCGGCGCTGAGCCTCTCGGGCCCCGGAGCACCCACCATGGACGTCCTGTTCCTCTCCCCGAGCTACCCGCCCGAGATGGCGGAGTACGTGCGTGGCCTGGCCGAAGTGGGGGCACGCGTCTGGGGCGTCGGCGACAGCCCCGCCGCGGCCCTCCCGCCGACCGCCCGGCGCTACCTGTCCGCCTACCTCCCGGTGCCCTCGCTGCTCCAGGAGGGCTCCCTCGTCGAGCACGTCCTGGACTGGCTCCGCCGCGAGCGAGCGGACATCGCCCGGGTCGAGGCGCTCTGGGAGCCCCTCGTCCTCGCGGCGGCGCGCCTGCGGGAGCGCCTCGGCGTGCCCGGCATGTCCGTCGACACCGTGCTCGGCTTCCGCGACAAGGAAGTCATGAAGGCGCGCCTCCGTGCGGCGGGCCTGCGCGTACCGCGGTCGGCTCGGGCGCACACCGTCGCCCAGGTACGTCAGGCGGCGTCCGACATCGGCTATCCGCTGATCATCAAGCCGATCGCGGGGGCCGGCAGCGCCGACACCTACCGCGTGCACGACGACGCCCAGCTCGCCACCGCGGTGTCCCGGACGGCCCACGTGCCCGAGGTCAGCGTGGAGGAGTTCGTGGAGGGCGAGGAGTTCACCTACGACACGATCTGCATCCACGGCCGCCCAGCCTTCGAGAACGTGGCGCAGTACCTGCCGCGGCCGCTCGAGGCGAGGACCCTAGAGTGGGTGAGCCCGATCATCGTCACTGTGCGTGACCTCGACATGCCAAAGCTGCAACCAGGCCTCGAGCTCGGTCGGGCCGCGCTCCGCGCGCTGCGCATGGGTACCGGTTTCACCCACATGGAGTGGTACCTTACGGCCGAAGGAGAGGCGGTGTTCGGGGAGGTCGGGTGCCGACCCGGAGGCGCCCATCTGGTGGACCAGATGAACTACACCTGTGACGTGGACCTCTTTCGGGAGTGGGCGCGCGCCGTGTGCCACGGCACGTTCGAGGCGCACGCCCCGCGCCTGTACAATTGTGCCATTGTGTTCAAGCGGGCCCGTGGCGAGGGGCGCATCGTGTCGATCGAGGGGCTGTCCGAGCTCCTCGCCGAGCATCACGACCACGTGATATGGGAGAACCTGCTGCCCGTAGGGTCGCCCCGCCGGGACTGGAAGCGAACGCTGCTCTCCGACGGCTTCCTGATCCTCCGCCACCCCGAGTGGGACGACGCGATCCGGCTCGCGAAGGCGGTCGCGACCGATGTCCGGATGACCGCACGCCCGGAGTAGTCCGTGTACGAGCCCGCCTTCTTCGAGATCTTCCTGGGACTGGTGGCGGTCGTGGGGTGGTGCACGGTGCTCGCGCGCTCCGAGCAGGCGCCCCCCTGGGTGTGGATGGTGCCCTGGATCGCCGGTGCGCTGGTGTTCGCCGGGCAGGTCGTGGCGTTCGGGACGGTACTCGCCGGGGCGGGCGCGGGCCCCGGCGAGCCCGCCGTGAGCGGCCAGATCCTGCGCTGGGCCCGGTGGGGCTCACTGGGCGCCGTGGGCCTCGGCTTGCTCGCCTCGACGCTCGCCACCGCCATCACGGTGCTCGCCCCCGCCAACCGCTCCGCGCGGGGGCCCTCCGGCAGACCGGATTAGTGACATCATAGTGAGCCGCGAACGCGAGCTACTCGACGGACCTGGCGAGGGCGTTCGCAGCAGACCCGGCGTTGTGGGACACTGCCCTCCTCGACGGGGTGATGCGTATGTCTAGGTGGGAACGTCCTCCCGTCCTGGGGGACCTGGAAGAGGGTCGACTCGACGACCAGTTCCTCGAGGAGATCCCGACCGTCCTCATGGCGCGCCCCGGCTCGGAGCAGCTCTTCGAGGACCTGCGGACCCGTCACCCCCAGCACGGCCACGGCTTCGACACACACGGCTTCGACAGGCACGGCTTCGAGGGAGGGGGGCGCCCCACCGAGCCCACGGAGACCGGCAGCTTCGAGCTCCTCGAGCACCCGACCGACGACCTCGACCCGCTCGACAACTACCTCGAGCTTCAGGCCCAGGCGGGCCCGGTGCGGCAGCACCCCACCCCGCCCCCGCGGCGCCCGGCGCCCCCTCAACGCCCGCCGGTCACTCCGCCGCCCCTGCCGCCGCGGCGGGCCAGCCC
>CAYMSU010000423.1:0-5629 GCA_964393165.1 uncultured Enterobacteriaceae bacterium
GCCGCCGCCGCCGCCACCGCCACCGGTCGCGCCCTCGCCCCCGGCCGTGCCGGTCGCGGGGACGTAGCCAAACAGGGTGCTGAAGCTCCCGATGCTCACTCCGCCAGTGCCCGCGGTGCCCTCGGCGCCGGTCTCCCCCGCGCGGCCGAGGCCCCCCGTGCCACCGCGACCGGCACCGCCCGCGCCCCCTGCGCCACCGCCAGGCCCGCTGCCGGCGCCACCCTTCAGCCCAGCGTCGGCCTCGATCCCGGGCCGGCCTCCGGAGCCTCCCTGGTTGGTGCCCGTGCACGCGGCGCCGCGGGACCCCGCTGCCGGCCGGGAGCAGCTCCCGCAGGGCCAGTTGGAGTCCTGACAGCCATTCGCCCCCTCCCCGCCGTTGCGGCCCCGCCCGAACAGCAGGCCGTCGACGCCAGACGACCCCGACGCCCCGGCGGTGCCCGAGCCCGCCACGACCTCACAGTTGGTCAGGGTGAGCCCGGTCGTCCGGTCGAGCCAGAGCGCGATCGACGATCCTCCCTGGCCCGAGCCGTTGGCGGCGGAGATCCGGACCTGCTGGAACTCCGTCGGCGTGGACCAGCCGCTGATCCGCTTGCCCGTGGCGGCCACCGAGATCGAGGGCACGTCGGTGGCACGGCGCGACCAGCCCGCGCCTGCATCGTAGCCGCCCGCCAGCCCCACCCCTTCGACGAAGTCCTGCCCCGACGCGGTGAACGACAGCGAGCCCGCCGCGATCAGGACCCACTCCCGCCCGTTGGCCTCCGCTGCGAGCAGGGCCGACGCCAGCGTCTTCTTCGGCACGGCCTGGGTGAGGCCCGAGTCGAGGTCACTCCCCCCCGACGGGTCCAGAAACACCGATCGGGCGGCGTCGCCGTCGATGTCGTCGCAGTTCTGGTCCAGATAGGCGACGTCGGGCACGTCTGCCTCGGCAGGCGAGATCTGGTCGTCTTCATCGTTGCAGTCGCCCCCGAACAGCTCCGTGCAGCTGCCGACCGTGCCCACACACGGCGCCTTGTCGGACTCGCAGTAGCAGTCCCCGTCGTCGTCGTAGGTGGGCCCGTCGTTGTCGATCCGCCCGTCGCAGTCGTTGTCCTCCCCGTCCACGACCTCGATCGCCATCCAGTACGTGAGGGGGTTGTCGTCGTCGCAGTCGTCGACCGGCTTCTCGCCCTCGTAGTTGACGCAGGCCTCGTCGACGTGCTGGTCGTTGTCCAGATCCTTGTCGTCGATCACCCCATTGCAGTCGTGATCGGTCAGGTCGCCGCACGTCTCGTTCGCGGCGGGGTTGACGGTGTAGTCGTCGTCGTTGCAGTCCCCCGCGGCCGGGGTGAACCCGTCGCCGTCGCGGTCGGCCTCGTCGGGGTCCAGCACGACCACCAGCACCTCGTCGCTCCCGACGTTGTCGTCGTCGTCGACCGCAACCAGCTCGAGCCGGTAGTTGCCGTGGGCCCCCGCCACCCAGGTGACCTGCGTGACGCCGCTCTCCACGGGCTCGGCGTCGATCACCTCGACCTCCTCGCCGGTGGCGTTGTCGTAGATCACCCACTCGGAGAGCAGCGTGTCGGGCGGCTGCTGCCCGTCGTCGACCGAGCCGAGCAGGCGGACCTCCTCGCCCGGGAAAGCCTGCTGGAAGCTCTCGGGCTCGTCGATGCGGACGACCGGCGCGTCGGTCGTGATCCCGACCGCCAGCTGGACCGAGTCCTCGCCTACGGCCCCCTCGAGGTCGGTGGCGGTGAGGTTGACCACGTGGTTGCCCTGCGACAGCAGTACCGACAGGCGGACCGTGCGGTTCGCGTCGATCACGGAGCTGTCGAAGTCCGCGAGCTCTCCATCGAGGCTGCTCGTCCACAGCAGCGAGCCGATGTCGCCCACGCCCTCGCTGTCCGACACCACCGCGATGAACTCGACGATGTCGTCGGCCTCGAAGGCGGTGCCGCTCTCCGGCGCCTGGATGGCGACCACCGGCGCGCTGTTGACGGTGTCGGGCAAGCGGATGTCGTTGGTGCACGCAACGACGAGGCCCACACCGAGGAGCGCGACAAGCTGACGAGTCATCAGAACCCCTGAACAAAGCCCAGAACACCTTCAGCATATACTGCCACGAGCCGCTGGCGCGGTGCAGTACGCCTACGGATCCGCCCGCCGGGGCTCGTCACACCGGAACACGAGGGCCGGAGGCAGATTCCACCAAGCGATCGCCTGGCGGCGTACGGCCACGAACCTGGCGGCCAGCAGCCGCTGGAGCCGGCCGGCGGCCGGGAGCAGCTGGCTGTGGAGGTAGCCGAAGGTGACGAGCCGGCCGAGCGGGTGCATGCCCGCCACGATCCCGTCGAGCACCCGTCGCTGCCGGGCTTCCGGCCAGATCGCGAACGGCAGCGAGGACAGCACGCAGTCAGCGGCTGCCCAGCCGCGATCCCGCAGGACGGCAGGCAGCTCCTCGGCGCCGCGAGCATCCAGCGCGCGAGCGGGGAACCGGGCCCGCCACCCCGCGGCGAACGGGGGGTGGGGCTCGAGCGCGACGAACCGACGGACCGAGACCGGCACCGCGGCCGTGATCGCCCCCGTGCCGGCGCCGAGCTCGACAACCACCTCGCCGTCCTGTGGCTGGGCGGCGGCGACGAGCTTGCGCGCGAGCTCCCGCCCCGAGGGTGCGATCGCGCCGACGGTGCTCGGCGCCCGCAGGAACTCGCCCAGGTACCCCCGCACGCTCACCGCGCGCGGCCCGAGAGCCGGATCTCGTCGGCGACGCCGCGGGCCAGCGACAGCGAGAACGCGCCGAGGCCCGCTCGCCACCCCCAGTTGCCCTCGGTGGTGCCCGGCAGGTTGAGCCGAGCGTCTCCGCCGAGCCCGAGCACGTCCTGCAGTGGCAGGATCGCGGTGTCGGCCACGCTCCGCCACGCTGCCCGCGTGAGCGCCCAGGGCATGTCGCGATCCCCGCACGCGAGGTAGCGACGGAGGTGGTCGCGCTCGCCGTCGGGCGCGGACGTGAACCACCCGAGGGTGGTGTCGTTGTCGTGGGTGCCGGTGAAGACCACCGTGTCGCGCCCATGCGCATGCGGCAGGTAGGGGTTGTCGGCCTCGCCACCGAAGGCGAACTGCAGGATCGCCATGCCCGGCAGCCCGAAGTCGCGGCGGAGCGCCTCGACCTCGGGGGTGATCACCCCGAGGTTCTCGGCCACGAACGGCATCGTCGGAAAGCGCTTCGCCATGGCCTTCAGCAGGGGGCGACCGGGGCCCGCCACCCACGCGCCGGACGTCGCGTCCTCCGCTTCGGCGGGGATCTCCCAGACCTCGTGCAGCCCGCGGAAGTGGTCGATCCGCACTCGGTCGTACGCGTCGAGCGCGCGCGCGAGGCGATCGAGCCACCACGCGTGTTTCCGCCGCTTGTGCACACTCTCCGCGTAGAGCGGGTGCCCCCAGCGCTGGCCGGTGTCCGAGAACCGGTCGGGCGGGACCCCGCTCACGACCTTGGGCGCAAGGTCGTCGTCGAGACGCCACAGCGATGGCTCGGCCCAGACCTCGGCGCTGTCGTAGCCGACGAAGAACGGAACGTCGCCCCAGACCTCGATCCCCCGGGACGCCGCCTCCTCCCGGACCCGCGTCCACTGCTGCACGAACAGCCACTGCAGCGCGAGGCTCCGCGAGACTGCCGCTCCGAGACGGGACTGCGCCTGTTCGACGGCCTCGGGGTCGCGGTTGCGGAGCGGCGCGGGCCACGCCGCCCATCCCGCCTGGTGCTCCCGCTCCAGCGCCCGGTACAGCGCATAGGTCGCGATCTGCGGGTGCGCCTCGGCGAATGCCTCAAGGTCCACCTGGGCCGCGACCCGGCCGGCCGCGAGCGCCAGGGCGGCGGTCTTGTGCTGGCGCACCGCTGGCCAGTCTACGCGGTTGCTCCGCCCCGTCGCGAACGGCCGCTCTCGCGCGAGCAACCACTCGTCCTCGACGAGATCGTCGATCGACAGCAGCAGCGGCTCCCAGGCGAACGCAGAGGCCGACGCGTAGGGGGAGCCGAACGGATCCACCGGGGTGAGCGGCAGGACCTGCCACACGCGGAGCTCCGCCGCATCCATCCAGCCGAGCAGCTCACGGGTGGCCGGCCCGATGTCGCCGATCCCGTAGGGACCGGGCAGCGACGTGGGGTGGACGAGCAGGCCACCGCGGCGAGGAAGGGACGACGCGCTCACGGCTGGGCGAACCGCGCCGCGATCCCCGTGCCCTCGCGGGACGCGCGCCCCGTGTAGACGAGCCGCTGCAGCAGGTGGAACACCTCGACCGGATCCGCTCCGAGCGCCTCCGCCACGGCAGCGGGCGTCTGCCCGGACGCCCCGAGCGCCTCCCGCACCCGCCGGCCGAGGTCGAGCACGCCGCGGGCGGCCTTCTTGCCGGCCTCCACGCCGGGCTGGTGGTACGCGTTGATCCCCACGAGGGAAGCGTACAGCCCCACGGCGCGCTCGAAGAGCGCGATGAGGGCGCCCAGGCTGTAGGCATCGACGCGCTCGACGGTGATCACGAGGCTCGGCCGACCGTCGGCTGCCAGCGCCTGGCGCGTGCCGAGCAGGAAGCCCTGCAGGAAGTCACCGGCGGTCGCCCCGTCATCGAGATCCATGGCCGAGCCGCGGCCGTCCTCGAGGACCTGCAGGAAGCTCACGAAGAAGTCCCGCCGGCCGTCGCGGAGCTGCTGCACGAACGCGTGCTGGTCGGTCGACCCCTTGTTGCCGTAGACCGTGAGCCCCTGCAAGACCTCTCGCCCCTGCAGGTCGTGGCGCTTGCCGAGCGACTCCATGATCAGCTGCTGCAGGTAGCGGGAGAGCAGGAGCAGCCGGTCGCTGTAGGGCAGCACGACCATGGCGCGCTCCCCCCTCCCTGCACCGGCCACGTGCCAGCTTCCCGCGAGCAGCGCCGCAGGGTTCGCACGCCAGTCCCGCCGGCGGGTCCACGTGTCCATCTCCTGGGCGCCGCGCAGGAGCTCGTCGATGTCGATCCCCGCGAGCGCGGCGGGCAGCAGCCCGACGGGCCCGGTGACCGATACCCGCCCGCCGACCCAGTCCCACATCGGGAACGTCTCTAGCCAGCCCTCCGTGGTGGCCTGCTGGTGCAGCGCCGAGCCTTCTCCGGTGATCGCGACCGACCGCGGGCCGGGGTTCACCCCCGCCGCCACCATCCCCTCGAACACGAGGGCGGAGCCGTGCAGCGTCTCGGGGGTGGAGCCGGACTTGCTCACGACGACCACGAGCGTGGTTCGCAGCCGGTCGCCGAGCGCCGCGAGGGTGCGCGCGACGCCGTCGGGATCGATGTTGTCGACGAAGTGGACGGCCAGCCCGCTGCCCCCGAGGGCGTCGACCAGCAGCTGGGGCCCCAGTGCGGAGCCTCCGATGCCGACGTGAACGACGTCGGTGAAGCGCTCCCCCTCCGGCGTGAGGATGTCCTCGTCTTGCAGCGCGCCCACGAAGTCCCGAACGGCCTGCAGGGTCTCCCGCACCTGGTCGCCCACGCCCTCGGGCGCGAGCCCGGGGTTTCGCAGCCAGTAGTGGCCGACCTGCCGCCCCTCGTCGGGATTGGCCACGGCTCCGTCCTCCAGCGCCGCCATGGCCGCAAAGGCCCCACTGTAGTCGAGCGCGTCGAGCGCTTCGAC
>CAYMSU010000424.1:0-1669 GCA_964393165.1 uncultured Enterobacteriaceae bacterium
GGAATCGCTCGATCCGCAGGTTGATGCTCTCGGGGTGCTCCACGATCGCCGCGTGGGACGCGCCGGCGAGGACCATCAGCTCGGCGCGCGGGAGCTCCTCGGCCATCCGCTCGGACAGCTCCTGCGGCGTGAACCGGTCGTTCTCCCCCGCGATGATCAGGGCGGGCGCCGACAGCTCCGGGAGGTAGGGCCGAGCGTCGTGATCGGCGATCAGCGACACCATGCGGAGGAACACCCGGGGATCCATGTGCGACAGGTGCTCGAGGTACCGCCCGATGTCGGCCCGGTTTGCGTAGTGCCGGTCGATCATACCGGTGGCGGCTCCGATCTCGAAGGCGATGGGAGACTCGTAGAGCGGGCGGAGGAGGCGCGCGCCGAGGCCCCCCGACCAGTCCGACACGCGGTAGATCAGATCGAACGCCTGGCGAGCGTTCGACAGCTGCAAGAACGTGTCGAGGGGCTTGCCCGCAGCGCCGAACAGGGCGACCAGCCCCGCCACCTCCGCCGGAAAGCGGTAGGCGTACTCCAGGATCACCTGGGTGCCCATGGAGTGCCCGAGCAGCACCACGGGCCGCTCGATCCCCGCCTGGTCGAGCACCTCGCGGAGGTCCTGGGCGCTTCGCTCGATCGACAGGTCAGCCTCGCCGACTGGCTCGGGCGGGAGCGAGGAGCGGCCGTGCCCCTGGTAGTCCCAGACCAGCACCCGGTGCCGCGGGCGGAAGTACTCGACCACGTAGTGGAAGAAGAACGTGGAGACGCCTACCCCGTTGCAGCAGACGAGCGGCGGGCCGGCGCGCTCCGGGACGTCGGGGCCGGCAGTGCGCCAGTAGAGCTCTACGCCATCGTGGGTGCGTGCGAACCCGGACTGGATCGAGGCCACGGGCCGGCGTTCAGGAGGCTGGGGTGGTGGAGGATAGGGGGTTCGAACCCCTGACCTCAGCATTGCGAACGCTGCGCTCTCCCAACTGAGCTAATCCCCCGAACCCCGATGTCGTAACCAGTTGCCCCTCGGTTGCCAGTGTGGGGCCGGCGGTTGCGCCCTACGTAGGCTCCGTGCCGTCGACGTCTTCGTCTTCGACGCCGATGAACCGGCCGACCTCCTCGAGCACCGAGATCCGGAGCTCCTGGACGAGTCGCTCGTGGTCGCCGCCGAGGCGCTGGAGGTTGCGCCGAAACAGCACGATGGTGGCCGGCAGGTGCGACCAGGGGTCGTCGAAGGACCGCTCCGCCAGGCTGGTGCCGTGGAACACCCCGAGGATCTCGCTCGGCGGTGCAGGCGGGTCGAACTGCAGGCACACGTGCTCGGACGGGACTTCCTCGAGCAGGATCGGGACCTGCGGGAGGTACGACCGGATCGCCGGG
This sequence comes from uncultured Enterobacteriaceae bacterium, assembly GCA_964393165.1. Taxonomy (GTDB): domain Bacteria; phylum Myxococcota_A; class UBA796; order UBA796; genus DRPG01. The sequence goes on from CAYMSU010000424.1 coordinate 1,363, forward strand.
TGGAGCCCGGCTGCGGCCTCGGCGACCACGTCCTCGATCGTCTCGTCGGACAGCGGCACCGGCAAGGGGAAGCTCGTCGGGTCGATCCGGGAGGCCCGCAGGAAGTCCCGAGCGGCGCCCCGGAAGTCGCCGCGCCGCTCCCGCAGGAGGCCCCGCACGTGGTTCGCCTCGCTGTTCGTGGGATCCGTGCGCAGGGCGCGGAGGCAGGCGCGGTGAGCTTCCCCGAACCGGAGCTGATCGAACAGCACCGACGCGAGGCCGCTCCACCCCGCCGCCGGGACTCCGCCGAGCGTGGCGGCGGCGGTCG
>CAYMSU010000424.1:1679-5613 GCA_964393165.1 uncultured Enterobacteriaceae bacterium
CCCGCCGCGTGGTCGGGGACCACGAGCGTGACGCGACGGTAGGCGAGCTCGGCGTCTTCCAGGGCCCCGAGGTCCCGGTGCGCATCTGCCATCACGAACAGCGCGCCCGGGTGCTCGGGGGCCCCCTGGAGGACCTCCGTGCACATCACCAGGGCCTGGTGGGGATCGCCTTGGTCGAGTGCGTCCTCGGCGAGGTCCAGCATCTCTTCCACGGCTTCCTCCAAGGGGTCGGAGGGCACGCTGGTCCGGTGCGGGTTCATCATGGGCGCATCCTTCCGGGCATCCTATCCCGTGCGCCTCAGAGCGACCCCGTGCGCTGGGCGTCGCGGATGTTCGCCTGCTCCCGCAGCCGCATGAGCGCCTCGCGCTCGATCTGACGCACCCGCTCTCGGGACAGGTTCATGCCCTTGCCGACCTGCGACAGCGTGCGGAACTGGTTGTCCTCGAGGCCATAGCGGCGCGACAGCACGTAGCGATGGCGCTCCGACAGCACGTTGTGGAAGGCAAGGAGCATCCGCTGGATCTCCTGCGCATGGATCGCCTCGTCGTCGGGGTCGGCGGCCGTCTCGTCGGCCAGGAAGTGCTCGAGGGAGCGCGCGCGGGGCCCGTCGTCGACCGGCTGGTCGAGAGAGACCGTCTGGCCCTGGGACAGCAGGAACTCGGCGCGCTTCTTGTCGATCCCCACCTCGTCGGCGAGGTCGCCCACGGTGAAGTCGGCGCCGAGGTCCTCGAACCGCTTGATCGCCTTGCGGAGGTTGCGCGTCTGCTCCACGGCGCAGCCGGGGAGCCGCACAGGGCGGCCGGTATGGTCGATTGCGCGCGTCATCTGCGCGCGCACCCACCACCGGGCGTAGGTCGAGAAGCGGATCCCCCGGTCGGGGTCGAAGCGCTTGGCCGCGCGGAGCAGGCCGATGTAGCCCTCCTGCACGAGGTCGGCCTCGTCCATGAAGGGCCCTGCGAGCTTGCGCGCCTCTCCGTGCGCGATCCGACGGCCGCTCATCGCGAGCTCCCACCGGATCGCCTCCGCCTCGGCCCAGGCCTGCTTGGCCTCGCGCGCGGTCGGCTTGTGCTGAGGGTCGTTGCGGAAGCGCCGCCACACCTCGTTGACCGCCTCTTCCAGGCGGTCGACCATGCCCGCACGCGTGCGCTCGGCCCGCTTGGGTTTGCGCGTGAGGATCTCGTCGGCGCAGTCCAGGCCCTTGATCGCCTTGCGGGCCCGCCCTTCGGCGGAGTGAATCCGCCTCGCCATCTCTCGTTCCTGCTCGGCCGACAGCCGTTCCGACTTCTTCTGGCGCGGAACGAACGACTCGATCGCCATCTCCACTCCTTCGACGTGGACCAGAGGGATCCACGCCGCACCTGATACACGGGCAAGGCTGCCCGACCAATGACGAGCCCCCGCATGCGTGGCGCAAGCGAGGTCACGCGCGATGCGAGGGCACCCAGGGTTTGCAACTACTCTACGAGCCACGGGGCACACGGATGTGCGCTTCCGGGCGTTCTACACCATCTGGGGGCGTGTGGGAAAGAGTTCCGGTAAAAATCACGCGAGGCACAGGCCGCGCTCGCGGCACATAACCGATCCGTCAGCGGTCGCCCCGGGCATCGGAGCGGCGGATCCCCGCCTCTGGGGGCGCGCTGCCGAGCCGCTCCCGCGCGTACTGCCGCACGGTGTGCAGCAGCGTGTAGCGGTCACCGCTCACCGGCTCCACCCAGCTCCGATCCGCCAGCGGACGCACCAGCTCCCCGCCCGGTCCGTCGTCGAGCGGGAGCGGCTCCTCGCGCTCGGCCAGGGCGCCGAGCGCTCGCTGCTCGCGGAGCGACAGTCGGGCCCACGCCTCGTCGAGGACGTCCACGAGGCCTCTCCCCGGGGCGCCCCGGCGGCGCACGAGCAGGCGGAACCGATCCGACAGCCTCGCGCGCAGCACAGTCGGCGGCAGCACGCGGACGCGCGCCGCGGCGAGCTCGATCGCGAGGGGGATCCGGTCGAGCAGGTCCAGCAGGGACGGCAGCGCGCGAAGCTCCTCCTCGGGCAGCACGAGCCCCGGCCGTACCGCCTCCACGCAGCGCAGGTACAGCGCCGCCGCGTCGGGCGGGCTCGCGGGGCCGAGCCGCCACCGGTGCGCTCCGGTGATCCGGAGCGGCTCGCTGGAGGTGACCAGGAAGTGCGCCTCGGGAGCCCGCCGTCGCCACGCCTCGAGCCGCGGGGCGAGCGCCCCGGTGACCGGATCCGCGTGGTCGAGCACGATCAAGCAGCGCCCCCGCTGTGCGAGGGCCTCGCCGACGTCGCCGTCCGGACCGGCTCCCCCGAGGGCGCGAGCGACCTCGCGCTCGACGCCGTCGACCCCGCGCGCTCGCCGGAGGGGGGCGAACGCCACGCCACCCGGCCACGACGCCCGATGGCGCTGGGCATACGCCACGGCGAGGCGGGTCTTGCCCAGGCCTCCGAGCCCTCCCAGCGACACGAACGGGTGGTCCTCGACGGCCGCGCCCAGCGCCGCGAGCTCCGCGGACCGGCCGACGAGCGGGCGGCGGGGCGCAGGGAGCGCCCCGGGCGGGGGGGCGGCTGGCGCTCCCTCGACGACCAGGACGTAGCCTGCGCCGTGTCGGGTGAGCAGGTGGCGGGGGCGCGAAGGATCGGCCTCGACCTTCTGGCGCAGGCTGTACATCGCCTTGTCGACCGCCCGGGTGCGCGCCGAGGCGGCGTAGCCGAACGCGTGCTCGGCCAGCTCGCCGCGCGACACGACCTGCCCCGGGCGCCGGGCGAGGTAGGCCAGCAGAGTGCGCTCCCGCTCCGTGAGCCGGCCGGAGCGGCCCGCCGCGAGGCCTCCGGTCTCGAGGTCGACCGTGCACGTCTCGAGGCGGAGCAGGGGAGCGGTCACGCACATCCGCCGACGGAGCGCGCAGCCGGACCTTCGGGCTTCGCCCTGCAGGCCGGTATGCGACTGGAAGCCGGACCTTCGGGCTTCGCCCTGCAGGCCGGGATGCGAGCGGACGCCGGACCTTCGGGCTTCGCCCTGCAGGCCGGTATGCAAGCGAAGCCAGGTGAATCCGCCCAGCTTTGCTGGGCGGGAGCCCCGGCCGACCGCGCGCGGAGGCGCCGGAGCGTTCCCAGGTGATTGGCGTTACTCCTGGACATCCCCACTTGCCATGCGGGTGAACGTGTTCCCCGAGGCGTTCGCCGAGGTGGCCGTGCCCAGGAAGGCGATGCCGTAGCCGGCCGAGTCCTCGAACGTGCTCCCCGTGATCGTGGGGCTCGTGTCGATGGCGACGACACAGGCCGACGCCGGGAAGATCGACAGGATGTCGACTTCCTCGCCACAGTACCGGAAGTCGGTGGCGCGGATCACCGCCTGGACGGTGTTGGTGTCGAACGCCACGCTCTCCCAGTCCCCGGCGGCGGGTTCGGTCCGGTCCGAGGTGACCGTGATCCGGCCCGCGGTGCCGTCCATCACGAGGCCGCCCGGGTCGCTGCGGCCCACGATCAGGCTCACCTCGGAGGTGAGCTGCAGCTCCACGCCGGGGCCGATGGTGAGCACGGGCTCGCTCGAGCTTCCCACGTAGACGTCGTCGACCAGCGCGTAGGGGGCGCCCACGTCTGCCCACGTCTGGGTGGTCTCCACCCGGTCGGCCCCGACCTCGATGGCGGAGCCCGGGTCGAACGTGTGCGTGCCCTCGAGGCTCGCGACCTGCCCCGCGGGAACCGAGATGGGGGCCACGTTGCCGGTGAACGTGTTGCGGTCGAACCCGTCGGCGCCTCCCGTGCCCAGGAACGCGATGCCGCTGCCCGCGTGGTCACGGAACGTCGAGTCGGTGACCGTGGCGCCCACGTCGATCACCAGCAGCCCGCCGAGCCCGGTGCGCGAGCCGAGGAGGTTGAGCGCGCCCGCGTGGCTGACCTCCGCGAAGGCGAACGACGCGGTGGTGGCCTCGG
>CAYMSU010000425.1:0-5586 GCA_964393165.1 uncultured Enterobacteriaceae bacterium
GTTCACCGGTCCGAACAAGCGCCCGCTGCGGTCGTTGTCCGACATGCTCAAGGGCAAGCAGGGGCGCTTCCGCCAGAACCTGCTCGGGAAGCGCGTCGACTACTCGGGGCGCTCGGTCATCGTCGTCGGTCCGGAGCTCCGCCTCCACCAGTGCGGGCTCCCCAAGAAGATGGCCCTCGAGCTGTTCAAGCCCTTCATCTACAACAAGCTCGAGGAGCGCGGGTTCGTCACCACCATCAAGGCTGCGAAGAAGATGGTGGAGAAGGAGCGGGAGGAGGTCTGGGACATCCTCGAGGAGGTCATCAAGGAGCACCCGGTCCTGCTCAACCGCGCGCCCACGCTCCACCGACTCGGGATCCAGGCGTTCGAGCCAGTGCTGATCGAGGGGCGCGCCATCCGGCTGCATCCGCTGGTCTGCACGGCATTCAACGCAGACTTCGATGGTGACCAGATGGCAGTGCACGTGCCGCTGTCGATCGAGGCGCAGATCGAGGCGCGCGTACTGATGATGTCCACCAACAACATCCTCAGTCCCGCGAACGGAAAGCCCATCATCCAGCCCTCGCAGGACGTGGTGCTGGGCGCCTACTACATGACCCGGGAGCGCAAGTTCGCGCTCGGTGAAGGCCGCACGTTCGCGAGCCCGGAAGAGGTCCTCGTCGCGTACGACAACGGCGAGGTGGACCTCCACGCGCGGGTTCGAGTGCGCATGCCGAGTCGTCCGCTCGAGGCCCGCTTGGTCGAGCAGCTTCCCGAGCTTCTCGACGCGCACCTCGTCGTTGGGGTCGACGTGGCTGGTCAGGCCGAGATCTGGCACCTCCACCGGGGCCACTGTGAGCGCTTCGTCGACGACGGGACGCCGGCCCGGCTTGGCGAGTTCGCTGCGCTGGGTGGCGATGGCCTCGCGCTGATCGCGAAGTCGGACGGCGACTACGACCTGGAGATCGGCGAGGAGACCTCGGTCGTGCTGGACCTCGCCCGCCTCGACCACCTGTCCGGGGACCCCGGCGCGTACGATGGTCGGAGCAACGGCGCAGGTTCGCTGAAGCGATTCGGCGATGACGTGCTGGCGCTCGCGTGCGGCCACCATACCGCCGAGGTGGACGAGGCGTTCGCGCCGGCGTGCGCGAACGGTCGCATCCAGAACGTTCGTCAAGAGGTCATCGAGGGCGTCCAGGTATGGATCTACGAGATGCCCGAGATCCGGGGTGCCCAGCGTACGGTGGCGTCGCTCAACCCAATCGTAGAGGTCGACGCGGAAGGGCGGCCCAAGATCGACAGCCGCTTCAACGTCTCGTTCCGGTTGAACCAGCTCGCGAGTGTGATCCGGAAGCTCCGCGAGGACTACAAGGACACGCTGACCCTCGTGGCCGCGCCGGCTGGCTTCTTCGGCTACGACAACCTGCTCCCCGTGTGGACCACGGACAACGACACAGATGTCGTCGAGGCCCGCGGTGAGGTCGTGGCGACGACAGTGGGGCGCGTGCTGTTCTACTCCATCGTTCCCCCGGAGCTGCCCTACAACCTCGTCGACCGGCCGATGTCGAAGAAGGCGCTCGGAGAGGTCATCGACAAGTGCTACCGCATCGCGGGCCCGAAGAAGACCGTGCTCTTCGCGGACGCGTTGATGGCCATGGGCTTCCGGATGGCTGCCGAGGCGGGCGTCTCCATCTGCATGCGGGACATGGAGATCCCGGACAACAAGCAGAAGATCCTCGCCGACGCCTACGCTCAGGTGCGGGAGACGGAGACCCAGTACCAGGAAGGCCTGATCACTCCACGGGAGAAGTACAACAAGGTCGTCGACATCTGGACGAAGGTGACCGCGGACATCTCCGACGCGCTGATTACCGGGATCAGCCAGGAAGAGGTGGCGGACGACAACGGGAACACCGACACGCAGCCCTCCTTCAACTCCATCTTCATGATGGTCGACTCGGGCGCGCGCGGTTCGCCCACGCAGGTGCGCCAGCTGGCGGGCATGCGCGGCCTGATGGCCAAGCCGAGCGGCGAGATCATCGAGCAGCCGATCACGGCCAACTTCCGTGAGGGGCTCACTGTCCTCCAGTACTTCATCTCCACGCACGGCGCGCGGAAGGGGCTCGCCGACACGGCGCTCAAGACCGCGAACTCCGGCTACCTGACGCGTCGTCTCGTCGACGTCGTGCAGGACACCATCGTGACCGCGATCGACTGCGGCACGATGGAGGGCCTGGAGGTCACCAGCCTGATCGAGGGTGGAGAGGTGATCGAGCACCTCGGCGAGCGGATCCTCGGACGAGTGGTCGCTGAGGACGTGCTCGATCCCTACTCCGACGAGGTCCTCGCCGCGCGCGGCGACCAGCTGGACGAGCGTGCGGTCGACCGGATCATCCAGGCTGGCGTCGAGCGGGTGCAGATCCGGTCGATCATCAGCTGCGAGATGCGATGGGGGGTCTGCGCCCACTGTTACGGTCGCGACCTCGCTCGTGGGAGCCTCGTCAATATCGGTGAGGCGGTGGGCGTCATCGCGGCGCAGTCCATCGGCGAGCCGGGCACCCAGCTCACGATGCGGACCTTCCACATCGGGGGCGCGGCGTCTGGCGCGGTGGCTCAGTCCAGCCTCGAGCTGCGGACGTCCGGGATCATCAAGTACAGCGAGACGCTCCTCACCGCGACGGACCGGGACGGGGACATCGTGACGACCTCGCGCAACGGGGAGATCACGGTCGTCGACGCCAAGGGTCGGGAGCGCGAGCGGTACGGTGTGCCGTACGGCGCGGTCCTGCTCGTGGCAGACGGTCAGAAGGTCTCGGCGAAGATGAAGGTGGCACAGTGGGATCCCTTCAACCTCCCGATCCTCGCCAACTCCAACGGTGTCGCCAAGTTCGAGGACCTCGAGGACGGCCGGTCGATGAAGGAGGAGATCGACATCACGGGCCTGTCCCGGATGGTGGTCACCGACTACAAGCATACCGACCTGAAGCCGAGGGTCGTGTGTCGCGACCCTGAGACGGGTAAGTCGTTGGCTCGGTACTTCCTGCCAGTGTCCGCGTACATCGTGGTGCAGGACGGGGCTGACATCCAGGTGGGCGACGTGCTCGCCAAGATCCCCCGGGAGACCACCAAGACCAAGGACATCACCGGTGGTCTGCCGCGCGTGGCCGAGCTGTTCGAGGCTCGGAAGCCCAAGGAGGTCGCCATCATCACGGAGATCGACGGGTCCGTGTCCTTCGGCAAGGACACCAAGGGCAAGCGTCGGATTATCGTGACCACCGATGACGGCGAGAGCCAGGAGTACCTGGTGCCCAAGGGCAAGAACATCACCGTCAACGAAGGCGACTACGTGCGTGCCGGTGAGGCGCTGATGGACGGCGCAGCGAACCCCCACGACATCCTGAAGATCAAGGGAGAGCAGGCCCTGGCCCGCTACCTGGTGGACGAGGTGCAGGAGGTCTACCGACTCCAGGGCGTCAAGATCAACGACAAGCACATCGAGGTCATCGTCCGGCAGATGCTCCGGCGGGTGAAGATCCGGGAGGTCGGCGACACGGACTTCCTGGTGGACGAGGTGGTCGACAAGCATCGCTTCGACCAGGTCAACCGCCAGGTGATGGCGATGGGCGGGCTTCCCTCCCAGGCGGAGCCGCTCCTGCTCGGCATCACGAAGGCCTCGCTGTCGACCGACTCGTTCTTGTCGGCAGCGTCGTTCCAGGAGACCACGCGAGTCCTGACCGAGGCCGCCATCAAGGGCTCGATGGACCAGCTCCGTGGCTGCAAGGAGAACGTGATCATGGGACGCCTGATCCCGGCGGGGACCGGGTTCGCGTCCTACGAGAAGCTCGGGATGTCCTTCGCAGACGAGTCCGATGCCGAAGGCCTCGAGGTCGGGTTCGGCAAGTAGCGATGGCCCGCCTCAGAGGCGGGCCACCGTGGATTTGACATCGGCACCGGCATGACATAAGCCGGCATGTCTGTCACGAATCCGACCCGGCGCAACGGCGCCGGGTTCGTCGTTCATGAGGTTTGTTCCCAAATGCCCACGATCAACCAGCTGGTCCGACACGGCCGGAAGAGGATCCGGCGAAAGTCGGCGGCGCCTGCGCTCCGGGCCTGTCCGCAGAAGCGCGGAGTCTGCACCAGGGTCTACGCCACCACGCCGAAGAAGCCGAACTCCGCGCTGCGCAAGGTGGCGCGTGTCCGGCTCACGAACGGAATGGAGGTCACGTCCTACATTCCCGGCGAGGGGCACAACCTGCAAGAGCACAACTCGGTCCTGATCCGGGGAGGGCGCGTCAAGGACCTCCCGGGGGTTCGCTACCACATCATTCGTGGCCCGCTCGACGCGCACGGAGTCAACGACCGGCGCCAGGGCCGGTCCAAGTACGGCGCCAAGAAGCCGAAGAAGTAGGGATTCTCCATGCCGCGTCGTCGCGAAGTCCCCAAGCGCAGGGTGCTCCCGGATCCGAAGTTCCATGAGGTCCTGGTCACCAAGTTCACCAACGCTCTCATGCGTGACGGCAAGAAGTCAGTAGCGGAGCGGATCATCTACGGTGCCTTCGACGTCATCCAGGAGCGCACGCGGGAGGACCCGCTGCTCGTGTTCCGGCGCGGGCTCGAGAACGTGCGGCCTGCGGTCGAGGTGAAGTCGCGCCGTGTGGGTGGCTCGACCTACCAGGTGCCGGTCGAGGTCCGCCCGGAGCGCCAGACCGCGCTCGCGCTCCGTTGGCTCATCGAGCACGCTCGCAAGCGCTCGGGCAAGTCCATGCGAGAGAAGCTGGCGAATGAGCTCATCGAGGCAAGCCACAATCGTGGTAACGCCATCAAGAAGAAGGAAGACGTCCACCGGATGGCCGAGGCCAACAAGGCCTTCGCGCACTATCGCTGGTAGCTTCCGGGGATCCCGGTCGAGCTCGATCACTGCCTGAGCAAAGGTCTGCTCCGCTTGGGAAATTCGGGCTGGCGCGAGTCCAGCAGGTCTGCTACGAGACCCCGTCGACGGCTCGCGCCCCCGCGCGAGGCCGTCACCAACCGGCGGGAACCACCTGCGCCACGCTGCAGGAAGGCCCGGCTCACGCAGGACGGACGCGCTCCGTCTGCCGAACGCACGAAAGAACCCCTCCGTCCCAGCCGGGTTGCTGGGCCTATCGGAGTCTGAGATGGCCAAGGAAAAGTTCGAGCGCACCAAGCCCCACGTGAACATCGGCACGATCGGTCACGTGGACCATGGGAAGACCACGCTCACGGCAGCAATCACGAAGACGCTGTCGGAAGCGGGCGGTGCGACGTTCCTTGCGTACGAGGACATCGACAAGGCGCCGGAGGAGAAGGCGCGCGGGATCACGATCAACACGTCGCACGTGGAGTACGAGACGGAGAACCGTCACTACGCGCACGTCGATTGCCCGGGTCACGCGGACTACATCAAGAACATGATCACGGGCGCGGCGCAGATGGACGGCGCGATCCTGGTGGTGAGCGCGACGGACGGCGCGATGCCGCAGACGCGGGAGCACGTGCTGCTGGCGCGTCAGGTGCAGGTGCCGTACATCGTGGTGTTCCTGAACAAGGTCGACCAGGTCGACGACGAGGAGCTGCTGGAGCTGG
>CAYMSU010000426.1:0-5583 GCA_964393165.1 uncultured Enterobacteriaceae bacterium
CCGACCCGCGCCGCCAGCCCAGGGGCGAACGTCGCCCGTGCAACAGACGCCTCGCCTCCTCCACGTCGTCGGTCTTGTGCACGAGCGCGAGGTCGGCCTCACTGATCGTGCCGTAGTCGGCCATCGCGTGTAGATCGAGCACCCGGCTCCAGTACTCGGTGCCGAAGAGCACGATCGGCAGCGCCTTCTTGATCTTCTTCGTCTGCACCAACGTGAGGGTCTCGAACAGCTCGTCGAGCGTCCCGAACCCGCCCGGAAAGATCACCAGCGCCTTGCACAGGTAGAGAAACCAGTACTTGCGCGTGAAGAAGTAGTGGAACTCGAAGGCGAGCTCCTCGGTGACGAACTCGTTGACGCCTGGCTCGAAGGGGAGGGAGATCCCGAGCCCGATCGACTTGCCGCCCCGCACGTCCGAAGCGCCGCGGTTGGCGGCCTCCATGATCCCGGGGCCCCCGCCCGAGCAGATGACGTAGCGACGCCCCTCCGTGCGGGAGAGGCTCCACTCGGTGAGGCGCCTGGCGAGCGCTCGGGCCGCGTCGTAGTAGGCGCTCATCTTGTGCGCCTTGCGCGCGGCGACGAGCCCCGCCTTGGCCTCCTCGTCCCGTGGATGGGCGGCGGCGTGGGCCTTGGCCTTCTCGAGCGCATCTGCGGCGACGTCGCCGGGCAGGGTACGCGCGCTCCCGAAGAACACCACGGTGTGGTGCACCAAGTGACGCATGAGCCGCTGCCGGGGCTCCTCGTACTCGCAGAGGATCCGGATGTGGCGAGCGGGCGGCGAGTTCAGGAACGTGAGGTTTTTGTACGCCTTCTCAGGGTTCATCGACCGTCACTCGGCCGACAGGAGGGCATCGAGATCGTCCATCCCGTCGTTGCCCCCGGAGTCACTCCGCTTCTTGCGCCGTCGGCGCTTCTTCGGCGTGTCCTCCGTCGCGTCGTCGCCGGCCACGAGCAGCGCGTCGAGATCCTCGTCGGCTTCCCGCGGCGCGAGGCTCCGGCGCTCCCCGCGGTTCCGATCGCGGTCGCGGTCGCGCCCCTTGCCGCGCCGCCGCGAGTCGTCCTTCTTGGACTTGCGATCCAGCTTCTCGTTGCGCTGCTGGATCAGGTCGCCGATCGAGTCGACCTCCCCCATCTCCGCCCGACGCTGCCGGTCCCACTGGAAGAACGCGCGCATCGCCGCAGCGAGGAGCGCATCTCCGTCGGGACGCTCCTTGAGCGCGCGGACGATCGGCAGGTACGACTCGAAGACCAGGCTGCCCATGGCCTCGCGGATCTGGCGCGCCTGGCGCTCGACCCGGTACTGGACCGCCTCCTCGGCGCTCGGCAGCTCCTTGACGGTGAAGCGCAGGTGGTGCTTGTTCTCGAGCACGTGGCGGGTGGCCAGATCGGTGCCCCCGACCAGGCTGATCGCGGTGCCCTGCTTGCCGATGCGGCCAGTGCGCCCCGTCCGGTGCAGGTACACCGACGGATCCTGGGGCAGCGCGTAGTTGATGACGTGGGACAGGTCGGAGATGTCGATGCCGCGCGCCGCCACGTCGGTCGACACGAGGAACTTGACCTCTCCGGCCTTGACCTTGGCCATGACCTGCGACCGCCGGCCCTGGGACAGCTCGCCGGACAGCAGCTGCACGTCGAGCCCCTGCTTGTCGAGGAACGACGCCACGGTCGCGGTGTCCTCCCGGGTGTTGCAGAAGATGATCGCGGACGCCGGATCCTCGAGGTCCACGACGTACAGCAGCGCCCGGATCTTGTGGAGCGTGGCCGACGTCTCGTAGAGGACGTGCTCGATGTTGTCGACCTGATCCGCGTCGGTCGACAGGCGGACGTCTTCGGGCTCCTGCAGGTAGTTGTCGGCCAGGCGCTGGGTCTCGTCGGAGATGGTGGCGCTGAACAGCAACACCTGTCGCTTCTTCTTCGTGGTGTCGAGGATCTTGGTGACGTCCTCGTAGAACCCCATCGACAGCATCTCGTCGGCCTCGTCGAGGCAGGCCATCTCCGCTCCGCGGAGGTCGAGGTTCTTGCGCCGGATGTGATCGAGGATCCGGCCGGGGGTTCCGACCACGATCTCGACGCCCTTCTGCAGCTGCTTCTCCTGGGGGCCCATCGCGAGGCCCCCGACGAGGACGGCGATGTTGACGTCCTTGAACTTGGCGATGGCGCCGCACTCCTCGCCGATCTGCTGGGCGAGCTCCCGGGTGGGCGCGAGGATGACCGCCTTCGGCTTGCGCGCGCCGGCCTCGACCCGCTCGACGATCGGCACGCAGAAGGCCGCCGTCTTTCCGGTGCCCGTCTTGGCGCGGACGATCATGTCCTTGCCGGCCATCGCGGCCTCGATGGTGGCGGCCTGGACCGGGGTGGCGGTCTCGTAGCCGAGCTCGGTGATGCCCTCGAGGACCTCGGCCGAGATCGGGAAGTCGGCGAACCGTCGGTCACTGACGTAGTCGGTACCGTCTGGGACGTGCGCTGGGGCTTGCTCCTCGTCGGACGACGAGAGCGAGGGATCAGTGGACATAGGGTGGATTGAGCTCCTTGATCGCGTGGCGGCGCGGGACCCGGCGCCAGGATCCGACGCCAGGAGCGCGGATGTGCCGGGAGGCCGCAGGAGGGCACGGCGCCCTCATCTTGGTGGTTGACAGAAAGGAGGCGTTTCCCGTAACGCGGTGCTCGGCCCCGGGGTCCTCGCGTTGACGACTCAGGCGCGCAGCAGGGCGGCCTCGACGCCCAGTCCCGGCCCGAAGGCGGCGAGCACGACGGGCGCACCGGGCGGTGGCGGGTCGTGGGCGAGCTGCTCCGCGAGCACGAACAGGACCGACGGGCTGCTCATGTTGCCGTGATCCTGGAGCACCGCGCGGCTGTGGCGCAGCGCTGCGTCGGGCAGCTCGAGCGCCCGCTGGGCGGCATCGAGCACCCGCGAGCCTCCCGGGTGCAGACACCACGCCCCGACCTCCCCAGGCTGCAGGCCGTGGCGACCGAGCAGCGTGCGGACCGCCCGGTCGATGCCGCGAGCGACGAGCTCGGGAATCTTGGGGTCGAGCACGATCGAGAAGCCCTGCGTGCCGAGGTCGAAGCCGAGGGCATCGAGGTGATCGAGGTCGAACACGCTCTCGAAGTCGACGATCGCCGGTCCCTCGCCCTCGGTGCCCACGATCGCGCACGCAGCGCCGTCGGCGAACAGCGACAGGGCGACCAGGTTCTGGGGATCGTCGGATGGGGCGAAGCACGCGCTGCACACCTCGACGGCGACCGCCGCTCCGAGCTGCCCGGGCCGACGCGCCACGTGGTCGCTGATCACGCGCAGCAGCGGCACGGCGGCGTGGCAGCCGATGCAGTTGAAGTGCGCCCGCTGCACCGACGGCGACAGCCCGTGCGCCTTGGCCAGCAGCAGGTCGAGCCCGGGCGTGGCGTACCCCGTGACCGTGGTGACGCCGATCACGTCGAGCTCGCCCGCGGCCACCCCGCTCCGCGCGAGGCCCTCGTCGAGCGCGCGCCCCGCGAGGGACATCGCCCCCTGCCGCCACGCGTCGTTGGTCTCGGTGAGCGACCGGCGGCGGTGGTAGAAGCCGGGGGGCACGAACAGCCCCCGCCGGTGGACCGGCGAGCCCCGGAAGAGCCGCTCGACGAGCCCGTGGCCCTCCCACGGGTTGTGGGCGAGCAGATCCTCCTGGGTGTAGCGCGCCTCGGGCGCCGCACGACCGAGGGCCAGCAGCCGCGGCTCAGCCACGGCCGCTCCGGTCCGCGGCGCGCAGGCACACGCCCTCGCCGCGCAGCGCCACCCGCCCCTGGGCGTCGACCAGGGTGACGTCGGCGTGCACCTCGGGCCCAGCCCCCGGTCGCGCCTCGGTCACGAGCCGCAGGGGGCCCTCGGCCTGATCTGTCCACAGCCAGCGAGCCGCGCCGATCGGAAGACCGCGCCACCCGTGGGTCTGCTGCGCCCACGCGCACAGCAGCTGGTGGGCTGCGTCCACCGCCCCCGCCACCGCCGGCAGGGCTCCGGCCTCGGTCGGAGGCACCAGATCGGCCTCCGCCACCCCGTTGCCGTCGGTCCGGATGGTGTCAAGCAGCCGCCAGGTGGGCCCGTGGAACAACAGATCCGGCCGGTAGAGGGGGCCCGCCGACGCCGCTCCCGCGAGCGGCCCGGGTGGGGTCACGCCGGCGGGCACGGCCCCCGGGCGCAGCCTCGCCCGCACCACCTCGGCTCCGCCGGCGCGGATCGCCGCCCGGTACCCCCCGCCCTCTGCCTGCAGCGCGACCTGCACATCGTCGCGGGGGCGGTCCACGAAGGTGGGCGCCACGACCTCGAACCGCTCGAGGCTCCACGGCCCCGACCGGCCATCCACCAGGGCCACCGCCTCGAGCAGGCTGCTCACCCACACCGCGGCCGGCACCAGCGGACGGTCCCCGAGCTGGTGGTCCTGCAGGGCCGGCGCGGCCGGGTCGAGCGCCAGCCCCACGACGGCCCCCTGCGGCGTGCGGGCGGTCACCGCGCGCAGCGGCCACGGCGGCGCGGGCGGCGCCTCGCGGGCCACCAGCACGGTCCCCTGCACCTGGCCGTGCACCAGCCGGCGGAACGCCTCAGCCCCCTGCGCGGGGGTCAGCGCGCGGATCCCACGGGCGGCGAGCACGCGGGCCACCACCGGGTTGGCGGCCATGCCGCGCTCGGCCCACGCCGTCCACGCGACCGCGAGCTGCCGGGGCGCGCGGGGGTGGACCACCGCCTCGAGCGCCGCGTTCGCGGCCGCGTAGAGCGCCTGGTGGGGGTTGCCGCGGTGCGCCACCAGCGACGAGAAGGTGCACCACAGCTCCACCGGAGACGCTGCGGTGGCGTGCACGAGGTTCTGCGCCCCGACCACCTTCGGGCCCCACACGGCGTCGAGCGCCTGCTCGGAGGCGGCCGCGGCGGGCCCGTCGCGAAGCACGCCCGCGGCGTGGACCACCGCCCGCACGGGGCCGAGCTCCGCCTCGACCGCGCGCACCAGGGCGCCGAGCCCCGCCGCGTCGGTCACGTCGCCCTGCCGGTAGTGCGCTTCGAGCCCCGCCTCGCGCAGCTCGTCGAGCGCCTCGGCCACCTCGGCAGGGGCTCGCCGCCCGACGAGCACCACGGTGGGCCTCACCTCCGCCACCGCCCGCAGGCAGGGCACGACGATGCCGGTGCCCCCGGCGACCAGCCACACGCCCGACGGCGGGGGGGGGCCGGGATCAGGATCGAAGCGCACGAGGGGGGCGGCCTCGGCGCCGCGGGCGACCGCCGCGCCGGTCTCGGCCGCCACGCAGCGGAGGAAGGCGGCCGCAACCCGCCCTCCTGCATCGTCGGCGAGCTGCACGGCGGTCGCGGGCTCGCCACGCGCGGCTCGGGTGAGCAGCTCCTCGACCACCGCGTGGGGCGCGGCGCCCGGCGCCACGCGCCAGTCGGCCCCGTCGTGCGCCGGCTGCGCGCGGGCCTGGAGGAGGGCGAAGGCCACGTCGGGCGCCGCCTCGGCCACGGGCCCAGGCTCGGCGGGCGTGCGCTCCCGGTACTGCTCCACCATCCGCACCAGCTGCTCGAGATCCGCGCGCTGCTCGGCGAGCGTTGCGAGGTCGTGGGCCTCG
>CAYMSU010000427.1:0-5559 GCA_964393165.1 uncultured Enterobacteriaceae bacterium
ACCCAGACGGGGGTCCTGAAGCTCGATGACCGGCGCCTGGTCGCTGCGCCTGAGGTTCAGGCGCATGAGCAGCAGCACGTCGTGCTGGGCGGGATCGACGTCTCGCGCCTCCACGACCTGGAACCCCACGTCTTCGTAGACCTTGACCGCGCGCCGGTTGTCGTCGCCGACCAGGAGCGAGACACTGCGAAGCCCGCGCGTGCGCAGGCGGTCGATCACCCCGGAGACGAACTTCTGGCCGAGCCCGCGGCCGCGCCAGCCGGGACGGATGGCCATCGCGAGGATCATCGCTTCGTTCGGCCGATCCCACCCGCGGATGCACACGCAGCTGCCGATGGTCATCTCGTTGGCGCGGAGCAGGTACACGCGCCCGCCCTTGAGAAAGACCGACGCGGTGTAGCCCGAGAACGTGGACTCGGAGAAGGTCTGCCGGTCGATGTCGATGAGCATCCGAACGAGGCCCGGGGTGATATCGCTGACCTCCTCGATGCGGATCAAGAAGTCGCGGTCACTCGCGCTGTCGATTCGAAAGCTCTCCATGCCACATCCCCCCCGGGGGGCAAGTTGACCCTCGGCCAACAGTCATAGGGTGTGAAGCCCGACCACGCAACCTGGAGCCTTCGGGAGAGACCATGGCCCCTACCCCCGATTTCCTGGACCACCGCGAGCGGGTGCTCCAGGGTTTGCCTCACGACGAAGCGATCCTGGTCTTCGGGCCGAGTGTCCAATTCCGCAATGCGGACTCGGAGCACCGCTACCGCCCCGACTCCGACGTGTTCTGGCTGACCGGCTGGGAGCAGCCCGGGGTCGCGGTGTTCCTCCGACCTGGCAACGACGAGCGCTTGGTCATGTTCGTGCAAGACAACGACCCCCGCGCCGAGCAGTGGACGGGCCGACGACCCGGCCCCGAGGGGGCGCGCGAGCAGTACGGTGCGGACGTCGCGTTCCCGATCGGCGAGCTCGAGAAGGAGCTGCCGCGGCTGCTCCAGGGCGTCCGCGCCCTGCACTACGGGTTCGCGGTGGATCCCGACAACGATGCCGTCGTGATGGCCTCGGTCCGCAAGGCGGCTCGGGCGGCCCGCAAGAACGGGCTGACGGCGCCCGAGACGTTCCACCACCCGTCGAAGCTGCTCCACGAGGCCCGGCTCCTCAAGGGGGCGGACGAGCTCGAGCTGATGCGGCAGGCGGCCGCGCTCACCGAGGAGGGGCACCGCCGCGCGATGGCCCTGGCGGCTCCCGGGCGCTCCGAGTTCGAGATCGAGGCCGCGATGGTCGAGCGCTGGATGGCGGGCGGGGCCACGGGGGTGGCCTACACCCCGATCGTGGCCGGGGGCGCAAACGCCACCGTGCTGCACTACGTCACCAACCGGGACCCGCTGAAGGCCGGTGATCTGCTCCTGATCGACGCCGGAGCAGAGGTCGCGTACTACGCCTGCGACGTCACGCGCACGTTCCCCGTCGATGGCACGTTCACCGACGTGCAGCGGCAGGCGTACGAGATCGTGCTGCTCGCGCAGGAGCGGGCCATCGCGGCGTGCCGGGCCGGGGAGACCTTCCAGGGCGTCCACGACACTGCGGTGCGGGTGCTGACCGAGGGCATGGTGGCGCTCGGGCTGCTCGCGGGACCGGTCGACGCACTGATCGAGGACGAGGCCTACCAGCGCTACTACATGCACCAGACCAGCCACTGGCTCGGCCTGGACGTGCACGACGTGGGCTCGTACGGTCGCGACGGCGCGAGCCGGGCGCTCGCCCCCGGGATGGTCCTGACGGTCGAGCCGGGGCTGTACGTGGCCGAGGACGACGAGGATGCGCCGGAGGCGCTCCGCGGGCTCGGGATCCGGATCGAGGACGACGTGCTGGTCACCGACGGCGAGCCCGTGGTGCTCACGGCGGGCGTGCCGAAGACCGTGGAGGAGGTGGAGGCCGCCTGCGCCGGTCGGGATACTCCGATCGTCCGGGGGTGAGATGTTCTGGCTTGCGTGGTGGACGGCGTGTGCGACCGTGGAGCAGGTGCTCTCGCCGGGCCCCTCCCCCGAAGACCAGGCGTTGAGCGAGGCGACCGCGCTCGTCGAGGAGGCGGCGAAGACCATGCAGGTGCGCATGGTTCAGGAGCTCGGCGCGAAGGCCCCGAGCCCCGAGCTCGCAGCCGGCTCGGCGGAGCCCGACGCGCTCGCGTGGCACGCCCCCAGCTCCGTGCCCCCGCAGGGGCAGGTCGGGATCAGTGCGCTGCGCCTGCGCAACCCGGCGAACCGCCCGCCTCCCTGGGTGAAGTCCTGGCTGCAGACCCACGACGGTGCCGACTACGCCGACGTGGAGGGGTTCGCCCGGGTCGAGGAGGCCCCCGAGGGGCGCGTCGCGCGGGTCCTCCAGCCGATCCCGATGCTCGAGCGGTGCGTGCGCTGCCATGGCGCCCCCGAGCAGATCCCGCCCGACGTTCGCGCGGAGATCGACCGGCGGTACCCGGGCGATGCCTCGGTCGGCTACGAGGTCGGCGACCTACGCGGGGCGGTCTGGGCCGAGGTCGCGGTGACCGGCCACGAATAGGCGACGAGAGCGTCAACGCCGGCGTCGGCGGCGCCCTCGGTCGCGCTCCCGCTCCCGGGAGCCCCGGCGACGGCGACGGTCCCGCTCGATACGCCGAATGCGGCCGGTGAGCACCTGCCCCACGACCTCGGGCGGTCCGGGCGCCACGCGGAGCACCTGCCCGTTGCGGATGCGGGCCGCCGCGATGCCCTCGCCTTCCGCGAGGTCGGCGTGCGCCTCGAGCTTCGGTGGCGTGCCGTGCACGGGGACCACCAGTGACGGGCGGACCCACCCGTACAAAGTGCGCAGCTCCTCCTGGCGGGGGTGCCCCGAGACGTGGACGTTGGCGTCGGCGTCGTGGACCACACGGACCCCCCGGCCCCGGAGCAGCCGATCGAGGCGCTCGACGAACAGCTCGTTGCCGGGGATCCGTCGAGCGCTGAAGATCACCGTGTCGTCGGGCTCGAGGTAAGTGGCCGGGTGCTCGTCCGCGGCGAGGCGGGACAGGGCGGCCCGGGGCTCCCCCTGCGACCCCGTGCAGAGCAGGAGCACGCGCTCGGGCGGGAGAAAGCCGAAGTCGGACAGCGGCACGAAGGGGGGCAGATCCTGCAGGTAGCCGCTGCGCTGAGCGGCGCGGACCGTACGCTCCAGGGAGCGGCCGAGGAGCACGGCGTGGCGGCCGTGGTCGAGCCCCGCCTGCACGAGGGTGCGCAGCCGAGCCACGTTCGAGGCGAAGAGCGTGACGGCGACGCGCCGCCGCTGCGCCCCCATCAGCTCGCGGAGCGGCTGCGTGAGGCTCGCCTCGCTCGGGGTCCACCCGTCGTGATCGGCGTTGGTCGAGTCGCTCACGCAGGCGTCGACGCGCTCCCGAGCCAGGGCGCGCAGCCCTCGCTCGTCGGTGCGCAGCCCCTCCACGGGGTTCGGGTCGAGCTTGAAGTCTCCGGTGTGGACCACGGTGCCCGCCGGCGTTCGCACCACCAGGGCCCCCATCTCGACGGTCGAGTGGGTCAGCGGCACCCGCTGCAGCTCGAAGGGCCCGACCCGGAAGCGGGCCCGGGGCTCGAGCAGCCGGATCGGGACGTCGCGGGAGATGCGGGCCTCGACCAGTGCGTCGCGCAGCATCTCAGCGCAGAACCGCGTGGCGTAGACCACGCAGCGGAGCCTGGGCCACAGGTCGGCGACGGCTCCTACGTGGTCCTGGTGGGCGTGGGTGAGCACCAGGCCATCCAGCGAGGAGGCCCGGGCCTCGATGAACGACGCGTCGGGCAGGATGGCGTGCATGTCGTGGGGCCCGGTGCGCCCGAACATGACCCCGCAGTCCACCATCAGCCAGCGACCATCGTGGTGGTACAGGTTGAGGTTCATGCCGATCTCACCCGTGCCCCCGAGGGGAAGCAGGTGCATGGCGCGGGGGTCGAGGCGGAGGCGTGACAAGACGCCTTCGTATCCCCGTGGTCAGTCCCCGTCGGCGCCGTACCGGTCGCGGCGCCGCAACCACGCCATCGACCAGGGCAGATTCCCCTCGTCGCGGCCCCGCGGGGCCAGATCGAGCCAGTGATATCCGGCGTTGAGCATGTCGAGGCCCCGGGAGTACGTGGAGTAGGTGTGAAAGACGCGGTCTCCGTCGCGCGCGAAGGCACTCGCGCCGGGGGCCTCCGACCCGGGGAACCGGGTGTTGCCGAAGTTGTAGGGCATCGGCTCGTCGCCGGGATTGGTCACGCCGAAGTCCTCGTTGAACGTGCTGCCCAGGCTCGAGTACCAGGGGAAGGTCCAGCCCATGCGCTCCCGGTAGGCGAGCAGCTTGTCGAGCGGCGCGCGCGACACGCAGGCGAACGAGACGTTCCGGGCGGCCAGGTGGGCGACGTTGTGGTCGAAGCTGTCGGCCCAAAACGAGCAGCTCACACAGCCCTCCTGCCAGTCGGGGCCGAACATGAAGTGGTAGACGAGCAGCTGGGGGTGCTCGCCGAACAGCTCCCGCAGGGTCCGCGGCCCCTCGACGCCCTGGAAGGCGTAGGGCTCGGCGATCTCGACCCAGGGAAGCGCGCGCCGCTCCGCGGCGACCTCGTCGCGCAGGCGGGTCAGCGCCTTCTCGCGCTCGAGCAGGGTGCGTCGGGCGTCGAGCCAGATCTCGCGGTCCACGATCTCGTTCGTCATCGTAGGCTCCAGTGGTCGGTGGTCGGTGACTCGACGTTCTTCCGACGCGTCGTTCGACACCCAGGGTAGAATTCACCCGCCCACGCTCGCGTTCCGCTCGCTGCGCGCTCCGCCAGCGAGCTGGCGGAGCTTGCGAATTCGCGCCGGCGCGAGGACGACTGCGATGATGCCGAGCCGCATCGAGGCCCCCCTGCCCGTCGAGGCCCCCGAGCGCGGGATCACGGGGGTACTCGACCGCCTGCAGGCCGCAACGCTGCCCCTCGTCGATATCGAGGTGGCCGACACGCGACTGGTCGAAGGCTCCACCTGGGAGGCGGTCGCGCGCTTCGTGCTGCCCGGCGGACAGCCGCTGCCGCTACGGATCTACGATCGCGCCACCATGCGGGAGCTGTTCGACCTGCACGTCGAGTTCGGGAGGCTCCCCGCCTCGGTCGTCGACGAGGTGCGCGCCTGTCGTCGCAGCGTGGGGGTCCAGGCGGAGATCGCGGGCCCGGGCCCCCTCGAGCGGTACCATGCCCAGCTGAAGGTGCTCGCGTGGCTCGCGCCGGAGGCGCCGGCGGTGCTCGACGTCTCGGCGGCCGATGCGCGCACGGCCACGTGGCTCCGCGAGGTGGCCGAGAGCGAGGTCCCGCCCCACCCGAACGCGCTCTACACCGTCCACGTGGTGCACGACGAAGACGACGTCGCCTGGCTGCACACCCACGGCCTCGAGCGCTGCGGTCGGTTCGAGCTCGACATGGTCGACGTTCCCGTCGAGATCGCCCGGGAGATGGGCATGCTGCTCAACGCCACCGCCCACCTGCTGCTCGATCACGGAGATCCGGGTCGATTAGTATGAGTGTCACTAATAAAGATGGGCGGGAGTATGAATTTAACCGG
>CAYMSU010000428.1:0-5550 GCA_964393165.1 uncultured Enterobacteriaceae bacterium
CGTAACCCTCGGGCACGTGTGAGATGGCGATCAGCTTCACCAGCCGATCCGCCATCCGGTCTGCCACGGGAACCAGTTCGCCGGCCGGGCGGCCCGCGCGCGGCACCGCGCGGTGATCTACGACCCAGCGGGGCGGGTACGGTGGTACCGGTCCCTTCCGGAGGCCCAGGACGGGGGCATCGCGGTCGACTGGACCGGGTCGCACGTCCTCGTGGGAGGCGGCGACGGGCTCGCCCCGACCCTGTTCGATCTCTCGGGAGAGCCCGTCTTTCGCGTGGGGCCCCCCGTAGAGGGGTTCACGCACCACCACGAGGCGGCGCACACCCCCGAGGGCTGGGTGGTGTCGCTGTCGGGCGCACCGCTCGACCTCCCCGGCTTCGACCCCGCCGACGAGGGCTTCGACGTCGAGCTCGAGGGCTTCGTGGTCGAGGCGACGGATCCGCGGACCGGGATCGTCGAGTGGCGGTGGGACGCCCAGGAGGCCGCGGATCGCGGTGAGCTCGACTGGATCGAGGTCCACCGCGAGAACTTCCTCCACATCAACGCGCTCGCCTGGGTCGACGACGCACTCGGACCGGCGGTCTGGGCATCCTCGCGCAACCAGGACCGCCTCTTCCGCATCGACCGCCGCACCGGAGAGGTCGGCTTTCCCATGGGCGGCCTCGAGAATCCCTTCCGGGTCGTCGATGAGCGGGGGCAGGAGCTCGGTCCCGAGGGCTCCTTCTACAACCAGCACGGGCACGAGTGGCAGGGGGACCGCCTGCGCCTGTTCGACAACGGCTCCGGGCAGTCCGGCCGGAGCGGCTCTCGCGCCGTCGAGTACGACGTGGACCTCGAGGCGCGCACGCTGGTGCAGCGGTGGTCGTGGACCGAGCCGGGGCTCCGGGAGCCATTCTACGGCAGCGTTCGGGGGCTCCCGGGAGGGCGCCGCCTGGTCGCGAGCGGCCACTGCGCTCGGTGCGAGACCGGCGGAGGGGAGGACCGCGCCGGGTTCGTCGCCGAGGTGGATGCCCAGGGGGAGGTCGCGTGGCGGCTGCAGCTCCCCGACGCCACCCACAGCCTGTACCGAGCGACCAGCGTGGACGGCTGCGCGCTCTTCGCGAACGCCCGCTACTGCCCAGCGATCACTCCTCGCTGAGCAGTCCAGTGTCGGCACCGGTGTCGCTGCTCCGATCCTCGGCCTCCGCCTCTTCCAGCAATCGAATGGCCTCCTGGCGGTTCTCTCGGGGCGTTCGGGGGCAGGGAGGAAGGTGGCCGAAGCGCTCCTCGAACTCCTCCGGAGGCAGCGGGCTCGCGAAGAACAGATGGCCCTTCGGGAGCGTTCGGCAGCGAAGCTTGAGCTGTGCGAGGCCCCGGGGCCCGCGGTTGTAGAGATTCACCCTCGTCTTGCCCTTCTTGTAGGTCTGCTTCGAGGGCCGCGGCGTGGGGAACACGAAGCCTCCGGCCACGTCGACCATGTCGATCCGACGCTTGGACAGGTACCCGATGCCCGCCGACTTCTTGTGGCCCCGGCGCCTTCCGGCCCGGGCATCCCCGGCCACCGCCACGATCCGGTCGGTGAGGCCCAGCATGTCCACCGTGTAGGTGCCTGCGAAGTACGGCAGCGCCCCCGCCCCGCCGGTGGCGATCCGCAAGTCGGCAGGGAGCAGCCCCTGATCGATGATTCGCGCCACCCTGCGGCCGTGCATGATCCGGATCGCGGTGTAGTCGCGCATCGACCACAGCGACGCGACCCCCGCCCGCACCGGGGTGTTGTGGTTCTGCGCGGCGCTGACCGTGGTGATCGTGACGAAGCCCACGACGAACGCGACGCCGAGCACCGGTCCGGCGATGCTTGGGCCGCGCCGCCAGAGGTCCAGCGCGGTCTGCGCGTAGGCCCAGGCGACCATCGGCAGGATCGGGAGCATCATTCGGAACTCCCAGGGGTCGCCGCCGATGTACGTCAGGTACGCGAGGTAGCACCCGCCATTGAGCAGCAGCAGCGCGTCGACGACGCTGCGCCGCCACAGCGCGCCCGCGACCGCCACCAGGCCGAGCGTGAACAGCCCGGTGTCTTGCTGGACGAGCTCGAAGTAGTCGAGGGCGGCCCGGGGATGGAAGCCCGTGACCTTCGCGTGGAACGTGTTCGGGACGAGGTCCCCGTAGTACAGCCAGCGCGCCGCGAGGTGGCCCACGACCACCCCGAGCAGCGGTCCGGCGAGCGCGGCCCAGCGGGCGAGCCGGGCGCCGAGCGGGGGCCCCGCGGCCACGCGGTACACGAAGGACCCAGCCACACACAGGCCTGCGAACAGCGCGCCCTCGGGGCGGAGCAGCGCGGCCAGTCCGAGGAGGACCGGCGCCAGCCAGCCGGCCCGTTGCTCCTGGAGATCCTGCCCCAGGGCGAAGATCCCGCCCGCGACCGACGCTGCGAACCACATGGTCTCGAGCCCGCCGGTGGCCCACATGCCGAACAGTCGCGTGGACGCCATGAGCAGCGGGGCCACCCAGACTCCGGGGTTCGACAGGCGAAGACCCGAGAACCGGGCCGTGAAGGCGGCGGTACCGACGAGGAGGGCCCCGCCGGCCGCGATCGACAAGCCCAGCGCGGTCAGCTCGGCGTGGATGCCGAGGGCCATCCCCCCCGCGACGAGCAGGACCCACAGGAGGTTCGAGTAGCCCTCGACGTACTCGCCCTCGTTCCACACCGCCCCCAGGCCCGCCACGAGGTTGTCGGCGTAGCGGAAGCTGATGTAGGCGTCGTCCATCACGAACCAGTGCCACGAGACGTTGGTGGCGTAGATCCACAGCACCACCGCCGCGCAGACCGGGCCGCCGAACCGTGCCCAGCCCTGGGCGAGTCGGGCCCCGAGCGCAGGGGGCTGTGACATCGTGCTCACCTCGAGGTCGGACTCAACATACCCGTCGCCGCTCACCGTCGGCACGAAGGCGCTCCAGTGGTAGTCTGGAGGTGCGAGGCGGGGCTGCCTCGCGAAGCGAGTGCCATGGCCGACGACGCGCCGTTCGTCTACCATCTCCAGGAGATTCTGGGTCGCGGGGGCTTCGGAACGGTCTACCGAGCCGAGCTCCGCGGTCCGCGCGGCTTCAGCAAGGTCGTCGCGGTCAAGCTGCTCAACCGGGATGCCGAGCAGAAGGACGAGGTGGTCCAGCGCCTGCGCGACGAGGCGAGAATGCTCGGCCTCATCCAGCATCGCGCCATCGTGCAGGTCGACCGGCTCGTCCAGCTCGACGGTCGCTGGGCGGTGGTGATGGAGTACGTGCCGGGCTTCGACCTGCACGAGATCCTCCACCGCGCCGGCCCGCTGCCCCTCGGGCCCGCGCTGGAGGTCGCGGAGGAGGTCGCCTCGGCCCTGCACGTGGCCTACGCCTCGGCCCTCGGGGTAGGTCCCGACCCCGACACACCGCTGCACCTCGTGCATCGCGACGTGAAGCCGGCGAACATCCGGGTCACCCGGTCGGGGGCGGTCAAGCTGCTCGACTTCGGCATCGCCCGGGCCCGGTTCCCCGGGCGCGAGGCGCGCACCGAGTCCATCCGCTTCGGCTCCATGAACTACATGTCGCCGATGCGCCTCGCGATGTCCGACGACGGGCACGCGGGCGACATGTACGCGCTCGGGGCGGTCTTGCTCGAGATCCTGACCGGGCAGGCGGTGGGGATGACCTCCCATCACCCCTCGGCCCACCAGGAGATCGTGAACACGGCGATGAACCGGCTGCGCGACGGCGGCTTCAGCGAGCCGGTGGCGGCCCTCGTCGAGTCGGCCCTGGCCTACGACCCCGAGGACCGGCCCGACGCGCGCACGTTCTTGAACTCCGCCCGCCTGGTGCGCAACCTGGAGGTGCCGGAGCACTCCCTGCTCGAGTGGGTCGACAACACCTTCCCGGCGCTCGACGCGATCAAGGTCCCGCCACAGCACGAGCCGTCGGAGGACATGGAGAGCCGGGTGCTCTTCGAGGCCGCCCCGGTCTTCGAGGGTGTCGACGGGGGCCCGGCGCTTCACACGAGCGACCTCGAGTCCGAGCCGCGGATGCTCCGGTACGACCCTGCGGCCCTCCTCGCCCCGCCCGACGACGAGGCGGCGCCCGTCCCCGCTGGAGGCACGGTGCCGCAGCGCCGGACGTCCCGTGGGTGGCAGTCCGCTGCTGTCCTCGGGCTCGTCGCGGGAGGGGCCACCGCCCTGTGGCTGCTCGGCCCCGTGTGGTCCCCCGAGCCGGCCGCGGCGCCCGAGGGCGGCGCCCAGGCCGCAGCCGTGGGCAGCGCCGGAGGCGCCGCGGAGTCCTCCCCGGAGCCGGCCGGCTCACCGGCTGCGCCCACGCCCGCGCCCGCTCCAGCACATGCGCCGCCTCCCCTCGAGGCGTGCCGCACGGTCCCCCTCGACGCCGATCGGTCCCCCATCCGCTCGGTCGACGCGCTGTTCCGCGGGTGGCAGGAGCTCGACATCGACCAGGTCGATGCGGTGCTCGCCGACTCGTTCCAGCGGGTCGAGGGCAGCAACGACAAGATCCAGAATCGGCTCGACTACCTCGAGCGGCGAATGGGGGTGTTCGGCCGACTCGAGGCGGTGGACTGGACCGGTCCACTGCACGACGAGGCCGGCTTCGGGGTGCCCGCCGTGATCGACGGCGTCGCGGTCCAGTGCGCGGATGCCGACCGCCTGCGCGTGGTGGTCCGCTACGACTGGACGGTCACCCACCGGCGGACGGGCCGCCAGACTGCGGAGCAGAACGTGGTCGATGCCTACGAGCTCGGCCCGGATGGCAAGATCGTCACGAACCTGGACTACGCCGCGCTCGAAGATGCGGTGGCGTGGCGGAATGGCTGTTGCGTTAACTGACGCCCATGACAGCGCTATTCTTCGCCGCCGCCACCGCGGTCGCTCAGTCCGGAGACTGGTCCACCACGCTGGAGCGCGTGAGCCAGGCCGTGGTCTCCATCCGCGTCACCGCCGTTCGCGACTTCGACACCGAAGACGCCGGGGTGAGCCAGGGCACCGGCTTCATCGTGGATGCCGAGCGGGGCCTGATCCTGACCAACCGGCACATGGTGCGCGCCGGCCCCGTAGTGGCGGAGGCCGTGCTCCACAACGACGAGGAGGTCGAGCTCCGCGCGGTCTACCGCGATCCCGTGCACGACTTCGGCCTGTACCGCTTCGATCCGTCCGAGGTGCGCTACGCCGAGCTCGTGGAGCTCACGCTGGCGCCCGAGCGGGCCCGCGTGGGTACCGAGATCCGGGTGGTCGGCAACGACGCAGGCGAGAAGAACTCGATCCTCGACGGCACCCTGGCGCGGCTCGACCGAGCCGCCCCTCACTATGGCGCCAACAGCTACAACGACTTCAACACGTTCTACATCCAGGCCGCGTCGAACACCTCGGGGGGGTCCTCGGGCTCTCCGGTGATCGACCAGGCCGGCTACGTCGTCGCCCTCAACGCGGGGGGCAACCTCGGGGCCGCGTCGAGCTTCTACCTCCCCCTCGACCGCGTGGTCGACACCCTCGACCGGGTGCAGCAGGGTCTCGAGGTGCCGCGCGGGACGCCACGGCGAGACGACCG
>CAYMSU010000429.1:0-5545 GCA_964393165.1 uncultured Enterobacteriaceae bacterium
GTCTGAGCGAGGCCGCCCAGATCGGTGGTCACCGCGGAGGCGTCGTCGTCGAGCGACTGGCCGGCGTCGGCGGGCACGACCACGCTGGCGCAGGCGAACCCGGTGCGCGGGTCGTACATGCCCTGCTGCCAGGGCTTGACCTGGCGGCGGAGGGCGGCACAGCGGGCGTCCGACAGGCCGGAGCAGAGCTTGGCGAGCAGCCGCTCGCCCGCCGCGTCGCGCGCCTCGGCGAGGGCCACGCCGGCGTCGGGGCCCGAGGCCTCTCCGCGCTCGATGCGGTAGCCCCGCGGGGGCGTGGTGGGGCAGACCGCCTCGAGGTCCACGGGGGCGGCCGGCGCCGCGGCGGGCGGGGGGCCGGCCGCGGGACATCCCGCGAGTAGAACGATCAGGACTCTCATTCGGGCGCTTCGATCTCGTCTGCAGGGTCGGCGGGGTCCCCCGACGTATCCGAGGCGGCGTCGGACAGCAGGGACTCCGCGAGCGCCGCCTCCTGCTCCTTCGGCAGGAACATCAGCACCTTGGCGATCTTCAGCGCCCCGTCGGGCGTCGCCTGGTCCTCGATGCACCATGCCTCGTCCTTCACGCGCTTCGCGACCCCGCTCGCCGAGCTCTCGAGCCGCGACTCCGCGTTCATGATCGCGGTGAGCTCGGCGACCGCACCCGAGGTCTCGGTCATCTCGATCCGGCCGGTCGAGATCTCCTCGGACAGGAACTGCACGACCTGCTCCCGCCCCGACAGCGAGGCGCCCCGGCGGGCCTCCGCCTCGGTCGCCCGCGGGTGGGAGATCCCGACGAAGTAGGTGCCCTGGGACGATCGGGGCGGCGCGTCGGTCCACGGGCCGCACCCGCCGCTCGCGACGGTGGCCGACCACCGATTCTCGGTCGTCTTGAACGCGAAGTACACGGGGTTGGGGAACTCGATCGCCCGCTTCCACGCGGTGCCGTGCTTGAGCTCCACCTCGCCGTCGGCGCCCGCCGCGGCCGTCGCGGGGACCTCGACGCCGCCCCCCGCCTCCTCGGAGACCTCGTAGTAGACGGTGCCGGTGCCCGACAGGAACTCCCCGATGTAGCGATCGGTGCACTGGTCGGGCGCGGCCTTGCAGCAGGCCTCGAAGGCACCCGGGTCCGTCGGGGTCGCGATCATCTTCTCGACGAGCTCGTAGCGCACGCGCACCACCGCGCCGCGCGACGCCCCCGCCGAGGCGGAGGCGATCCCGGGCACGCCGATCCGGAGCGCGGCGCTCTGGCTCGCCAGGAAGGTCTCGTCGTAGGTCACGCCGCCCCCGCCGACGGTCCGCGCCTCGAGCTGCGCGGAGCAGGTCAGCGGCATGGCGGCGGTCTCGTCGAGATCGGTGGTGCCCGCCGGCACGAAGCGACCGAGGTACACCGACGGATCGGTGTCGAACGAGTTCCGGAGGTGCACGTGGGCGGGGGCGCTCACGGTCGGGCCCACCTGATCGGGCGCCTGGACGCGAGGGGCCTTCGGGCACCCCCCGACGATCAGCACCAGCAGACCGACTGAGTGTCGCAACCTGCGCATGGGGACTTCCAGAGATCGTGTGGCGGCGCGGGCGCTACTTGGCCTCGGCCTGAGTGAAGTTCGGGAGCGCGGCCGAGGTCCGGTTGCCGTTCCAGGCGCCCGCCCAGCCCTGGCCGTCCCAGGCCCACTGGCCGGTGAAGGTGCCGTTCTGCACGGTCTGGAAGTACCAGAGCTTGCCCTTCTTGCCGCGGTTCAGGAAGAAGCCGTCGATGCGGTTGGTGTCCGGGTTCCAGGCAGCCTCGATGGTGCCGAGGTTCGAGTAGTCGCCCCAGACGCGCGAGCCGTCCTGGCGCAGCCGCAGGGGGCCGAACGTGCTGTTGAAGGTGCCCTGCCAGTACGGCACGTACGACGCCTTGGTGAACCGAGGGGTGGAGGCGGAGCGCTTGGTGGCATTCCACGCCCCAACCCAGTTCTGGCCGCCCCACGACCACTGGCCGGTCCAGTTGTTGCTCGACGACAGGTTGAACTCGAGGCGCCCCCACTTGCTGCCGTTGGTGAAGATGCCCTTGATCTGGCCGGTCACGGGGTGCAGCACCGCCTCGATCACCCCGTAGGTGTTGTAGTCGCCGAACACCCGGGTGCCGTCCTGGCGCAGCCGCAGCTCGCCGAAGGTGCTGTTCCAGTAGCCGTTCGCGTTGAAGTTGCGGTGCTTGGTGAGCCGCGGCGTGGAGGCGGAGGCGCGGCTCGCGTTCCACGACCCGGCCCAGGGCTGCCCGTCCCAGGCCCAGCGGCCCTTGAACCCGTCGCTCGACAGCGTCCACTCGTAGCGGCCGCGGCGGTTCCCGTTGGTGAACGTTCCCGTGCTGGTCTTGGTCGCCGCGTTGTACTTGCCCTCGATGGCGCCGACGTTCTGGTAGTCGCCGTAGACCCGGTTGCCCTGGGCGATGAGCCGGAGCTGGCCGAAGGTGCTGTTCCAGGTGCCGTGGAAGTTCGCCGGGGCGGGCGGGGCGGTGACCTTGACGAGCCCCTCCTTGGAGGACGACTTGCGCTGCCCGTCGGGGTTCCGCACGTCGATGCTCACGGTAAAGGTGCCGGCCTTCTTGTAGGTGTGCTGCGGGCTCACCCCGGAGCCCTTGCTGCCGTCGCCGAAGTTCCAGCTCCACGACTTGGCGGTCGGCGCCTTCGACACGAACTGCACGGTCAGCGGCACCTGGCCGGAGGCCGGCAGGACGGTGAAGTCGGCCGAGGGCGGCGGGGGCCGGGGCGGGGGCGCCTCACAGCTCACCTTGGTCGAGCCGGACACGTCGAGATCCTGGATGAGGGACGACACGGACACGGTGATGTCGCCCTTCTGCCCCTTGAGGCAGGTGATCTTGGCGCCTGCCTGGGTGGGCTCGAGCCGGGCGATCCGGTTCGGCTTGGCGACCCACTCCCACTGGTCCTCGGCGTTGAAGGGAGTGACCGCGTCGAGCGGGTCACCGGCCTGGTCGAGCTGGGCCGCGTCGATGAGCGCCGTGCCCTGGGCGGGGATCTTCGCGTTGCCCACCACCGACAGGCTCAGCTTGGTGAGCCGCGCGGCGCACTCCGTACTCACGGTCTTGGTGATGCCCTCGTCGCCCTTGGCCGTCACGGTGACGTCGACCGCGCCCTTCTGCTGCTCACCGCAGACGAGCACCGCGCCCGACTCGGTGGGCTCGAGCGTGCCGATGCCCTCGGGGGCTGCGCTCCACACCCACGCGCTGCCCTTGTCGAACGCATCGGCGCCCTCCTCGGCCGGCTCGCCCTCCTTGTCGAGCGCGGTGGCCGACATGGTGACCTGCCCGTCGGCCTGTCCGAGCACCTCGAGGTCGACGCCGGCGAGCTTGGAGCCGCCGCCCTGGAGCGCGAAGTAGACGCCGATCCCGCCGCCGACCAGCAGGAGCACGCCGCCGATCACGGCGAGGATCCACCACGGGAACCCGCGCTTCTTCTCGGGCTCCGGCGCCGCCGCGACGCGGAGGTTGATCTGCGGCCCCTCAGTGTACTCCTCGTCGGGGTTCGCGATGTTGGAGACGATGAAGCGGCAGACGTAGGGCCCGGGCTGGGTGCCGGGCGGCAGCTCGACGCGCGCCGTGACCTGGCGCGTCTCCTCGGGCCCCCACTGCTGCTCGCGGTCTCCCTCCAGCTGGACCCAACCCCGGACGTCGTCGCGGTCGGTCATCAGCGTGGGCCGGGCGGTGAGCCGCCGGCCGCTGACGTTGGTGACGGTAAGCACGATCTGGCCGGGCTGCCCCGGTATGACCCCGATCGTGTCGTTCGATACGGTGATCGCGAAAGGTCGGCGGTCGTTGTCCACGAGTCCTCCAGGAGCCCCCACCCCGGCGGGCGGCCGACGTTACCCGAAGTGTCGCGCCGATGCTACGGCTCGCGCTCCGCGATCGCGAGCGGTTCGTAGCTGGCGCCTGCCGCCTTCGCGGCGAGGACCTCGGCGGGCACGGGCCAGGGCGCGCCGCCCTGTGGGTCGGGGCGAGGCGCGACCGCCTCCGCGAGCTGCTCGCGCACGAGCTCGAGCACGTCGGGCCGCCACTCCCGGAGCAGGCGGCCGGGCAGCCGGGCGAGCGCCCAGCTCAGCACGTAGACACGGCGCGCCCAGGCCCCGATCACGCGGGGCGTGCGCTCCTCGGGGGGCGTGCGCGAGAACCCCACGGCCATCTGTCCCTCCGCGAACAGGTCCTTGGCGATGGTGTCGGCCATGCGGGGCGGACCGACCGCCTCGGTGACGATCGCGGCCAGGCGATCGTCGGCGACCAGCTCCTCGAGGCGGTACTCCAGGCCCTCGGCCGCCGGGCGGTACCACACCGGGAGCTCCGCGACCCAGGGATCGGCGGCGAGCTGCCGGGCGCGGTCCTCCTCGGTGCCCTCGAGAAGCGCGACGACCTCGTCGGGCGACGGGTCCCGCTCCGCCTCGAGCCAGACTTGGAGCTGCAGCTGGTACTCGGCGTTGAAGCACAGCCAGACGCCGCGCACGATCGCCGCGTGGTCGGGGCTCTCTTCGAGCGCTCGCTGCACGAAGTACAGCGCATCCGCGCACGCCCCGTGCCGGACCGCGCCGACCACCCGGCTCTGGTGCGGACCGGGCGGCGAACTGAGGGGGAGCGGCGGCCGATGGGGGAGCCGCGGGGGGCCCTCGGGGAACCGACGCGCCGCCGCGAAGCGCCGCGGGGGGGGCTCGACGGCCCCGGGCGGAGGGCCCGGGCGCGTGATCGGCTGATCGCGAGAGGGCCGGGGAAGCGCCGCCTGCGACACCGTGGCGGAGGCCTTGCGGGGGCTCGGCCAGGGAACGGGGCCGACCCGGGGAAGGGCCGTGCCGAGCAGCCCGACCGCGAGCACCCCCGCGAACCCCAGGCCGCCGAGGAAGAGGGCTCCGGGGCGCGCTTCGATCGCCTCGCGCGCCCGCTGCGCCCAGCGCCGCAGCGGCGACGGATGCGGGGACTCGGGAGCCACGGTCTCGCCGGCGGGGCCCTGCCGGACCCGCTCCTCGAGGTCGATCAGCAGGACCAGCCACTCCTGCTCCTGCGCGCACGCGGCGCAGCCTGGCGCGGGCGCCGCCCCGAGCCCCTCGTGGACCCAGCGGTGCAGCGCCGGGAGGTGCTCACAGACCGGCTGAGGGCCCCGCGGGGCCCCGAGGAGCGCACGGCGCAGCCGACTGCGGGCGGCGAACAGCCGCTGGGCCACCTCGTCGACCGAGCTGTCGACGGAGCTGTCGACCAGGTGTGAGGTCGACGCCGCGATCTCCGCTGGGGAGGCCCCGGCGAGGAAGCGCTGGTAGGGGCTGCGCAGCGAGGCGGGCAGGGCCTTCACGGCATCGCGGAGCTCGTAGAGGGTGAGAGGACGGACCCCCGCGGTGGTCGAGCCGTCTTCGTGCACGTTGGGCCTCCGGTCCCCGCCAGCGTCCTACCTTCCCAGCGAAACCGCGGTGCGTCAACCCGGCGCGTCTCCGCGCCTCCGCCTTTCCGTGGGGCGGGGGTCGCGGGTCCGACCTGGCGCGGAGGGTCCTTGGTCACTGCCGACATGCTCGCGGTCGTC
>CAYMSU010000430.1:0-5543 GCA_964393165.1 uncultured Enterobacteriaceae bacterium
GGCAGCCTGGCCTCTACCGGCCGCCGCCGACCGTGCCCGCCAGCGCCCCCGCGCGGGGTCCTTCGCCGCCTGGCGGGCGCGCCGGGGGCCGACGACCGCCGGCCCCCCGACGCAGGGACGGCCGCCCACGCGCCACCTGCCACACGCCACGGCTACAGGCTCACGCGAGCCACGTGCTCGGCCCGGACACCGCGCCCACCCGGATCGCGTCGTACCCGAAGCGCTCCCGCACCGCGTCGATCGCGGCGCTCGGGGGGTCGCGCACGTCCTTCAGCGGCAGCGCCAGCTGCTGGCTCGCCGACTCGAACGAGGCCAGGCCCACGCCCAGCAGCCGGATCGGCCGCTCCCGGTCCCAGGCCCGCGCGAGCAGCCCCTCGAGCCGGCGCAGCACCTCCCCCTCGGCGTGGGTGGCCGGCCCCGACACCGAGCGCTCCACCGTGTGGAAGTCGCTCGTGCGCAGCTTGAGCCGCACCGTGCGGCCCGCGAGCTGCCGCTGGCGGGCCCGCCAGCACACCCGCTCGGCGAGCATGCGCAGCTGCGCGTGCACCCGCTGGACGTCGCCGAGATCCGCCGAGAACGTGCGCTCGTTCGAGATCGAGCCGCAGGCGCCCTGGGTGGGGTTGTCGTACTCCCGAAACGCAGGCCGCTCCCGGGCCCCGAGCGGCCCGGCAACCCCGCTCCGAGCCACCGGCGGCTGCAGGCTGCGCAAGACGTGGGCGGCCAAGCCCCCGAAGCGGTTGCGCGCGGGCCCCGGGGGCAGCTCGAGCAGCTCCCCGAGCGTGTGGATGCCTGCCTCGCGGAGCCGCTCCTCGGCGACCGGGCCGATGCCCGGGAACCGGCGCACCGGCAGCCCGTCGGCGAACGCGCGCTCCTGCCCCCGCCGCACCATGCGCACCCCCGCCGGCTTCGCAGCACCACAGGCCATCTTCGCCACCGCGCGGGTGACGCCCAGGCCCGCGCTCGCAGGCAGCCCGATCTCCGCCTGGATCGCATCGCGCATGGCCCAGGTGGCGCGCTCGATCGTGTCGTCGGCACCGCCGCTGCCGGGGCCGCGGTAGTGCAGGGCGTGCAGCCGCTCCGTGCCGTGGAAGTCGAGGTAGAACTCGTCGATACTCGCCGCGCGCACGTCGGGCGTGAAGCGCTCGAGGATCTCCCGCACCCGCGCCGCATAGCCGCTGTACTCCCCGTGGCGCGGCGCCATGAAGATCGCATGGGGCGCCAGGCGCACCGCCTCGGCCACCGACATGCCGCTGCGCACCCCGTACTCGCGCACCTCGTAGCTGCACGCGGTGACCACCCCGCGGTGGCCCGGCGCCGCCCCGATCACCACCGGCTGACCGACCAAGCCCGGATCGTGCAGCCGCTCCACCGACACGAAGAAGGTTTCGAGGTCTAGACAGCAGATCCGCGCCTCGCGCGGGGCCGGTAGGGACGGGAGCACTGAACAGGTGAGTAGCCCGCGCCCGGGGGCGGGGCCAACCGGTGGGCGGTCAGGATCCGTCCGTCGGATCCTCGCGATAGCGCACGAGCACGTCGGCGTCGGCCGGCGGCGGCGGGTCGAGGACGAGGCGGCGCCCCTGGACCTGGAACTCGTGGGGCTCGAGCACGAGGAGGTCGCGCGCGGTCACCACCCGCACCTCCACGGAGCCGACCACCGGGGTGGCCTCGAGGTCGAACTCGCTGTGGAGGCCGAGGCCCGCGAGCTCCTCGCTCACCCCAGCGGCGAACGACCCGTACTCGGGGGTGCAGTGATGCAGGCGCGCGCCCCCCGCGCCCCGGTCGACGAGCCACGAGAAGCTGACCCCCTCGTCGCCCTTCTCGACCTTGTCGGCGCAGTTGAGCTCGCCCACCTGCACGATGGCCGACACCGCCCAGCGCCCCCGCCCCTGGAGCTCGTCGAGGAAGTCGGCCAGCGCCTCGGCCGCGGGCTCGGGAGACTGATCCTCGGTGGAGGTCACGTAGACGAGCGAGAGGAAGCTCGACGACCGGCGAAAGTCGCCGTTGAACCCCTCGAGCACCCGGAGCATCTGCTCGGTCACGAAGCGCGCGCCGAGCGGCCCCCGGAAGGGGCGCTCGGGGGTGACCGCCAGGTCGCGGATCGCCCAGTCGAGCAACCCGAGGCGATCGGCCGGATCCTGATCCTCGGACGAGATGAACAACGCCCCGTCGCGCAGGTCGACGAGGCGGCCGCGGTGGGCGGGGTCCCCCGCGTCCATCGACAGCACGCCCACGTGCACGTCCTGCCAGGGATCCGCGAGGGGGCCGAGGAGCTGCGGCAGCGCGGCGCGGAGCTTGGTGCGGAGGTCTGCCGCGGGACCTCGCGGATCGACCACGAGCAGCATGTCGACGGTGCCCTCCTGCACGAACCGCTCCTCGCGCAGGCAGACCTCGCCCTCGTCGATCTGGCCGTCACAGTCGTTGTCCTGCAGGTCGCACCGCTCGGGAGCGGGCTCCCCGACGCGGTCGTTCGCGTCGTCGCAGTCTTGCTGCCAGACCACGCCGTCGCGGTCGCCATCGCGGGGCTCGGCCGACCACGTGGGCCGCACGGGGTCGATGCCCACGGGGACCTCGACGGTGCAGCCGAAGGCCCACAGCACGACTCCGATCGCCCCCTGACGCAACCACCCTCCGACTACGAGGCGTCGCCGGCCATCATAACGTGGATGCGAGCCGCCAGATCGTAGGTGGGGTCGGAGCGGGGAACGCCCATCTCGCGCAGTGCGGCCTCGAGCCGGAGCACGTACTCGACGTTCGGCCCGCTCGGGCCCACGCTGCGGAGCACGTGCGCGGCCATCTCGTCGAGCGGGGCGGGCCCCACGAAGTGCGGGTTGCCCGGCCCGGCCACGTACATCGTGGCGCGCACGGGCTCCCCCTCCGTGTTCACGGTGACCTCGTGCCGCTCGTAGCCGCCCTTCTCGCGGTGATCGAGGGCGGGGAACACGTCGGGCACGTCCCTCGCGCCGATCTGGTAGGCGACCCCCCACAGCCGGGTGCTCTCGTCGCGCACCGCGGTGACCACGCGGCCTGGCGCCTCGGGCGTTCCCCGGTGGTCCGGAGAGCCCTGCCACCACTCCCTGCGCCAGCCCGCGACCCAGCCCTCGGCGCGGCGCACGAAGGGCATCCCGGGCCGGAAGATCAGCGAGCCGTAGCCGAAGATCCAGCGCTCCACGGCTATCCGGGCGCCTCGTCGGACTCCGGACGGACCTTCGTGGAGAACGCCCACGCGATGACCACGCCGATGCCGTACAGCGTGACCAGGGGGACGGCGAGCAGCCCCTGGGTGAGCACGTCGGGCGGGGTGATGATCGCGGCGACCAAGAAGATCGCGACGATGGCGTAGCGGAACGAGCCGAGCATGTCGCGGTGGTCGATGAGGCCCACGCGCGCGAGGAAGAAGCTGCCCACCGGGAGCTGGAAGCACAGGCCGAACACCAGCATCATCCGGAGCACCGCCGACATGTACGTGGCCACCGACAGGATCACCTGGTCCACGCCCTCGATCACCGAGAAGAAGAACGGGAACGCCGCGGGGAAGATCGCGTAATAGGCGAAGGCGCCGCCGAGCAGGAACAGGATCGTGGACGACACGGTGAGCGGGAGCACGACCCGCCGCTCGGTCTTGTACAGCCCCGGGGCCACGAAGCCCCACGCCTCCCACGCGAGGAACGGGCTGCCGAGCACCGCGGCCCCGATGACCGCCGCGTTGAGGTAGGCGTACACGCCCTCGAAGGGGCCGAGGATGGTGATCTGGGCGCCAGCGGCCTTGGCCGGGGCGGTCAGGAAGCTGATGATCTGGTCGGCGAAGGCCACGCTGACCGTGCCGCACACCAGCAGGGCGACGAACGCGCGGATCATCCGCGACCGCAGCTCCTTCAGGTGGTCGAGCAGCGGCATGCGGTACTCGTCCACCTCGTCGAGCGGCTCCTCGGCTTCCGAGTCGGTCAGCTGGGGGGGGGTGCTCACGGGAACTCCCCCGAGGTGGGCGTGGGCCGCGTGGGGTGGGGCGCATCGGGCGGGTCGTCGTTGAGCCCCGCGGTGGCGTGGGCGTGCGGATCCGTCGGCACGTCGTCGACCTCGTCGAGATCGTGAAGGTAGGGCGCCGACTGGGGCACGGGCCCCGGCGGTCCGTCGGCCTCACCGCCCTCGGCCCCATCGTCGACGTCGGTCTCGGGGTCCTCGGCCGACGCGGCCTTGGCCTTCGCGCGGGCTTCCTCCGCCGCCTTGCGCCGCTCCTGCAGCCGCGCGTAGCGCTCGGCCGCGTCTTGCCGGTCGGCCTCGAGCACGAACGCCCGCCGCAGGTCGTCGGCCGCGCGCCGGGCCTGGCCATACCACCGGCCGAGGGTGCGGAGCAGCTTCGGCAGCTGCTCGGGCCCCACCACCACGAGGGCGATCGCGGCGATGACGAGGATCTCGCTCAGCCCCAGGCCTAGCATGGGAGCACCGGCACTTGATGACGCATGGACGAAGGCTAACCCGAGCCTGGCTTCCCTTTCAGGGCGTCCCGCTCTATAACGACGGCTCTGGCGGTTGTATGCTTTTCGCGGGCGTGTTGGCGCTGTGGTCCCCTACGGTCGAGGCGGCGCCGCGCAGCTGCCTGCCGCCGCACCGCGGCTACGGCCGGCCGGTCCTGCCCGGTCGCGTGGCGCTCGAGAGCGAGGTGCGGCCGCTGATCGTGTGGTACGACCCCGCCCACGAGAACAGCGCCCGGATCGCGCCCCGGGTGCTCGCCGCGGCCGAGCGCGCCTGGCGCGTGCAGTTCGACGAGATCGGGTTCCTCCCGCCGGCGCTGCCGGACGCGGAGGACGGTCCGGAGTTCGACATCTACCTCGTCGACTACCAGCGGCGGGCGGCCTACGTCGCGGGGGACTTCGAGGTCGACGACGCGCGCGTGGGCGACGGCTACAACAGCCAGTCGTCGTACATGGTGGTCGATCGCGAGCTTCCCTCGCGCCTCGTCGACGGCTACCTCGCCCACGAGCTCAACCACGCGAGCCAGTGGGCCTACGACTACACCGAGCGGTCGCTGCCGCTGTGGGAGGGCACGGCCACGGCCGCCGAGCGGTGGACGCTCGGCCGGGACTACGACTGGGGCGCGCCGCTCCCGTCGTTTCAGGAGGTCCCCTTCGCGCCCGCGCTGTTCGGCACGGGGGCCCGGCTGCAGCGCTACGTGGGCCGCGGCGACCTGTACGAGTACGGGGCGGCGCTGTGGGTCGTCTGGCTCGACGAGCAGTACGGCGACGGCTCGGGCAGCGCCGCGGTGGCGCTCTGGGAGGCCCTGTCGAACGAGGGCTTCGAGCTCGAGCCAGACGTCGTGGATGCCCTCGGCGAGGTCACCGGCCTCGATCCGCTGGAGGCCTTGGCGGAGATGGCGGTCGCCCGCTGGCTCACCGGCCTCGAGCACGACGAGCGCGGCCTGCAGGGGGCAGGGGAGTGGGGCCCCGACCGGGCGGTGCTCGCCGAGCGGCTCACGGGCGCCGACCTCCCGGTGGCCCGCGCGCCGCGGCTGGCGCCGCTGATCACCGGCCAGTCGTTCCTCGCCCTCG
>CAYMSU010000431.1:0-5542 GCA_964393165.1 uncultured Enterobacteriaceae bacterium
GTACCGTTGGGGAGGACCTCGCAGGCGAGGCGCGACAGATCCGCCGCTCGCCCGAGCTCCTGGAGCCCGTGACCGAGCGCGACGACCCAGTTGATGCCCTCCACCCGGACGCTGGCGAGCCCCCGTGCGGTGACGGTCCAGCTCTTCATTCCCCGCGACTCCACCGCCCGACCATAGCTGTGCCCAGCGCGCGCGTCCACGATACCCCCGCCCCGGCCGGGGCCCGGCTACGGGGGACTCGTGAGCACCACCGACCACCCGCCGGCCCGCCCTCGTGCGATGGACAGCTTCGCCCGCTGGGTGGCCATCGCCGTCGCGCTGGCCACCCTCGGCTACGTGGCCTACGCGCTGTGGCGCGGCTGGAGCGCCACTGCGAGCCAGCTCGCCCGGTTCGCCTGGCCCATCTACGTGCCGGTGCTGCTGACCACGCTGGTCAACTACGGCCTGCGGTACGTCAAGTGGTCGTTCCTGCTCGGGCTGCTCGGCGTCCACGTGCCCCACAGGGTGAACCTGCCGATCTTCCTCACCGGACTCGCGATGGTGATCAGCCCCGCGAAGGCCGGGGAGCTCGTGAAGCCCTGGCTCGTCAACGTGGCCACGGGGGCCCCGATCACGAAGACCCTGCCGGTGCTGGTGGCGGAGCGCGGGACGGACGGGATCGCCATCGTGGCCCTGGCGGCGATCGGTGTCAGCACCTTTTTCGCAGATGCCACTGAGCTGATCTTTGGCACCATCCTGGTGATCATCCTGATCCTGGCGGCGCTCTCGGTCCGCCCGCTGGTTCACGGTGCCATCGGGCTGCTGCGGCTCGTGCCCGCCCTGGAGGGCTTCGCCGACCGCGTGGAGGAGGCCTACGCCGCCATGCGGATCTGCCTCGCCCCGCGGCCGCTCGCGATCACGGTCGGGCTGTCCCTGGTGGCGTGGTTCGCCGAGTGCGTGGGGTACTGGCTCATCTTCCAGGGGCTCAGCATCGACGCCGGACTCGACGCAGCCACGTTCCTCTACGCGTTTGCCACGGTGTTCGGGGCGCCCTCGCCCGGGGGGCTCGGGATGGCCGACGCGGCCCTCGCCGAGGGGGCCATGCGCCTGCTTCCCGGCGTCGAGGCGCCGGAGGCCCTCGCGTCGGCCCTGCTCGTGCGGGTGGCCACCCTGTGGTTCGGAGTGGTGATCGGAGCCGTCACACTCTTTCGCATCGAGTCCATCGTGAGCGAGCGCCGATCCGCTGATCTGCTATGATTCCGGCCACCCACGGCGCGGGAGCCCCGATGTTCACGATGCTCTTGACCGCGGCGGCACCGTCGTTCGCGGCCACCCCCACCGACGATCAGATCCACACCATGGTGGAGCAAGCCCTCAATCGTCGCCTCCCGCGGGAGGGCACCTGCTTCGCGCGCCCGGAGGTCCCCGAGGTCTTCCGCGATGTGGTGGCGGTGGGCATCCGCAAGAAGGGCGTGGGCTGCTCGCTTCTCGTGGTCCACTCGGGCGACAAGCTCCGCAAGGTCGACATCGCCGCCACCACCGCGATCAAGGCCAGCGTGTGGAAGGCGCAGAGCCCCACGCAGCGCGCCGAGTCCCTCGCGGGCTGGACCGACGCGGTGCTGCTCGCCTTCGGCAACCCCGAGGGGGAGGCCTCCACGTCCGTGCGGGGCGACAAGGCCACGGTCAAGCGCACGTTCCTGGCTCGGGGCGAGGGCGACGGGATCAGCGTGCGGAAGTCGGGCACGTTCACGTACGACGTGACCAACGGCAAGCTGCTCGACCAGGCGGAGACCGAGTCCGCGTACTACCGCACCGCGCTCACGGTCCGGCCCCAGCGGGTCACCGGCAACCTCACGCCCGAGTCCGTGTCGGAGGCGCTGTCCTCCAAGGGCCGCATCATCAAGCGCTGCTTCGTCGATGCGTGGGAGAGCGACCTCACGCTCGACGGTCGCGTGCAGCTGCAGTGGACGGTCGCCGAGGGCAAGACCGACGACCTCACCGTCCTCGGGGGCGACGACTCGCCCGAGCAGCTGGCCAAGTGCTACGCGTTCGCCGCGGTCAACACCATCGAGTGGCCGGCCGAGGCCCAGGGCTCGGTGCACTGGGTCTTCGCGGCCCAGCGCGGCAAGATCAGCAAGCCCCAGAACTGAGGTCGGTCAGCCGAGCGCGCCCCGCGCGGCCTCGACGCGGTCCCGGAGGCGTTCCGGATCGTCGCTGCCGATCCAGACCTCGTGGCCGTCGCGCAGGCGAAGCACGAGTGCCTGGTCGCCCCGCGCCGACCACATCCGGCGCCGGGCATCGCCCTTGATGCCCCACCCGCCGAAGTCGGCCGGCGCGTAGTGCACGGCCTCGACCTCAGCCACGTCGGTCAGCGGGATCGTCTGGCCGAACGGCCAGGTCGCGCCGAGCCCCACGCGGATCGCCCGCGGCTGCACCCACACGCTCAGGCCGCCGAGGGTGAGCATGGTCACGCCGCCAATCGCGAGCACAGCCACAGCGTAGCCGAGCGCGACCGGCACCCCGATCGGCAGGCCGACGACGAACCCGAGGGCCGCACCGAGGCCATAGGAGCCCCACATCCACAGGTAGGCGACGGCAGGCCACGGCGTGAGCTCGACGTGGCTGGCGCCGATCACTGGAGCAGGCGAGCCAGGGCCTGGACGCCCCGCCGGGTGACGTCGGGCGGGGTGGCCGTGAAGCACATCCGCACGTGCGTGGGGTACGGCCCGAAGCTCGGCCCGGGCGCGAGGAGCAGTCCCTGCTCCCCCGCATCCTCGAGGAACCCCTGGAGCCCGCGGTGGTCGAGCCGGTCGGCCACGTCGAGCCACAGGAACGTGCTCCCGCCGGGGGCCGGTCGCCCGAGCGCGGCTGCCGCCTCGCGACCGATCTCGGCATACTTCGCGCACGCCTCCGCCACCCAGGCATCCCCCACGTCGCCCAGCACGCGCTCGGCGGCCAGCTGCGACGCCGTAGGCGTGCTGTAGACGGTGTGCACACCGATCTTGCGGCACTCCGCGAGCGGCTCGGCGGGGCCCACCACGTAGCCCGCTCGGTTGCCCGCCATGCCGTAGGCCTTCGAGAAGCTGTGCGCGGCGAACACCCGCTCGGGCGCGAGCGGCCGCAGGTACGTGTGGTCGCCGTCGAAGACGTAGTCCTCGTAGACCTCGTCGGCCAGGACCCAGAGGTCTTCGCTCGCGGCGAACTCCACCAGGGCCTCGAGCCAGGACGCAGGCAGCACCTGCCCGGTCGGGTTGTTCGGGCTGTTGACGTAGACCGCCATCGTGCGGTCGGTACGCTTGGCCTTCAGCGCCGCGACGAGGCCCTCGGGGGAGTCCACGTCGCCCATCGCGGGCACCGGCACCGGGATCCCGTGAAACGAGCGCACGATCCCGGCGATGAGCGGCCAGAACGGCGCGACGATGAGCACCTCCTCGCCAGGCGAGACGAGGCCCCCGAGGATCGCCCCGAGGCCGCCCGTGGCTCCCGCCGTGACGAGCACCTCGCTGCGCTCGACGGGCAGGCCGGTGCGCGCGCGCTGCCGCTCGACTAGCTTGCCGACGAGCTCGGGCAGGCCAGCGACCGGCGCGTAGCGGTGCATGCCGGGATAGTCGGCGACCGCCAGGTCTTCCATGCGGCAGCCCTCGGGGGGCTCCATCCAGGTGTCGCCCACATGGAAGGGGAACACCTCGACGCCGGAGGCGTATACGCGCTTGACGAGGCTGGAGTAGGGAGAGCCGGGCATCGCCCGGACGCTCTCAGAGACCTTGGGAAAGCGTGGCATACGGCCCGAAGTAGGATCCGGCGAGCAGGTAGGCAACATACGCGGCGACGAGCACCCCGCCCTCCACCCGCGTGATCGAGCCCTTGAGCACGAAGGGCACGAGCAGCAGCGTGACCCCGAGGGCGACGAGCATGTCCGTCATCGCCCCCGGGTCCCCGGTCGAGATGGGGAACACAATCGCGGTGATCCCGAGGACCATGGCGATGTTCAGGAGGTTGGACCCCAGGCTGTTGCCGACCGCGAGATCGACCTCTCCGCGGTACGCGCTGACCATGCCGGTCGCGACCTCGGGCGCAGACGTGCCGAGAGCCACGACGGTGAGCCCGATGAAGCGATCCGACAGCGACAGCGCCCGGGCCACCGAGACGGCGCCGTCGACGAAGAGCTGCGCGCCGAGCACGAGCACCAGGAGGCCCCCGACGAGGAACAGGACGTTGCGCATGACAGTGCTGTCTTCTTCCTCGACCTCGTCGTCGAGGGTGGCCGGCGCCCGGCCTCGCAGCGCCTCGTACAGTAGCCAGGCGTTGTAGAACACCCCTGCGAGGAGCAGAAACACACCATCGACCTGGGACAGCCGGCCGTCGAGCGCGAGGACCGGCAGGAGCACCTGCAGCCCTACGCACGCAGGGATCTCGCGCCGCATGAGCGTGCGCTGCACCGCGAGCGGGGCGACCATGGCGGACAGGCCCAGCACCAGGGTGACGTTGGCCAGGTTCGAGCCGTTGACGTTGGCGAGCGCCATGTCCGTGGACGCGCTCATCGCCGCGGTCACGCTCACCATGAGCTCGGGGGTGCTCGTGCCGAACGCCACGATGGTGAGCCCGACGACGAGCGCCGGCACCCGGAGCGCGAGCGCGAGCTGACCGCCCCCCCGGACCAGCAGCTCAGCGCCCAGCACCAGCATCAGGAGTCCGAGGAGCAGGGAAAGGACGAACACGCAGACCCGGGGCAACACGTCGTCGAGCGGACGTAACCCACTGGACCCCGGCACCTGACGGGTCGGTAGAGTTCGGCAGCCTCCACGCGCGTTCTGACGTGCCCGTGTAGATCATGGCAGACTGGGCGCTCGATGCGCCTCGCCACGCCGCCGCTGTCGGCCGCTCTCCTCCTGGCTACCGCCCTGCTCGCTCTGGTCGGCGGGCGGGCCGCGGAAGCCGCGTGTCCGGGCGTCCCCTACCCGCCCGGGATCGATCCGGGCGGCCCCACCGAGGTGGTGGCCACGCTCCGCGTGGGCCCCGACGGCCGGGTGGTCGGCGCCGAGGCCTGGGGGGGCCTGCCCGCCTTCGTCGGCGCCGTGCAGGCCACGCTCGGGGCCTGCAGCCTCCCCGCTGGGGAGGTGATCCGCTACCGGTGGGCGTTCCCCGCGGCCCCGATCAGCCTGATCGTGCAGGTGCGGCAGGGGGGCTCGCAGGCGCCCCTGTCCGGGGTCCGGGTGCAGGTCGCCGACCGCCTTGCGTCGAGCGACGACCAGGGGACCGCGACCTTCCGGAACCTGCTCCCCGGCGAGGTCGCGATCACGCTGGCGGACCCCCGGTGGCGGCCGCTCGGCACCGCCACCGTGGCCGTCGAGCCGCGCACCACGGCCGAGCTCACCCTGTGGGTCGCCCCCCGCAGCCGCCCCGACGAGCTCGTGGGCCGCTATCAGAGCCGCCGCCCGACGGCGGTCGTGCGCACCCTGCGGCTGGACGACGCCGCCGGGAGGCCAGGCACCCTCGGCGACCCGCTGCGCATGCTCGCCGGCGAGGCCGGCCTCGCGCGCTCCCCCTACGACGCCGGGTGGCT
>CAYMSU010000432.1:0-5532 GCA_964393165.1 uncultured Enterobacteriaceae bacterium
GGGGTCATCCACCGTCGACAAGTCGCGCTGGTCACCCAGGACCACGACCAGCGGGCCGGGACGAACGTCACCTGGCCTTCGACCTGGACCAGTGCACCGAGCACGACGCGAAAGGAACTCGCGCATCTCATGCAACATCTTGGTGTCGACCGGTCGTGTCCACGCGGGGCCCGCGTCGCGGCATGCGGGATACAAGGCCGTCATGTTGCGAGCGCCCACTCCCGCTGACCGGCTGACCGACGCACGGGGGCGTCCGTACTTCCTCTGGGATGTCGACGTGACCCTTGCCGACTGGCTCGACCGTATCCACGACCCCGATCGTGAGCGGGCCGACTACTGGCTGGCCCGCGCGCTGCGCGATGCCAAGCCCGACGACGTGCTCGAGTGGGTCACCTTGCCGGAGATTGCGGCGCGGTGGAGTGGCCTCGCGCGGTACGCAGGGCGGCGCCGCGCCTTCTGGCGATGGTGGCTCGAGCGGACGGGCCATGTCGTCGCAGCTTAGTGCGCTGCAGAGGAGGATTCTGGACATCCTCCGCACGGAGGACCTCGGCTTCACCCTGACGGGGGGCGGAGCTCTCGCCGGGTTCCACCTCGGTCATCGTCGGACCGATGACCTCGACCTGTTCTTCGCCGGCCAGGTCCTGGACCGACGACCCGAGCAGGTCCTCCAGACGCTCACCGCCGCTGGCCTGCAGGTCGACACGCTTCAGAGGAGCCCGGGCTTCGTCCGCTATCGGGTCTCGAGCGAAGAGGACGTCGTCGTCGTCGACCTCGTCGCCGATCCCGTGCGTCGCATCGAGCTCCCGGTCGAGGTCGAGGCTGGACTCCGCGTCGACACACCGCACGAGATCCTGGTGAACAAGCTCTGCGCACTGGTGTCGAGAGCCGAGCTGCGAGACCTGGAAGACGTGCGGGCGCTGGTGGCGAACGGCGGAGACCTCGACCGTGCGCTGATCGACGCGCCGAAGAAGGACGGCGGGTTCTCGCCCATGACGCTGGCGTGGCTGCTGCCGCAGCTGCCGCTGGCTCGGTCCGCCGAGCTCGGCTTCGACGAGGAGGCGCTGGCTCGCTTCCGCGACGCCTTGGTCCGGCGGCTGACCCAGGACTGACACGTGCCGGAGGCTGCCTAGCAGGGTGCCCAAGTCCAGCCGGCGGCCAACCTCAACCTCCAGGAAGGGCCGAGCGCACAGCCACCAGGCGAGCCGAGTCGTCAAAGAGACGGGGGGGATGTGCACCAGCGGGATCTTCGCGGCGTCGGGCGCCTGCTCTCGCACGGCCGCCCACTGCTCGGGGGTGGCCAGCATGACGAGCGTAAAGTTGTGCTCGGTCTTGAGCGCCAGCTCAGGGCGAGCTCCAGGACCTGGTTTGAGGAGGGCGACCGGTCGGAGTCCAGTCCCGCCAGCGCCCACCAGTTGCGGGTGGTGAGCCCTTCCGCCCATCGCGTCTCGTCCAGATGCCCGTCGTCGTGCTGGAGGCGCTCCGCCCACCAGCGACCCCAGCTGTAGGCCAGGTGGCTCGGACCGCCCCCGCCCGACGCGCGCGCCTTCCACACCTCGTGGGCCCGCTGCAGTCGCTCCCCCTGAAGCGTCTCTCCCAGCCACTCGGGGCGAACCGCGATCAGGGCGCGCAGATAGTCGTCGGAGGCGAGGCCAGGTTCGTACTCGTCGTCGGGGAGAACGGGGCTCCAACCGCTCTGTTCATGCAGCTGCCGGTGCGTCTCCGTCAGCTGGGCTCGCTGATTCGTGCGCCACTGGGCCAACGCCACCGTGGCGTCCCACACCGGGTGGAACGATGGAGCAGACCTCCACCAGGCCCTCGCCCGCTACGCCGAAGCG
This sequence comes from uncultured Enterobacteriaceae bacterium, assembly GCA_964393165.1. Lineage (GTDB taxonomy): Bacteria > Myxococcota_A > UBA796 > UBA796 > DRPG01. The sequence continues at coordinate 1,836 of CAYMSU010000432.1, forward strand.
GAGCAAGCGTTCCGGCGCGCGTTGGCGATCCTGAAGGCCGCCGGACGGACGGGGCACCGCGAGATGGCCGAGGTGCACGGCCTGCTCGACTCGGGGCTGCTCGACCAGGGCCGGTTCGATGAAGCGCGGTCCCACTACCGGCGCGCCCTGAAGATCCTGGAAGGCGCCCTCGGCCCGAAGCACCCCGCACTGGCCCCACACCCCTCGGTGGCCGTGAGTGAACATCACCTCGGGGTCCTGCTGCAGCAGCTGGGGCGGTACGCCGAGGCGGAGGCCCTGCTCCGACAGGCACGGTCCACGCGCGAGGCGGCCTACGGGACCGAGCATCCGGCGGTGGCGGCCAGTCTGGAGAGCCTTGGCGCGCTGCTCGGTCTGAGCGGGCACTACGCCGAGCACGAGCGGCTGCAGCGGCGGGCGGTCGAGATCCTGAAGTCCACGAGGGGCCCCGCGCACCCTGACACGGCCGACGCGCTCTCCAGCCTCGCGTCCGTCCTCACGACCACGTGCCGCCGTCGGGAAGCGGAGCCGCTCTGTCGGCGAGCCCTCGCGATCAGCGAGCGGACGCTCGGTGCCGACCACCTCACGGTCGGTCGGCACCTAAGCGATCTTGGCCAGCTCCTACGTCAGACCCAGCGCGCCAGCGCCGCCGTGCCCTTGCTTCGGCGGGCGCTACAGATCGCGGAGCAGGTGCACGGGCCAGACCATCCCGCCGTGGGCCGGCGCCTGTCCAGCCTGGGGCTCGCGCTGGCCGGGGTCGGTGCGCTGTCGGACGCTCCGCGCCCGGCTCGAGGGGTCGTAGACCGTGACATCGAGTGGATCAGGCGCCGCCGGGGTTCGGGTTCGGGTCGGCGGTGGGGGCGTCCCCGTCGGTCGGCGACTCTTCCGGAGGCCGCTCGCACGGGTCCTCGTCCGTCGGCTCCCCACCCACCACGATCCAGTATTCCTCTTCGTGGAGAGGGTAGGCGGAGCTCGGATCGGTCACGTCACGCGGTGGGAACGGGGCGGTCTGCGGACACTCCTCGAGCGCGAGCTGCTCGAGGTCGGTGAGTGCGTCCCAGATTGCGTGGTCGTCCCGGACGACGTCGTGTGCAGGGTTGCCATGGGTTTCGTAGGTGTCGCGGGCCTCCTCCGCGGCCCCGGCGAGGACCGCGAGCTGCTCGTCGTCGAGCTCGCACAAGCACTCCAGCAACATCGACTGAGCCAACTCGAGCGAGGACTCGCCGTTCCATGCGCTGGTAGCGTCGGTCGTGAGCAGCGGTGCATCGGCGTCCAGGAGGCCGTACCCGGCCTCCACGGCGAGCTCGACGAGGGAGTCGCAGTCGCGGTCGACGCCGCGCTCCGAGTGAGCGACCCAGTAGGCGCTGGTGGGGCCCCCCGCCAGTGCGGTGGGCGCGACGGTCAGGGCGGCCAGGGTCAGGATCGAGCGGGTCATGGTACCTCCGGTTGGGTGTTCAGGAAGTACGTCGCCACCTGGTGGCGCCGTTCACCGCCGAGCAGATCCTCGATCGGGTCCGAGGGGGCCGCGGGGGGCTCGCGCCGTTGCCGCTCGAGGGCGGGGAGATCGACCTGCAGTCCCGCGTCGTCCGTCGCGACGGCGCGCCCGTCGCGCAGCTCACGGCGATGGAGGTGCGCTTGCTCGCCCACCTGGCCCGCCAGCCGGGCGTGCCCCACAGCCGCGTGCAGCTTCAGGTCGACGTGTGGGGGTACCGGGCTGGCGTGAAGTCGCGCACGGTGATCTCGACCGTGCGTCGGGTGCGCGAGAAGATCGAGCGCGATCCCTCGGCGCCCGATCACCTCGTGAGCATCGACGGTGGCTACGCCTTGGTGCCTGCCGTGGGTGGGGGCGAGCCCTCGGCGCCCTCGGAGCCCTCGGTCAGTGCCTTGCCCCGCCCGGCGACACCCTTCGTGGGGCGCGCGGTCGAGGTCCACGGGCTCCGGGCGACCCTGGCGGATCCCGCGATCCACCTGGTGACACTTCTGGGCCCCGGGGGCATGGGCAAGACCCGCCTGGCGATCGCGGTCGCCGAGGCCGCGAGGGCGGACTGGCCGGAGGGAGTGCACTTCGTCGCCTGCGAGACGATGTCTTCGCCAGGGGAGGTCCTGGGGGAGCTGGCCCGCCGGTTCCGCGCGGCCGACGGCGCCGATCCCTATGCCGCGGTGAGCCGCGCGGTGGCGGAGGAGCGAGCCCTGGTCGTGCTCGACAACCTGGAGCACCTCCCGGATCTCCCCGCCATGATCGGGCCGATGCTCTCGGGCTCGGCCCAGACGACGTTCCTGGCCACCTCGGGTCGCCTTGCGCCTGCAGGCCGAGGTCCTGCATCCGGTGGCGGGCCTGACGTTCGTGTCCGAGGGCGACGCCGAGCAAGTCCTCCGCTCGGACGCGGGGCGCCTGTTCGTACAGACGGGGCGCCGCACCCGAGCCGGCTTCTCGCCCAGTCCCGTCGAGACCGAGGCGATCGCGCAGATCGTCCGCGAGGTCGACGGCATGCCTCTGGCGCTGGTGCTGACGGCGTCGTGGCTGCGTCTGCGGTCCCCCTCGGAGATCCTCCACGAGCTGCGCGGCGACGGCGACGTGCTGCTCGCGGAGATCGCCGACCTGCCGGCCCGGCATCGCAGCGTCCGGGCGGCACTCGAGGGATCGTGGGCGCTGCTCCGCCCCGAACAGCAGGACCGGCTGGAGCGCCTGTCCGTCTTCTGTGCCCCGTTCCACCGGGACGCGGCCCATCAGGTGGCCGACGCGGGGCTGGTGGACTTCGTGCGGCTGTCGAACGCAGGCCTGCTCCTGCGCGACGGCGGGGGCGGGCTGGCCATGCATCCGCTCGTGCGCCAGCACGCCCACGCCCGCCTCTCGGGCGACGAAGACCGCCTGGCCGAGGTCGAAGAGGCGCATCGCGCGTGGATCGTGCAGCGATGTGCTCAACGCTGCGATGCTCGGGCGGGAACGGCTACTTGCCGCCGACATCGACGATCTCCAGACGTTCGACAGCGACGGTCACCCTCGGAGCAAGGGGCGCCGCGGGACCACACACGGCGTCGCACTGGTGATCGCCGGACTCCACGGGGAAGGTCTCGCATTGCTGGAGCTCGCGCGGCCGCACCTCGAGGCGCCGATGTTCCTGTGCATGAATGGCGGCGGGCTGGCGTGGGCCCGCGCGGGGCTGGGACACTCCGCCGCCGCTCTGACGAGCGCTCGAGAGGCGGTCGAGGAGGGGCTCGTGCACCATCTCGCGCCGGCGCTCGCGGACTTCGCGCTCCCCGCGGTGGCGCTGGTCGCGCCTGCCGATCTCGACGACCGCGACCGTGCGGCGTTGGAGTGGCTGGCGGCGTGGTGCTCGCGGGACCGCGCCTCGCCCATGGCGCGCCGCACGGGCGAGTTGCTGGCGGAGCCCGGGTCGTGGACCGCCTGGCACTCGCGAACACTATCGATTTACGGCGAGCTGGTCTCCCTGCAGCGGTCCGTATCCTGGATTTCCTCCCCCCTGGGGGACGCTCCGGCGTAGCGGAGGGGAGGAGCTACAGCGACCATGTTCGGAGGGCGTGATGATTCGGCCGCGCGAGGTGCACTACCCGGCGTCGGACGGTCAGCCGATGGCGGAGACTGAAGCCCACGCGGACGCGATGATCGAGCTGATCGAGACGATTCGCACGTGGCTCGACGACGCGCAGCGGTGGCACGTGCACGGCAACCAGCTCTTCT
>CAYMSU010000433.1:0-5504 GCA_964393165.1 uncultured Enterobacteriaceae bacterium
CCGGCGGACACAGGTCGACGGATGGCGATCCATCCCCGGGGTTGTGTCCGCCCTGGCGACACAACACGCGCGATGCCCGCTCATCCCCTGACCTTCGTCTGCCAGCCGGACACTGCGCGGGGGATGGATCTCCATCCCCGGACCTGTGTCCACCCCGCGTGGTTCGCCACTGGCTTGCTGATCAGTCATCCGGTCTCCCGGATCACGTGGGATGCAGCGGCGCACCCTCCTCGCGCGCGCGCAACAACCCCGCCGCCGGCGTGAACCGCGGCCCGTGCGACGCCTCCAGGCGCTGCAGCTCCGCCACCGCACGACCCAGGCCCCGCGCGTCCAGCCCCGGTTCGCCTCGTCGACGTAGGGCGCGAGGATCCGGGAGGTGTAGAACCCCGGCCCATCCTCCACGACGATCACGGTCTTGCCCTGCCGACGCCCCAGCGCCACCGCCGCCGCGACCGCCTCGGGGCCCGTGGTGGGCGCCCGCACGACCTCGAGCAACGGCACCCGGTCCACGGGCGAGAAATGGTGCATGCCGACCACGCGCTCGGGCCGCACCGCACCCTCGGCGATCTTCGCGATCGGCAGCGACGAGGTGTTGCTCGCGAGCACCGCGTCGGTCCCCGTGGCCTCGATCTGCCGCAGCACCTCACGCTTGATCGGCAGATCCTCGACCACGGCCTCGATCACGACGTCCGCGCGGCGAAACCCGGTGGGCTCGGTCGTCGTGAGCACCCGGGCGAGCACCCGATCACACTCCCGCGCCCCCATCCGACCCTTGTCGACCTTGCGCTGCAGCGGCCGCCGGATGGCCTTCAGGCCCGACCGCAGCGCGGCCTGATCCAGATCCCGGAGGCGGACGGGGAGCCCGGCCTCGTCGGCGGTCACGAGCGCGATGCCGCTGCCCATGAGCCCCGCGCCGAGCACCCCGACCTGCGCGAGGGGGGGCGGCTCGACGTCGACGACGCGCTCGCCGCCGAGCGCCTGGCGGTCGACGAACAGGCCGAGGAGGTTGCGCGCGGAGGGCGACACCGCGAGCCTGCCGAAGGCCTTCGCCTCCTCGGCGAACCCGTCGCCGCTCCCGACGGAGGCCTGCACACAGGCGAGGGCGGCGTAGGGCGCGGGCAGCACGTCGGGCGAGGCCCGGGACCGCAGCCGCTGCTCGGCCTGGCGGAACAGCAGCGCACGACCCGCGAAGTTGTCCTCGAGCAGCAGCTCGCGCAGATCGGCGGGCAGCATGGCCCGCACCCGATCCCACCACCCGAGCGGCTGCTGGTCGGCGAGCCGACGAGCGAGCTCGACCGCCGCCTCCACGAGCACCGCAGGATGCACGACCTCGTCGACGAGGCCGATCTCGAGGGCCCGCTCTGCGGGGATCCGGCCGCCCGCGAGGATCAGCGACAGCGCCTCCTCGAGGCCGACCAGCGAGGGCAGCCGCTGGGTCCCGCCGAGGCCGGGGATGAGGCCGAGCCGCACCTCGGGCTGGCCGAGCCGGGTGTCGTCGCTGTCCGTCGCCACCCGCGCGGCACACGCCATGGCGACCTCGAGGCCGCCGCCGAGGCACGACCCGTGGATCGCCGCGACGACCGGGGGGTGGAAGTCGGCGAGCCGCCGCAGGGCCTCCTGGCCGGCAGACACGATCGCGGTCGCCTCCTCGGCCGTGGTGACCTCCCGGAGCATGTGCACGTCGGCCCCGGCGATGAAGCTGTCGGGCTTGCGCGAGGCGAGCACGACGCCGGCGAGCGACGCGCGCGCCTCGAGCGCATCGAGCGCCGCGCTCAGGTCATCGGCGAAGTCCCGCCGCAGCACGTTGACCGACGCGTCGGCCACCCCGAGCCAGAGCACGGCGACGCCGTCGGGGCGCGCCTCGATCGAGAAGGGTCCAAAGTGGGTCACGCGACCTCCAACACCATGGCCGCGCCCATCCCGCCTGCCGCGCACGCGGCGCACAGGCCGGTCCGCTGGCGGCGTCGCCGGAGCTCGGCCAGCGTCTGCATGATCTGGCGGGCCCCGGTGGCCGCGAAGGGATGCCCCAGCGCGAGAGAGCCGCCATTGACGTTGAGCTTGTCGGCATCGACGGGGCCGACGGGACCGGACCGCCCGAGCACCTCCTGCGCGAACGCCGGATCCTCGAGGAACTCGAGCTGCGAGAGCACGGCGGCCGAGAAGGCCTCGTGCAGATCGACGAGATCGACCTCGTCGAGGGTCAGCCCGGCCCGGTCGAGGGCCGCGGGCACCGTCCAGGCGGGGCCGAGCAGGAGCTGCTCGGAAGGATCGAGGGCGGAGAAGGCGTAGCTGCGGACGTAGCCCCACGGCTCGAGGCCGAGCTCGAGCGCCCGCTCGGTGCGCATGAGGAGCAACGAGGCCGCGCCGTCGGTGAGCGGCGAGCTGTTGCCGGCCGTCAGGGTCCCGTGATCGGGATCGAAGACCGGGGGCAGCCCGCCGTAGGCGTCCCGGTCGCTGTCCATCCGCACGGTCGGATCGCGCTCGACGGTCTCGTCGAAGCCCGGCGCCACGTGCACGGGCATGACGTGGTCCGCGAGTCGGCCCTCCGACCAGGCCCGGGCCGCCTTGCGGTGGCTCTCGTGGGCGAACGTGCCCTGCAGTCGCGCGAGGAGCTCGAGCGCGGTGAGCTGCCCGAGCTCGAGGGCCGTCATGCTCCGCAGCGGGCCGCCCTGCTTCGCGAACGGCGTGCGCACGCCGCTCACGATCGCCACGTCGCGCCAGCCGTCCTCCGTGTCGTTCGGGGTCAAGCTACCTCCTCGATGATTCGCCACCCTTGGTGATAGGGCCGCACGCCCATCGCGAAAGGGCGCGTCACGAGATTCGCTGGTTCTCCGCGCGCAGCGCCCGGTACAGCCCGACCGCCGCGACCGGGAGCAGGCACGCCATCGGCAGGCCCACGGTCAGCGACACCGTCCGCAGCGCCTGCAGCCCGCCGGCGAGCAGCAGCGTGGCCGCCACGGCACCCTCGCTCACCGCCCAGAACACCCGCTGGATGCCTGGGGGGTTCGGATCCCCGCCGCTGGTCACCATGTCGTCGACGAACGAGCCGCTGTCCGACGACGTCACGAAGAACACGACGACCAGGGTGAGCGCGACGAGCGAGGTGAGGCCCGCGAGGGGGAGCGTGTCGAGCAGGGTGAACAGCGACAGCGCGGTGTTCTGCAGGGCGTCGTCGGCGAACCCCGCCGACCCCTGGGCCTCCCGCAGCCCGGCGCCACCCATGACCGAGAACCACAGGAAGCCGAGCATCGAGGGCACGATCATGGCGGCGAGGATGAACTCCCGCACCGTGCGGCCCTCCGAGATCCGCGCCACGAACACCCCCACGAAGGGCGACCACGAGATCCACCAGCTCCAGTAGAAGAGCGTCCAGTCGGACTGCCACGGCGACTCCGCGCCGAGCTCGAGGAAGAAGCTCAGCTGGGGGAGGGCGGCGGCGTAGGCTCCGAGCGAGCTCACGAACAGCTCGATCTGGAACAGGGTGGGCCCCGTGACGAGCACGAACGCGAGGAGCCCGACGAGCAGCGCCAGGTTGAGCTCGGAGAGCCGGCGGATGCCGCGATCGAGACCGCTCACCACGGAGCCCGTGGCGGCGAGGGTGATCGCCGCGATGATCGCGAGCTGCACGGCGAGGCCCTGCTCGACGGAGAGCAGCCGGCTCAGCCCCGCGTTGATCTGCTGGGCGCCGAGCCCGAGCGAGGTGGCCACGCCGAACAGCGTGCCCACGGTCGCGATGGTGTCGACGACGTGGCCGATCCAGCCGTAGATCCGGTCGCCGATCAGCGGGTAGAGCATGACCCGGGGCGCGAGCGGGAGGCCGTGGCGGAAGTGCAGGAACGCGAGCGGGAGCGCGACTGCGGCGTAGACCGCCCAGGGGTGCAGCCCCCAGTGGAAGAACGTGGTCGCCATGGCCGTGCGCATGCGCTGCCCCTCCGACGCCTCGGAGGCCGCGAAGGACGGCGGGGTGAGGAAGTGCTCGAGCGGCTCGACGAGCCCGAAGTAGACGATCCCGATGCCCATCCCGGCGGACAGCATCATCGTGAACCACGACAGCCGCGAGAAGCGGGGCCGGCTGTCGGGGGCCCCGAGCCGGAGCCGGCCGAGCGGGCTCGCCGCGAGCGCGAGCACGAAGCCCACCATCGTGGTGGCGACGAACACGTACAGCCACCCGAGGTAGCGGGTCACGCCGTCCTGGAGGGCCCCGAACACGTCGCCGAGCCCCCCGGGCGCGATCACGCCGGCGAGCACGAACAGGATCACGAGCGCTGCGGCGGGCAGGAACACCCGCGGCTCCATGTGCGAGACGAAGCGCGAGAAGTGCCGGGCGACGGTGTCCGACAGCCGCTCGGTCATCCCGACTCCCCGCAGCCGAGGTAGAGCCGCGCGAGCGCGGGCACGAGGCCCATGAGGAACACCGTGCCGAGCAGGATCCCGAACCGAACCCGAGGGACACCGCCATCGGCACGAGGAAGCGCGCCTGCACGCTCGGCTCGAGGATGATCGGGGCGAGCCCGAGGAAGGTGGTCACCGAGGTGAGCAGGATCGGGCGGAACCGCTGCTTGGCACCCGACACGATCGCGTCGGCGGGCGACGCCCCGTCCTCGCGGGCCTCGAGCACGAAGTCGACCATCACGAGCGCGTCGTTGACGATGACCCCGGACAGCCCGACGATGCCGAACAGCGACAGGATCGTGATCGGCAGCCCGAGCGCGGCGTGCCCGGCGGCGGCGCCGACCAGCCCGAACGGGATGACCCCGAGGATCACGAACGGCAGGGTGTAGGACCGGAAGGGGATCGCGAGCAGGGCGTACATCACGAGCAGGGCGAGGGCGAAGGCCTGCGCAAGCGTCGGCCTCTCGCGGCCGCAGCTTCATGCCCTCGACGGCGGTCTGCAGCGCCCCGATCACCACGGGACGGTCCTCGCGGAGCTCCCCGGTGACCCAGGCCTCGTCCGTCCCCCGGTGCGCGATGTCGACCGGCACGCGGGCGAGCGCCTGATCCTCGTCGACCTGCCAGACCGCGTCGGCGTCGGGCGGCCCATGGCGGATCGCGGCCGCGGGGATCCGCCAGGCGGAGGCGAGCTTGGGCCCCTCGATCTCGACCGTCACGTACTGGCCGAGGAGGAGCGGGGGCCCCTGGGTGGTGCCGAACGGATCGGGCACGCGCACGACGACCACGACGGTCCGCGTCTCGGCATCGAGCGCGAGCTCCGCGCGATCGACGTAGCCCTGGTGCGTGCCCTCGGTACCCGGTCGGCGGACCTCGGCGAGCGGCGGGGTGGCCGCGAGGGGGCGGGCGAGGGCGTACAGGTGCGGGATCCGCGCCGCCTCCGCCTCCGTCAGCATGACCTCGACCTCCGCGTAGTCGGCGGGGACCAGGGTGACGACGGGCTGCCCGGGGCTGACGTAGCTGCCTTCGCCCACCGCCACGGAGCGGACGACGCCGGTGAACGGCGCGACGATCTCGGTCCGGCCGAGGCGCAGCCGCGCGGCCGAGACCTGGGC
>CAYMSU010000434.1:0-5485 GCA_964393165.1 uncultured Enterobacteriaceae bacterium
CTCTGTCCTTCTGGGGGCGGGCCTGGCGAGCGAGCTGACCCTGGAAGACTTCTGGGGGGCGGAGCGGAACGCGAAGGCGCCGACCATCGGGGCGGTCGAGGCGCTCGAGGGGGACTCCGAGGACAAGCAGGCGCCGTAGCCGTCCGTCGGCCGCTCAGCCCTCCGTCGTCTCCTTGGGCGTGTCTGGGTCGATCCCCCACTCGTTCCACGAGCCGTCGTACAGGCGCACGTCGGCGAGCCCCGCGAAGGTGAGCAGCGACCATGCGACCGATGCCCGCGACCCGCTCTGGCTGTACACCACCACCGTGGCCGCGGTCGGGTCCCCGTGGAGCTCCAGGACCTCTGCGTCGGACCGGAAGCGCCCGTCCTCGTCGAGGTTGAGACAATACGCCCCAGTCGGTGGGGATGTCGCGGGCGGCGGACGGACCGTCGCAGGCCGCGAGCAGGGCGAGCAGCAGGAGCAGGGCAGTGCGCAAGGGAATGCCTCCGTGGGTCACCGCTCGGCGTATGGTCGCGGCCGTTCTGGTGGCAGGGTGTACGCCGAGCGCAGCCGGGGAGCCGGCGGCGGGCGGCGCGGTGCACGTCCCGAGCCGCGGGGTCGCGGTGGATCTGCCCGCCGTCGAGGCGTTCTACGGCACGCGGCCGCGCTACGAGCGCCCGCTCCCCGAGTCCGGGCTGAAGGGCGTCACCGGCGTGGGGTCGCTGTCGGCGCAGGCGTGCCGCGCCTGTCATCCGCAGATGTACGAGGAGTGGCGCACCTCGGTGCACGCCCAGGCGTGGATCGATCCCCAGTTCCAGGCGGAGATCGGCAAGTCCGACAACCGCTGGCTGTGCCTCAACTGCCACACGCCGCTGCTCGTGCAGCAGGATCGGTGGCCCCGCGGGCTGATCGGCGGCGACGTCGAGCGGCCGATCCTCACCGACAACCCCGCGTTCGACGCCACCCTGCGCGACGAGGGGATCACCTGCACGGCGTGCCACGTACAGGACGGGATGGTCGCGGGGCCGGGCGTGGCCACCTCCGGGCCGCACCCGGTGGCCCTCGACCCGCGCTTTCGCACGGGCGAGCTGTGCATGGACTGCCACCAGGCGCAGGCGACCTACGAGGGCAAGTCCTTCGTCTGCGTATTCGACACCGGCGCCGAGTGGCGCCGCGGCCCCTACGACGACGAGGGTGAGACCTGCGTGACCTGCCACATGCCGGAGGTCCGGCGCCCCGCGGGGGTCGGGGGCACCCCCCGCACGGTGCGCCGCCACTGGTGGCGGGGGGCGGGGATCCCCAAGGTCGACGGCAGGTACCCGCCCCCCGAGGCGAACCCTCCGGGGCTCGGGCTCGAGGTGTCCCAGCAGGGGGATCGCGTGGTCGTGCGCTACGGCAACGCGCGGGCGGGGCACCGGCTGCCGACCGGAGACCCCGAGCGCTGGGTGCAGATCGACGTCGCGTTCGAGGGCGCTGACGGGGCCGTGGTGGGGGCGCCCGCGCAGCTCCGGATCGGGCAGGTCTGGGAGTGGACCACGCCGCCGCGCAAGGTCTCCGACAACCGGCTGGCGCCCCGCGAGTGGCGCACCCACGCCGCCGCGATCCCCCCCGGCACGAGCCGGGTGCGGGTCACCGCGAGCTCCCACCGGATCAGCAAGGCCAACGCGGAGTACCACGGCCTCACCGACTACCCCCGGGCCGTCCGCACCCACGAGGAAGTGCTGGTCGTCCGCCGCTGACCTCCATACGAGCGCCGCGCGTTGGTCTCCGGAGGTTGGATGGTTGTCGGGATGTGGGCTTGGTGGGGGCTGATCGCGTGCGGGCCGCGCTTCGAGTCCCCGTGGGAGGAGGCCCGGGCGATCGACCAGCGCGTGTCGGGGTGGGCCCGCGCGGCCGTCGACAGCGAGCTTCCCGGGGCGGGCTGGTTCCGCACCGACGGCGCGGACGGGCTCGAGGCGCACGACTTCAGCTGGGCCACGGTGCGCGAGGTCGACGGGGCCGCGGCCGCGGTCGTCGTCGTGACCATCGGGGGGTTCGGGCCGAGCGGCACGTCGGTGCTGGAGATCGACGCGGCCCTCCCGGCGTGGGTCGCGGGCCCGCTGCCGGTCGACGGGCAGGCGAGCGTGGCCCAGCTGCGCACCGCCGACGGCGCGGAGCCGTTCGTCGTGGGCGGCACGATCGACGTGGTCGCCGCCGGCGCGCGACCGGGCGAGGTCGTGGAGCTGTCGTTCGCCGACCTCGCGCTCGGGGAGGTCCCATGATCGTGGGGTGGCTGATCAGCGCGCTCGCCGCAGATCCCCCGAAGGACGTGGAGCCGTCCGGGCCGCCCGCGGTGTGGGCCCGAGTGGATCGGGGCTCGGTGGTGGTGTTGCGCCCGCTCGGGGGCGCGTGAGCGTTCGGGTTCGACAACGAGGGCCTGCCCGACGGCAGTGAGCCCCCGTTCCGCACCGCGTTTCGCGCCGCGCTCGACGGGCGCGAGGCGGAGTACGACTTCGCGGCCGTGTTCATCGCGGAGAACCTCCCGGTGCAGATCCAGGGGGCGCTCGCGTTCAACCAGACCTTCAACCTGGACTTCGAGGGCATCGGCGTGCTGCCGATCGAGTTCGACGTGCCGGTGCGGGGGGCGATGTACCTGAACCAGCCCTCGCGGTGGGACGACTTCTCCGACGCCATCGACAAGTACGTGCTCAACCACGAGCTCGGGCACTTCTGGCTCGCCCGCGCCCAGGTCGACCTCGGCGGGGGGCGGAGCGCGATCACGCTCGGGCGCCAGGGCGCCCACTGGTCGTACTTCATGCACACGGGCGGCTCTCCCATGGAGGGCAACGCCTGGATCGACAACGGCGACGGCAGCTTCACCTCCGACCCCACGGTGTCGGGCGACTTCAGCGACCTCGACCTGTACCTGATGGGCCTGCTCCCGGCCGACGAGGTGGCGCCCTGGTTCCTCATCGAGCCCACGGAGGCCTTCGGTCGCACCCCCATCGACAGCCCCGATCACTATGCGCCGGAGCCCCAGTCGCGCACGATCTTCGGGCGGCGCGTGGACCTGACGATCGACGACGTGATCGCGGCCGAGGGGCCTCGCGGCGGGCCGGCCCCGTCGTCGTTCCGGATCCTCACGCTGCTCGTCGCGGGCCCCGAGGAGATCCTGACGGCAGGGGACTTCGACCGCATCGAGGACCTGCAGGCGCGGTGGGTGACCTACTGGTCGGAGACCACCCGGGAGCGCTCCGACATCTCGTTCGACATCGACGACGAGGGTCTGCAGATGCCCCCGCCGGCGGATCCCCGCTGGATTCCTGGAGGTGCGCGATGACCAGGGCGAGGCTCCTGTGGATGCTCGGCGGGCTGGCGGCCTGTGCGCCGGCGCCCGAGGTGGTGACCGACAGGTTGCCGATGGGGCGCGTGGGGGAGGTGTTCTCGGCGGCGATCGTGGTGGAGGGAGGCCGCGGCGAGCTGACCTACGCGGCGGAGGGGCTCCCCGGCACGATCACGGTGAACCCCGCGGTGGGCATCGTGAGCGGGGTGCCGGAGTTTCCGGGCGAGTACGAGGGGACCGTCGAGGTCACCGACCGAGCGGGGCGGGCCCGATCCTCACGCCCGAGGTGATCGGCCCCCTGCGGCAGGGCGACTTCGTGCGCGGATCGTTCCGCGACATCGAGACCAACGCGGACACCGAGATCGAGGTCCTCGACCCGCTGCCGGCGGGGGGGTCGATCGCGCGCTCGGGGCTCCTCGAGGGCCGCGCGGAGGAGGCGGGCACCTATGCGTTCCGCCTGCGGGCCACCCGCGACGACGGCAGCGTGACCGAGCGGGCGCACGGGCTCGCGGTCTACGCGCCCGTCGAGGCCACCTGCGGGAGCACGGTGCCGTTCGCCACCGCCCAGGGCCGCGACGAGGCGAATCCCGCGTTCGGGGTCGACCGTGACGTGGCCGGCTTCGCGGTGGTGGAGACGGACTGGGCCGACCACGAGGGGCTGTCCTACGAGATCGCGTTCGACGAGGGAGTGGGCACCGTCGGGGTGGTCGATGCCGCCACGGCCGTCGTGGGGCCGGTCTCCGCGGTGCGGGAGTACTCCGGCGAGGCGGTCACGGTGGAGCTCACGCCGCAGTCGTGGCCGGTCGCGGCCTACAGCCAGGCGTGGCCGCAGGCGCGGCTCGTGATCTACGCGCCCGACCGGGCGGTGTCCGGCACCGTCACGGTCACCTGCGACGACGGGCCGCGGCCCGCGCGCTACGCCCTGCCGGTGCTCACCCCGGGGCAGGCGGGATCGTTCGCGCTGCCGGCGGTGGGCGGCGACCCGCCGTACACGTGGGAGGCCAAGGGCCTGCCGGCGTCGGTCACGCTGTCATCGGAGGGCGTGCTCGAGAGCGACGGCACCGACTTCGGGGCGGTCACGGTCGACGTCACGGTGAGCGACGCCGGGGGGCCGGGGCCCACCGTGCCGATGCCGCTGTGGTCTTCGATCCGCGCGCTGTGCGGCCCCGACGCCGCGATCCTCACCTGCGACGGCGCGTCCTCGGAGGTCTCGGGCACGTTCGACGACACCGTGCAGACCACGGTGTGCATCGATCCGGCAGCGCTCGATGCGTCGGACTGGGCGTACGTGCAGGTCACTCGGCTCGGCGATGGCTTCTTCCCCGACGTGGAGCTCCTCGACTACCCCGACCTCACCGTGCGGCGCGGGACGTTCTCGCGGATCGGGCTCGTCCGTGGGTTCAACAGCTACGAGTTCGGCCTCGAGCACTACGCGGGCCTGCCGTTTCCGTTCGCCGTGGCGGAGGCGTTCGAGGATGCCGGGGGCTCCTGGCGGGCGTGCCTGACCTGCGGCACGGGACCGAACCCGGGCTTCGGCGCCGCGGGCTGCCCGGAGCCGTAGCGGGTGGTAGGCCCGCGGCGGGTCGACGGGGTCCGATGGGGGCCCCGAAGTCGCGAAGGATCCAACGTGCACGTCTGAGGTCATGGGGGTGCGCGCGGGAAGGGACCAACTGATCCCCGATCGGTGGTGGGGTCGTACCCTCGACCAGTCGAGCCACCTGTGACAGGTGGGGAGGGTGCGTGCTCGCCCGGACCAACGATCACCCGTCGAGCGGGTGGGGCGAGCCCTCGACCCCATGACCGTGCATGCGTGAGTTGGGTGGGGCGTACGCTCGACCCCACCGACTTGCACAGGTGAGCTGGAGGGGTCGCGCGCGCCACGCTACCGTCGATCAGGGGATCGCTGGTGGGGTCGTGCATGCACCCGGACCGGTCGACACCGTCGAGTGGTGAGGTCGCGCACGGATCCAGTGCGATCGACACGCGTGGGTTGGGGTGGATCCGCGTACGACCTGAGCGTCGATCCAATGACAGTTGGTAGGGATCCGCGCATCGGCCGCGATCGGGGGCCGCCAGGGTGCCCCGGGTGCCGCCAAAAGCGCCCGACCCGACCGCACGATCGCCGTCGCGGGCGAGGGTCGGCCCCCGCCTCGACGCCGGCCCCCCGCCCCTCCTCGGCCAGT
>CAYMSU010000435.1:0-5481 GCA_964393165.1 uncultured Enterobacteriaceae bacterium
GCGGTCGACATCGTCTCGCAGAGGAACACGTCGACGTACTCCGCGAGCAGGTGGGCCTGGGCCCGATACTCCGGCTCGAGCTCGGCCACGCTCCGCACCCGATCCGCGCGGTAGGAGCCATGGAGCGGCGGCAGCGAGCCGGCGACCCGCACCTCGCGGGGCGTCGCGTCGGCCGCTCGCCGCGCGAGGCGCCCCGCCTGCCGGTTGAGCGCCTCGAACGCCTCGCCCCGACCGGCCTCCGCGAGTCGTCGGCGGGTGGTCGCGTAGCTGTTGGTCGTGATCACGTCCGCGCCGGCCTCGACGAAGTCGCGGTGCACCGCGAGGACCGTGTCGGGCGCGGAGAGCAGGGCCTCGGCGGACCACAGCCCGCGGGTGGTGTCGATCCCGCGCGAGGCGAGCTCCTGGCCCATGCCGCCGTCGAGCAGGGAGGGGGTCAGGGGAGTGCGCATGGTGGTCTCTCTTGCTCGGTCGGGGGTGGACCCCCACCTTCACCGATCGTCCGGATCGGTGCAGGCCGAGATCAGACACGGGTCAGAGCCCCGTCAGGCCTGCCTCAGGCAGGACAACCCCGTCCGGAGCACGTTCCGCGAGTAACTGCGACCCGGAGATCGCGTGACCCACGACTCGTACTCGTCCGAAGCACTTGCCATCGTTGGAATCGGCTGCCGGTTCCCTGGTGGTGCCCACGACCCGGACGCCTACCTCGCCTTCCTCGAGCGAGGCGCGGACGGGGTCGTCGACCAGCCAGCGGATCGCTGGGACCTGGAGCGCTTTCAGGATCCCGATCCGGACGCCGCAGGGCGCACGCCCGTCCGCCAGGGCGGCTTCCTCGACACCGACGTCTTCAGCTTCGACCCCGACACGTTCGGGATCAGCCCTCGCGAGGCGGCGACGCTCGATCCGCAGCAGCGGCTGCTCCTCGAGGTCACCTGGGAGGCCTTCGAGGACGCCGGCCTCCCGCTCGCGCGACTCGCCGGCTCGTCGACGGGGGTGTTCGTCGGCGGCTTCACCCTGGACAACATGCTCATCCGCTTCGCGCCGGAGAGCCTCGACGGCATCGACAACCACACCGCCACCAGCAGCTCGATGACGCTGCTGTCCAACCGGCTGTCCTACGTCTTCGACCTGCGCGGCCCGAGCATGACGGTCGACACGGCGTGCTCGTCGTCGCTGGTCGCCCTGCACCTCGCCGCCGAGGCGGTGCGGCGCGGCGACTGCGAGCGCGCAGTGGTCGGCGGGGTGAACCTCATGCTGCTGCCGTCCTACCAGGTGGTCATGTCCAAGGGCCGGTTCCTCGCGCCGGACGGCCGCAGCAAGACCTTCGAGGCCGAGGCGGACGGCTACGGTCGGGGCGAGGGCGCGGGCGTGGTCGTGATCGAGCCGCTCGCGCAGGCCCGCGCCGCGGGCCGCCGCATCCACGGGGTGATCCGCGCCACCGGCGTCAACCAGGACGGCACCACCGACGGCATCCCGATGCCGAACCCGGACGCCCAGCGCGCGCTGATCGAGGCCACGTGCGCGCGCGCGGGCGTGCCTCCGGCGTCCATCGGCTACGTCGAGGCCCACGGCACGGGCACGAAGGCCGGCGATCCGATCGAGACGAGCGCGATCGGCGCGGTCTACGGCGCCGAGCGGGCGGCGCCCCTCCCGATCGGCTCGGTCAAGGCCCAGATCGGGCACCTCGAGGCGGCCGCGGGAGTGGCGGGGGTGCTCAAGGCACTGCTCGCGGTCCGCGAGCGCAAGGTGTTTCCCCACCGCCGCTTGAGCGCCGCGAACCCCGCGATTCGGTTCGACGACCTGAAGCTGCGCGTCCCCCAGCAGCTCGAGGCCTGGCCCGCGGAAGGGCCTGCGCGCGCCGCGGTCAACAGCTTCGGCTACGGCGGCACCAACGCTCACGTGATCCTCGAGGGCCCGCCGCCCCGCGATTCCCGTCCCTCGCGCGCGGGCGCCGGCGTAGGCCTCGTCCCGCTGAGCGGCCGCACGCCGGAGGGCCTGCGCGGGCTCGCCGAAGCGCTGGATCCGCTGCCCGGACCGCTCGAGGACGTGGCGGGGGCGCTCGCCCATCGCCGCTCGCACCACCCGGTGCGCGCCGCGATCGTGGCCGACGACGCCGACGAGGCGACGGCGGCGATGCGCGCGCTGGCGGCAGACGAGCGGCACCCGGCGCTGATCTCCCCCCTGCCGGCGGCCTCGGGCCTCGTCTGGGTGTTCACGGGCATGGGCCCGCAGTGGTGGGCCATGGGCCGCGAGCTGTACACGCACGAGCCTCTCTTCCGAGATGCGCTCGACGAGGTCGACGCGCGGTTCCAGGACCTCGGGGGACGGTCGATCCTGGCGGAGATGCTGGCCGACGAAGCCGACAGCCGGATGTGGCGCAACGACGTCGCGCAGCCCGCGAACCTGCTCCTCCAGGTCGGCCTCGTCTCTCTGTTGAGGGCCTGGGGGCCGCCGCCGGACGCGATCCTCGGGCACTCGGTGGGCGAGGTCGCGGCCGCCTGGGCGGCGGGGTGCCTCACCCTCGACGAGGCAGTCACCGTCGCGGTGCACCGAAGCCGGCTCCAGCAGCGGGCCGCGGGCCGCGGGGGCATGCTCGCAGTCGGCGTGGGTCGCGAGGACATCGCCCCGCTGATCGCGGATCTGGACGACGTGGTGGTCGCGGCGGACAACGCGCCGGGGCTGGTCACGGTGGCCGGGCCGGCGGCCTCGCTCGAGAACGTCGAGGCGCGGGCCGCGGCCCTGGAGGTGTTCGCCAAGCGCGTGCGCGTCGAGGTGCCCTACCACAGCCCGGCGATGGATCCGCTGGAGGGCGAGATGCGCGAGAGCCTCGCGGGGCTCGCCCCCCGGGCCCCGGACCTGCCCCTGTACTCGACCATGCTCGGGGCGCGGGTCTCGGGCGCGATCCACGACGCCGACTACTGGTGGCGCAACACCCGCCAGGCGGTGGAGCTCCGGGACGCGACCGAGGCCGCCGCGGCCGATGGCCTGCGGGTGTTCCTCGAGGTCGGTCCCCACCCGGTGCTGGGCAGCTCGATCCTCGGCACGCTGGCGGCGGCGGGGACCCCTGGCCACACGATGCCGTGCCTGCGGCGCGCGAAGCCCGAGCGCCGGGCGCTGCGGGCGGCGCTGGGCCAGCTCTACGCGCTCGGCTTCGGTCCGGCATGGGAGGCCCTCGCGCCCGAGGGGGCTCCCGTGGCGCTTCCGCGGACGCGGTTCGCCCGTGCCCGGCACTGGTTCGAGACCCCGGCGATGGAGGCGTTCCGCCTGGGCCGCAGCCGCCGGCACCCGCTGCTGCGGACCCGGGAGGCGGGGCCGCGGCCGACGTTCACCACCCGGCTGGCGGGGCCGCGCCTGGCGATGCTCCGCGATCACGTGATCGACGGGGTCGCGGTGATGCCGGGGGCGGCCACCCTCGAGGCCTGCCTCGCGGTGGCGGCCGAGCTCGGCCACGACCGGGTGGTCGAGGACGTGCAGTTCGAGCGGCCGGTGCTACTCGGCCCGGAGGCGGACCTGCATCTCGAGGTCGAGCACGAGCGCATCGTGGTCAGCAGCCGGCAGGGCTCGCGGGCGTACGAGCCCTCGGCCCGCGCCCGCCTGGTGCCCGGGGGCACGTTCCGCGCCCCGCGGAGGCTCGACCTCCAGCGACTGCGGCTGGCCGTGATCGAGGACGTGGACGTAGACGAGCTGTACGCCTCTCTCGAGCAGCGCGGCCTCGCCTACGGACCGGCGTTCCGGGGCATCCGCGACATGTGGCGGATGGGCGATCAGCTGCTGGCGCGGCTCGCGCTGCCGCCGGAGGTGTCCGTCGACGGCTTCGTGCTGCATCCGGCGCTGCTCGATGCCGCGTTCCAGGCGCTCGTGGCGGTGGCCGACGCGCCCGAGGACGTCGCGATCCTCCCGGTGGGCGCCCGCCGGGTGCGCGCGCTCGCCGAGGCCGGGCGCGTGGCGTGGGTCCACGCGACCGTCCGCGCCGACGGCGGCGGGTTCGTGGGCGACCTCGTCCTCGCCGACCCGCAGGGGGAGGTCGTGGCGGAGATCCGCGGCCTCCGCTGCCAGCCGGCCCTCGCACGCCAGGCCGGCCGGGGCTGGCTGCACGCCGAGACGTGGGACGAGGTCACCGCCTCGCCGGGGTCGGCCGTCGACGGCGTGCGCGTGCTCGGCGAGGGTCTCCTCGCCGACGCCCTGCGGCGGCGCCTCGCTCCGCGCCTCGACGACGGCGCGCGCAAGGTCGTGCTCGTCGCCCCGGAGGCCGGAGGCGTGGCCGAGCGCTGTGCAGCGGTGCTGGGTCCGCTCCAGCGGCTCCGCGGCCCGCTCGATCGGCTGCTCGTGCTCACCCGGGGCGCCGCGCGGACCGTCGCCGGAGAGCCCGTCGTGGCCGAGGCCGCCGCGGTGGGCGGGCTCGTGCGGGTGGCGATGACCGAGTGCCCCGAGCTCGCGCCGGGCCTGGTGGACGTCTCGGCGGGCCCCTTGTCGGAGGCGGATCTCGACCGGGTGATCGCCCAGCTCGACGACGCCGAGCCTGCGGGAGAGGAGCTCGCGCTCCGCGACGGCAAGCTGCTCGGCCGCCGCCTCGCGCAGGTGGAGCCCGACGCGCTGCCTCCGGTGGCCGCACCCACGCAGGGAAGGGCCGGCGAGCGTCCCATGGCCCTCGAGATCGGCACCCCGGGCTTGCTCGAGACGCTGGCGTACCGCGGGCTGCACCGCGTCGCGCCAGGCCCGGGAGAGGTGGAGATCGAGGTCGAGGCGGCGTCGCTGAACTTCAAGGACGTCATGAAGGCGATGGGCATGCTGTCCGACACGGCCCTCGAGAACGCCTACCTCGGGCGGGGTCTCGGGCTCGAGGCCGCCGGACGGGTCGCGCGCGTGGGGCCCGGGGTGCACGACCTCGCGCCCGGCGATCCCGTGTTCACCTACCACGGCGGCGCGCTGGCCTCGCACCTGGTCGCGGACGCGCGGTTCGTCGTGCGCCGACCCGCCTCGATGGAGGCGATTCCCGGTGCCTGCATGTTCGTCGCGTTGACCGCTTGGTATGCGCTCGTCCACGCCGGCCGCGTCGAGCAAGGGCAGACCGTGCTCGTCCACAGCGCCGCGGGGGGCGTCGGCCTGGCGGCGATCCAGATCGCCCGCGCGCACGGTGCGGAGGTCCTCGCGACCGCCGGCACCGAGGACAAGCGCGCCTACCTGCGGAGCCTGGGCGTGGAGCACGTCTTCGACAGCCGCACCCTGGACTTCGTCGACGAGGTCCGCGAGGTCACCCACGGCCGGGGCGTGGACCTCGTGCTCAACGCGCTCTCCGGGGCGGCGCTGCGCCGCAGCGTCGAGCTGCTCGCGCCGGGCGGCCGGTTCCTCGAGCTCGGCAAGCGCGACATCGCCTCCGACCATCCGCTGTCGATGCTCCCGTTCAATCGAGCGATCAGCTTCCACGCCATCGACCTCGATCGCATGGCCACCGAGGACCCGTCGTGGTTCGCGCCGGTCGCCCGC
>CAYMSU010000436.1:0-5461 GCA_964393165.1 uncultured Enterobacteriaceae bacterium
GCGCCCGCCCGTAGGCCTGCAGACGGCTGCGGCCGAACCCCGCGTTCGGGAGCGGCCGCCCGTACGCCCGCACAGGTGGCGGCGCACGCCGCGGACACCCTGGGCCGGTGGCTGGACCGGGCGGCGGAGGCCCAGTTCGTGGTCACCACCCGGGAGGTGCTGGGGCTGCCCGGCGAGACGTCGCTGCCACTGGCCCCGCTGGCGTCCGACGAAGCGGTGGCCTTGTTCGACGGCGCGCGACGCAGACGAAGCCGTCTTACGCGCCCGCGCCGGAGGTCGTGGGCGAGCTGGTGGCCATGCTCGACGGCCTGCCGCTGGCGATCGAGCTCGCCGCGGCCCGCGTCCGCATGATGGCGCCTGCCAAGCTACTCGAACGGATCGGGGACCGGTTCCGGGTGCTCACCTCGTCGGGCGGCCGCCAAGACCGGCACGCCACGCTGCGCGCGATGCTGGACTGGTCCTGGGACCTGCTGACCGGCGACGAGCAGGCGGCCTTGGCCCAGCTGTCGGTGTTCGAAGGCGGCTTCACGCTGGAGGCCGCGGAGGCGGTGCTCGCGCTCAAGGACCTTTGGCCGATGGACGCCGTACAGGCGCTGGTCGACAAGTCCCTCGTCCAATCGGTGTCGGACGAGCGCTACGATCTGCTCGTGAGCGTCCAGGCCTATGCGGCAGGAAGCTCACCGCGATGGGCACACGGGCGGACGCGGAGGCGCGCCACGGAGCATGGTACGCCGCGCTCGGGACGGAAGAGGTGTTGGCCGCGCTGAGCGGGCACGCGGCCTCGAAGCAACGGCGAGCGCTTGTCCCCGAGCTCTGGCGAAGGCATGTGGCTTGGCAGCCTGGGCACGCTCCACCGTAGGCTGGGCCGGATCGACGAGGCTCGCCGCGCCTTCGCGGACGGAGAGCGCCTCCTTCGTGAGGTCGGGGACCGGCTCGAGCTCACACGCCTGTTGTGTGGCCGCGTCCGCTTGGCGTCCGCCGAAGGCCTGCTCACCGAAGCTCGTGCTCTGCTCGTCGAAGCCGAGTCGCTCGGTGCCCAGCTCGCGGGTGGCGTCCGACAGCGAGCTCGGCAAGGCGATCGCCGAGGCCCGCGCCGCCAACGGTCGCGGCCGGGAACCTTCAGCCGCCACCAACCTTCCGACGACAGCCTACCGTCACTCCGCCTCCAGGACCTCGTCGATCCACGCCTGGACCTGCTCGGCGAGCAGGTCCAGCGGCAGCGGGCCGCTCCCCAGCACCGCGCGATGGAACCCCACGTGCGAGTACCCGTCGCCCAGCGCCGTCGCCGCCAGCTCCCGCAGCCGCAGGATCTCGTTCATCCCCACCTTGTAGGCCGTGGCCTGCCCCGGCGTGACGATGTACCGCTCGATCGCGTGCACGCAGTCGCCCCGCGGATTCGGCGTGTTCTCCTCCAGGTAGGCAATCGCCTCTTCCCGCGTCCACCGCAGGTCGTGGATCCCCGTGTCCACCACCAGCCGGGCCGCCCGCCACAGCTCCATCGCCAGTCGGCCCACGTTGCTCGCCGGATCCTCGTACTGCCCCAGCTCCTTCGGCAGGAGCTCGCTGTACAAGCCCCAGCCCTCGCCGTAGGCCGTGTAGCCGTCGAACCGACGGAACGGCGGCAGGTCGCCCAGCTCCTGCGACACCGCGTTCTGCAGGTGATGACCTGGCACCCCCTCGTGGTAGACCAGCGCCTCCAGCTGGTACGTGGGCATGTTCGCCATCGCCTTCAGGTTCGCGTAGAAGATGCCCGGCCGCGTGCCGTCCGGCGATGCCGGCTGGTAGAACGCCTTCCCCGCAGCCCCCTCACGCCACACGGGCACCCGGCGCACCTCCAGCGGCGCCCTCGGCAGCAGGTCGAAGGCCTCAGGCAGCTTCTGCTCCATCGCCGCGACGTACGCCCGGGCCTGCGCGAGGTAGGCCTCCCGCGCCTCGTCCGTCTCGGCCAGGAAGTAGTCGGGTCCAGTGCGCAGGTGCGCGAACAGCTCCGGCAGATCTCCCTTCACCCCCAGCTTCGGCATCTCGGCCCGCATCTCGGCGTGGATCCGGGCGACCTCCCGCAAGCCGAGCGCATGGATCTCCTTCGCCGACATGCCGGTCGTGGTGTAGCCCTCGAGCCGCCAGGCGTAGTAGGTCTCGCCGTCGGGGAGCTTCCACACACCGTCCTGCGTGGTCGGCGCGTGGCTCTCGAGCTCGGCGCGGAGCGCCTCGTAGGCGGGGCCCAGCGACGTCCGGAGCGCCGCCTTGGCCTCCGCGATCAGCGCGGTCGCCTCGGCCTCGCGCAGGTCGAGCGCCTCGACCGCGGAGCCGACGTGGGCGAGCAGCGGGCTCGGCGGCCCCTCCGAGAAGGGCGCGCCCTCCAGCAGCTTGTCGATGGACTCGAGCACGTAGGGGTAGGCGAAGGCGGGCGGCAGGATCCCGCGCTCCTCCTGCCCCTCCAGCACCGCCTCGAGCTCCTCGAACAGCGGCGCCACGCCGCGGACGCGCGCGATCCAGGTCCTGGCGGACGCCGCATCGTCGATCGGGTGGACCGTGGTGAGGAACGACGGCACGAAGGTGTGCGTGCCGCGCATCTGATCGACGCGGTAGTCGTGCCAGAACCACCGCAGCTGCGAGATGGCGCGCTCCTGGCGGCGCTCGAACAGGCGATAGGACAGCCGGTCGGCCTCCGACAGCGGGGCGTCGGCGAAGCGCTCCCGGAGCTCGGCGAGGTGGCGCTCGGCGCGCGCGTGGTCGGCGACCGCCGTGGCGCGCGACATCGACGTCCACCGCGTCTCGTCGTGCGGCACGCCGAGGTAGGCGGCGAGCACGGGGTCGGCGTCGAGCTCCTCCTCGTGGACCCGGTCGAAGAACGCGGCGAGGGCGGCCCCCGGGTCCTTCCCGGCGCCGGGCGAGGCCGGCGAGGGAGTGCGTGCGCAGGCGAGCAGGAGGATCAGGGTGAGCATGGGCGCGGCCTTAACGCGCAGCCGCGTGCCTCCGCCGGTCGCACGGCGCCACGGGAACCCCCACGCCGGGGACGTCCGCGGCCCGCTCGCCACGCGCGGGGCGGAGGGCCTGCCCCCGGCCGCGGGGGCCCCCCGCCCCCCCTCGGACCGTCGCGAAGCGCGGGCCGAGCGCGAGGAGCAGCGCCACTCCTGTCTCCAAAGGCAATGGCGCCCTCCCCTCTCCCGCGCTAGGCAAAGCAAGCCATGTTCCGCACGACCCCTGCCACCCCAGCAGCTCCCTCGACCAGCGCACCCGCGCTGGCCGCAGTGATCTGCCCCGGAGGCGGCTCGCAGTCGTAGGCACACGGCACCGAGCAGACTGCCCCCTCCGGCCCAGCCGAGGGGGCTTCGTGCTCCTTGGGTGGGTCGACAGAGGGCGGTCATCTTCCCTGGAGGCCCCCCATGGGCATCGACGAGACCAAGCAGCACGTCAACGTGGGCACCATCGGCCACGTCGACCACGGCAAGACCACCCTGACCGCCGCGCTCACGGCCATCCAGGCCGCCGCCGTCGGCGGCCAGGCCGTGGCCTTCGACCAGATCGACAAGGCCCCCGAGGAGCGCGACCGCGGCATCACGATCAACGCGTCCCACGTGGAGTACGCGTCGGGGACCCGACACTACGCCCACATCGACTGCCCCGGGCACGCCGACTACATCAAGAACATGATCACCGGCGCGGCCCAGATGGACGCCGGGATCCTGCTCGTGGATGGGTCGCAGGGCCCGCAGAAGCAGACCGTCGAGCACATCCTGCTCGCCCGTCAGGTCGGCGTGGACCACCTCGTGGTGTTCGTGAACAAGGTCGACGTCGCCGACCCGGAGCTGCTGGAGCTCGTCGAGATCGAGGTCACGGAGCAGCTCGCGGCCTACGACTACGAGGACGTGCCCTTCGTCTTCGGGTCGGCGCTGCGCGCCCTGCGCGCGATCGCGGCCACGGGCGATCCTGATCACCCCGACTGCGCCAGCATCCGCGAGCTGGTCGAGGTGCTCGATCGCCACGTCCCGGTACCGGAGCGCGACCTCGACGGCCCCTTCCTGATGCCGATCGAGGACGTGGTCACGATCACCGGGCGCGGCACGGTGGTCACGGGCCGCGTGGACCGTGGTCGGCTCCGCGTGGGCCACACCGTCGAGATCGTCGGGCTCCTGGGAGACGGCGACGAGCCCCGCAAGGTGGTCGTCACCGACACCCAGGCGTTCCGGCGCGACGTCGACGAGGTCGTCGCCGGCATGAACGTGGGGATCCTGCTCCGCGGGGTCCGGCGCCACGAGGTCGCCCGCGGGCAGCTGCTCGTGGCCCCGGGCTCGGTGCGCCCCCACGTGCAGGCCACGGCCGAGCTCTACGTGCTGTCGGCCGCCGAAGGCGGGCGCAAGACGCCGTTCGGCAGCGGCTACGCCCCCCAGTTCTTCTTCGGCACGACGGACGTGACGGGGGTGGTCGACGTCGGCGACGCCGGCCAGGTGCACCCGGGCGACCGGGCGACCGTCGCCTTTCGGCTGCTCAAGCCGGTGGGCATGGAGCCGGGCGTCCGGTTCGCGATCCGCGAGGGCGGCCGCACGGTCGGCGCCGGCATCGTGATCGACGTCGCGTAGCCAGTCGACGGGCCCCCCCGGGAGCTCCCGGGGGGGCCCCTCTGTACGCGGGGCGTCACCGCGCGCGGCAGTCAGCCAGCACCCGCTCCGCCTCCGGGCCGTGCCGCGGGTGCGACAGCACCCCCGAGCGCAGCAGCTCGCTCACGCACTCCGCACCCCGCCCCGACCGCAGCAGCAGCCGGCCCTGCGCGATCCGCGCCGCCGGATGCACGCCCGCCGAGCCGTGGTGCCGCTCGATCCGCGACACCACCGCGAGCCCCGCCGTGGGACCCTCCGCCGCCGCCGTCGCCACGATCGCCCGGCGCTGCGCAGAGGCCTCCCGCGCGGCCAGCGCCACCCACAGCGGCGCTGCCTCGTCCACGCGCCCCTCCGCCTCCAGCAGCTCCGCCAGCAGCCGGCCGAGCCGACGATCCCCCGGACGCCGCGCCAGCGCTGACCGCAGCCGTACCTCGGCCTCCCCCGGCAGGCCCTCGGCGAGGAGCAGCCGCACGTGCGCCGGCACCAGCCGCCCCGGCGCGGCCAGCCGCGCCTCCTCGAACGCCACCAGCGCCGCGCGGCCGTCGCCCAGGTGCACCAGCTCCCCCGCCAGCTGCTCGAGGTACCAGGGCGACTGCGCGCCCGCGACCTCCACCCAGGGCAGCCCCGCGGGCAGGTGGCGCCACCCCTGGCGCACCAGCGAGGGCGGCCCCCCGCGCGCGATCGCGGCCTGCCAGCCGGCCAGCGCCCGCGACGACGCCCCGGTGCGCTCCGCGACCGCCGCCTGCGCGGCGTGCCCCCGCCAGTCCCAGGGGGCCCGCGCGACCGCCCGCGCCGCGGCCGCCTCCGCGTCGTCGAGCGCGCCCAGATCCGCCAGCAGCAGGGCCACCCCGCGCTGGACCCCC
>CAYMSU010000437.1:0-5449 GCA_964393165.1 uncultured Enterobacteriaceae bacterium
GTGGTAGGGTCCGCCCGCGTCAGCCGGGAGGTCCCGTGAAGAGGCTCGCTACCGGGGCGATCGCCGTCGTCGGGCTGCTGTTTCTCAGCGGCGGAGACTGCGGCGGTGGCTCGAATCCCCCCACGCTCAGCAAGGTGCAGCCCGATCGGGGGTACCCCCGTCAGCTGCTCTCGGTCGATGGATCCCAGTTCGACGCCGTCGAGTGGGATCCGGGCCAGGCCGGGGCGGTGACCCTCGGCGCGGGCCTGCCCGGCTCGGTCTACTTCCAGGTGCCCGACAGTGCGACGGCCGGCGCGCACACCGTGGCCCTGAAGAGCGGCGGCGCCACCTCCGACACCGAGACAGTCACCGTGCTCGCTGCGTCCGGGAGCTACCCCGCGCCGCGCATCGAGGACGTCGGCGTGTACGAGGTCACCGACAACGGCGGGACCATCGACCTCAAGCTCACGGTCGCGGCCGCCAACCTCGACACCGACGCCACCGTCACCGTCGACGGCACGGCGCGCACGAGTGTGGTGTGGGGGGGCCTGCCCCTAGCCTACCAGCAGGACCACACGCCCGCGACCTTCGGCTACCCCGTCTACCACTACCTGCAGCACCTCGTGGAGGTGCCTGGGGTGTCGTGGGGCGACACGCTCAGCATCGTGGTCACCAACCACGACAGCCAGGCGTCGGCGGCCTACACCTACGCCCTGCCGGCCACCGCGGCCGAGCTCGACAGCGACGGCGACGGCTTGCTCGACAGCTACGACGGCGGCACCTACACCGCGCCGAGCGGCGCCACGATCGACCTCGCGGCGATGGGCACCGACAAGCTGCGCAAGGACATCCTCATCGAGGTCGACTGGACGGCCTCGGCCCAGCCCCGCTCGGGGATCTGGTCGGGGATCGAGGACGTGTTCGCGAAGGCCCCCGTCCTCAACCCCGACGGATCCGCCGGGATCACGATGCTGATCGACCGCGGCCAGGGCGGCCGCTTCACCGGCGGCGGGCAGACGCTGACCCCCGACCACGACTCGATGGACTTCGGCACCTGCCCGGGGTGCACCAACTACGTGTCGTTCGAGACCTACAAGGCGAGCAACTTCGACGCCGACCGTCTGCGCGTCTTCCGCTACGCGATCTTCGGCCGCGCGCGGCCGAACGGCAGCTCGGGGCGGGGCGAGCTGCCCGGCAACGACTTCATGGTCACGTTCGCCAACTTCTCGAACTGGAACCACGATCTGAGCCAGATCGGCACGTTCGTCCACGAGCTCGGGCACAACCTCGACCTGTGGCACGGTGGGATCAACGGCGGCTCGGGCAGCTTCGATGCCTGGAAGCCGAACCTGATGTCCACCATGGGCTACCGCTACCAGTTTCGCGGGATCCCGACCGACTGCACCCAGAACCCGGGGGGCCTCGTGACCTACAGCCAGGGCGTGCTCCGGGCGCTCGACGAGACGAGTGCCAACGAGGGGGCCGGCCTGTGCGACAACGTGGCCGTGGACTTCGACGGCGACGGGAGCACGGATCCGGCGGGGAGCAGCGTGAACATGAACGAGAGCCAGACCTGCCCCTGCAGCGACCCGACCTGCACGACCGACTGCGACGCGAACGACACCCACGAGGACGCCGACCAGTGGGGCAACCTCGAGCTGAACTTCCAGGCCCCCGGCTCCCGCTGGGGCACCGACTAGGAGGACAGGATGCGCACAGCACTGCTCGCGGGCCTCTGGCTCGCAGGGTGTGGGAATCCGTCGGGGCAGTCCCGGTCGGTCCCTCCCGGCTTCGAGGGCCTGTCCGCTCCGGCGGGCAACCCCCCGCTGGTGGTCGAGACCGTGGCCACCCGGGCGCTCCCCGTGCCCGAGCTGCCGGCGGTGGGGCCGGCCCTCGTGGCGCTCAAGAACGCCTCGGAGGAGGCGCGCGGGCGGCTTCAGGTCGCGGGCACGCTCGCGATCAAGGAAGGGCGCCTCGAGATCGCGCAGCCGGGCGGCGATCCGGTGGAGGTGCGGTTTCGCCTTCCGAAGGGCCTCCCCGAGGCGCGGGTGAAGATGCAGAAGGCGAGCGCCGAGATCGTGGAGCGCTCCACCGCCAAGGCGGCCCACCGCTTCGTCGCGGTGCACGACGCGGACAAGATCGCGATGGCGGAGGTCTGGCGGAGCGGCGCGTCGCCGGTCGAGGCCGAGCTCCCCGGGGGCCTGCGGCTCGTGCAGTCTCCGGCGACGTCGAAGTCCGGTGAGGGCTACAAGCTGGCGCCGGTCGTGCTCGCCCGCGGCAACCGCACGTGGCCGCTGGCTGCGGGCGAGACCACGGAGGTGACCACGCCGTCGGGCCCGCTCGCGATCCACGTCGAGGCGAGCCACTTCCTGGCCGGTCCCGACGACGATCAGGGCGCGGGGGAGTACACGCTGCACGCCTGGATCACGGGGCAGTAGCCCCCGATCCGGATGTCCCGGTTCGGGCGCTTCCCGAGCCGCGGGTCTTCCCCGGGTGCGGCGACGAGGCAGCGCAGCGCAGGCTCGGGTGAGCTGGCACGAGCCTCGCACTGCGACGCGGACGAGGAGGACGAATGCGCGTAATGTGGATGACGATGGCCCTCGGGACGCTCGGCTGCCTCGACGGAGGCGACGGGAACGACCCCGCGAGGACCTGCGACGACGTGGAGCCCGAGCTCGAGGCCGAGCTCGACGCGATCCAGGCCTGCGAGGTCGACGCGGACTGTGGGCAGGCGTTGGCCGGCACCAGCTGCGGGTGCACCCGGAACCTGGTGGCCGCGACCGACGCCGATCCGGAGGCGTTCTACGAGCTGCTCGACGAAGCCCAGGATCTCGAGTGCGAGATCAGCGTGGGGGACAGCCCGTGTGACTGCCCGGAGACCGCGGGCTTCCTGTGCGACGACGGCACCTGTGCCTGGAACTACGTGGACGCTTACGCGTACCTGCCCGCGTGCACCGCCGCCGCCGGGGATCCGTTCACCTTGCAGGCGGCGCGCCTCGAGGCCGACGAGCTGGTCGTGGATCTCCAGTACAGCGGGGGCTGCGAGGACCACGCCTTCACCCTGTGCTGGCCCGACCAGAGCTTCCTCGAGTCGTCCCCCGTGCAGGTGAACCTCGAGATCTTCCACGACGATCCCGGCGACAAGTGCGACGCGAAGCCCCAGGTCACCGAGCGGTTCGACCTGAGCCCGCTCGAGGCGGCCTTCGAGGAGTCGTACCAGAGCAAGACCGGCGAGATCACGATCAACGTGGGCACCGAGTCGCTAAGCTACACGTTCTGAGGTCACTGGCCGAGCACGAGCGTGGCGTTGGTGCCTCCGAAGCCGAAGCTGTTCGACAGCGCCACCGACAGCGTGGCCTCGGTCGGCGCCACCACCGGGGCCCAGTCGGCGATCTCCGGGTCGAGCGGCTCGGCGTGCGCCGAGGGGGCCACCCACCCCTGCCGCAGCATCTGCAGGGTGAAGATCGCCTCGATCGCGCCCGCGGCGCTGATCGTGTGGCCGGTGTAGCCCTTCGTCGAGCTGTAGCGCACCCGATGCTCGCCGAACACCGCGCGCATCGCGCGGACCTCGCACAGGTCGCCGACCGGGGTGCTCGTGGCGTGGGTGTTGACGTAGTCGACGTCGCTGGGGGCGTAGCCGGCGACCTCCAGCGCCTTGCGCATGCTCCGCTCGGCGCCGCCCGCATCGGGGGCGACCATGTCGCCGCTGCCGTCCGAGGACAGGCCCCAGCCCCGGATCGTGCCCAGGACGGGGACGCCTCGCGCCTCCGCGCCCTCCCGACGCTCGAGGACGAGCGCGCCGGCGCCCTCACCGAAGATGAACCCCGCCCGGTCGGCCGCGTAGGGTCGTGAGGGCCGGCTCGGGTCGTTGTTGTCGGCCCGGTTGTAGGCGCGCATCGAGTCGAAGCCGGCGTGGAAGTGCAGGTCTACCGCCTCGACCCCGCCCGCCAGGGCCATCGGCGCGAACCCGTCGCGCACCAGCTGGGCGGCGATCACGAGGTTCCACGCGCCGCCCGCGCACGCCGCGGCCGCCGACACCGACGGCCCGGTGGTCTGCAGCACGTTCACGAGGTTCGCCGACACCGTGGACGCCATCAGGCGCGGGATCACCGTGGGCGCGACACGCTTCCCGCGGTCGAGCTGCCGCTGCACCTCGATGTGGCTCGGCACGTCGCCGGCGCCGGCGCCGATCACCACGGCGCAGTCGGTAGGTGCGGGCTGCTGGGCGTGGGCCAGGGCCGCGCGCGAGGCCCTGAGCGCGAGGCGGGAGGCCCGGCCCATGAACCGTGCCGCCCGCCGCTCGATCCCCAGCGCGTCGTCAGCCAGGTCGGCCGCCTCGTCGCCCGCGTAGGCGCCCATGAGGTGGCAGCCGATCCCCGCGTCGACCGCGGCTTGCCAGATCGAGAAGGGCGGTGAGTGCCCCGCGCGGATCCCCGCGGTGACCTCCTCGAGGTCATCCCCGAGCCTGCACACCACGCCCATTCCGGTCACCACCACGTCGTTCGGGCTGCTCATGCCAGGCTCACGCTCCCTGCTCGGGCAAAGTGCCGCGGTCGGAGGGCCTCTTATCGCGGACAACGGGGACCGCGGACCGGTTACCGGGGTCGACGCGTCCGGAGGCTTCTATGTGCAGGAACATCAAGCGGCTCTACAACCTCGCGCCGCCCGCGACCGAGGAGGAGATCGCGGCGTCGGCGCTGCAGTACGTGCGCAAGCTGTCCGGCATGACCAAGCCGTCGCAGGCCAACCAGGCGGCGTTCGAGCGGGCGGTGGCCGAGATCACGGCCATCGGGGTGCGCTTGATCCACGAGGAGCAGAGCACCCAGGCGGCCCCCCGAGACCGGGAGGTGGAGGCGGAGCGAGCCCGCGCGCGCGGTCGCGAGCGAGAGGAGCGCCTGCGCCAGCGCCTGCTCTCCGAGGGCTCGTAGTCCTCGAGCTGGTCCGGGGAGACAGGATGGGCGCTGCACCAAGCGCTCGGCCCGCGCTGCGCGACGGTCCGAGGGGGGGCGGGGGGCCGCCGCCGCGCGGGGGCCGGACCCTCTGCCCGCTCTCGGGGCGCGTCGCGCCCGCGGGCTCCACCACCTGCTCCACCGCGCGCGCCGCGGGGCGTGAGCGCGGAACCGGGGGCACCTCTGCCCGTTCCCGAGGCGCGTCGCTTCTGCGGGGCGCGGCCCGGCGGCGGGCTCCACCGTGCGCGCCCCTGGGCGGAGAGCGCGGAACGGGGGGCCGCCGCCGCGCGGGGCCGACCTCTGCCCGCGGCGCGGGCTCCACCGCGCGCCCCTGGGCGGAGAGCGCGGAACCGGTGGCCGCCGCCGCGCGGGGCCCGACCTCTGCCGCCCCCGGGGGGCGTCCCTCCCCGTGAGGCGCGGCCCGCGGCGGCCGGCTCCGCCGCGCGCCCCTGGGCGGAGAGCGCGGAACCGGGGGCGGCCCCCGCGCGGGGCCGACCTCTACCCGCGGCGCGGGCGCCGTC
>CAYMSU010000438.1:0-2133 GCA_964393165.1 uncultured Enterobacteriaceae bacterium
GTGCGCTTCGGCCGCATCCAGTTCACGCCCGACCTGATGCCCAGCGACATCACCGGCACCGACATCCTCGAGGAAGACAAGGTGACCGGTCGCCGCGAGATGCGCTTCGTCGAGGGGCCCGTCTTCACGAACCTCCTGCTGGCAGACGAGATCAACCGCACGCCCCCCAAGACGCAGGCAGCGCTGCTTCAGGCGATGCAGGAGCGCGCGGTGACCGCATCCGGGCGTACGCTGCCCCTGGAGCCTCCTTTCCTGGTGTTCGCCACCCAGAACCCGATCGAGCAGGAGGGCACGTACCCGCTGCCCGAGGCGCAGCAGGACCGCTTTATGTTCTCGGTGCCGGTGGGGTACCCCACCTTCGAGGAGGAAGAGGAGATCGTGCGGCGCACGACGGTGGGGGAGCTGGGTCAGGCGCACCCGGTTCTCGACGCGGCCGAGCTCGTCGCCTTCCAGCAGATGCTCCGCAGGCTGCCCGCCAACCCCGACGTCGTGCGGTACTGCGTGAAGCTCGCGACGGCCACGCGACCGGGGAGCGGGCTCGACGCCACCCGGTGGGTGCAGTGGGGCGCGGGGCCCCGCGCGAGCCAGTTCCTGGCGGTCGGCGCGCGAACCTGGGCCGCGCTCCACGGTCACGAGGTGCCCACTCCGGAAGACGTGCGGGCGGTCGCGCCCACCGTGCTTCGGCACCGAGTGCTGCTCAACTTCGAGGCGGAGTCCGCGGGGATGACCGTGGAGAAGGTGGTGGCGCAGATCCTGGAGGAGGTGGGCTGACATGGCGCAGCCGCTCTGGGACCCCACGGTGCTCGCCCGGGTCCGCCACCTCCACCTTCGGGCGCGTCACCTCGCGGCCTCGGTCCTCCAGGGAGCGCATCACTCCCGCAGAGTGGGCCAGGCGGTCGAGTTCGCGGGGTACCAGGAGTACCTGCCGGGGATGGATCTCCGCTCGCTCGACTGGCGCGCCTACGCGCGCTCCGACCGCTACGTCGTGAAGCAGTTCGAGGTCGAGACCGAGCTGCCCTGCACGGTGGTGGTGGACCTGTCGGCCGATGTCGGTACCGGATCAGCGGGTCGTGCCTCGCTGCCCGACCTCGACTCCGGCAAGGTCGGCTACGCGCTCGTGCTCGCGGCTACGCTGCTGTACTTCCTGCACCGCCACGGAGAGCCCGTAGGTCTCGAGCTCGTGGCTGGATCGAGGATGGACCACCGCTCGTTGCGCCCGCGCGGCGGTCGGAACCACCTCCAGCAGCTCTTCCTGCAGCTGGCCAAGGCCCGCCCGGGAGGGCAAGCGGATCTGCGGCCCTCGCTCGAGCGGGTCGGCCAGCGTACCCGCCGTCGAGCGTGGGTCGGCGTGATCACCGACGGGATGGAGGAGCCGGGCCGCTGGCTGCCTGCGCTGTCGGCGTTCGCCCGCCGCGGCGCCGATCTGCGGGTCTTCCACCTCTACGATCCCCGCGAGTGGGGCATGGACTTCGCCTCGCCGGCGCTGTTCTTCAGCCCCGAGGGCGGTGAGCCGCTCGCCGTCGACCCCCAGGGAGCGGCGTCCGCGTTCTCCGAGGTCGTGCGGGAGTACGTGCAGGAGGTCCGTGGGGGCGTCGTTCGCTACGGCGGCCGCTACCTGCCGGTGCCTGTCGACAGACCGATGGAGCAGGTCATCCGCGCGGTGGTGCTCGACCAGCCGCTCGATCGACGGCCCGCGGAGGTCGGATGACCTTCTCGTTCGCGGCTCCGCTGGCCCTCGGCCTGGGAGTCTTGCTGGCGCTACCGGTGCTCGCGCACCTCGCGCGGCAGACGCCGCGCGACCGGGTCCCCTTCGGCGCCATGCTCCTCCTTCAGCGCATGGTGAAGCGCCTGCGTCGTCGGCGCCGGGTCAAGGACCCCTGGCTGCTGCTCCTCCGGTTGCTCGCCATCGCCGCGCTCGTGGCGTCGATCGCGGGTCCGCGGTGGTCCTACCCCGGCGGGGTGCCCGAGTACGGGGGGAGCGGCCAGGTCGTCGTGGTCGTCGATCGGTCGATGTCGATGAGCCAGCTCGACGGCGGCTCCACGCTGCTCCAGCAAGCCCGGGAGGAGGCCGCCGCGGTCGTGCGCGGGCTTCCCGAGGGCGTCGCCGTGGGGCTCGTGGCCTTCGACGACGAC
>CAYMSU010000438.1:2143-5438 GCA_964393165.1 uncultured Enterobacteriaceae bacterium
TACATGGGATCATGTAACATCCGGCATACTCTATCGGGCTGATTGTCTCCTTGATGGTGAAGCCATTGGGCGCGCAAGCATTGCCTTGTGAACCAAATGGGCTGAACCGGATATAGGTTTCACTCGCTCACGTCCGACCATCAGCGCGTGCTCGGCATGATCGAGGCCCTCCAGCCCACCTCGGGATCCTCGAACCTTCGGGCGGCGCTCCTCCAGGCGCGTGGCCTGCTCGCCGGTGAGCCCGGGGAGGTCTTGCTGTTCTCGGACGAGGCGGGGCCGCGCATGGTCGGCGAGGCCTCCACCGAGATCGCTCGGCTCGTCGAGCTCGGCTCCGCCATCGTCCCGATGGGCATCAAGGCGGATCCGCCGCGAAACGTCGCCGTCGTCGCGGCACGGTACGGCGATGGGCTCGAGGGAGGCCAGGTCACGGTGCGGCTCGCCAACTACGGGCCGTCGGGCATCGAGGTCGGCTGCGAGGTCACGCTTCCCGACGGGGCCTCGATCCCGATCTTCGTGGACCTGCCTCCCGAGGGTCAGGCCGAGGAGCGCATCACGATTCCCTCGGAGGCCTCCGGCGGCGTCGGCGAGGTCGCCTGCGATGATCCCGACCTGTCCCTCGACGATGCTCGATACTTCCACCTCCCGCGGGTCGGAGCGTCCCGGGTCCTCGTGGTCGACGGGGATCCGGGGGACACCCCCACGCGCAGCGAGATCTACTTCCTCGAGCGAGCGCTCGCCCCGTGGGGCGGCGTCCGCTCGGGGGTGACCATCGACGTCACCACCCCCGGCGGGCTGCTCGACCTGGACCCTGACCGCCACCGTGTCGTCTTCCTGGCGAACGTGGCGGACCCGCGGCCCTTCGGGCCACGGCTCACGGAGTTCGTCCGCAAGGGCGGAAACCTCGTCCTCACCGGTGGCGACAATGTCACCGCAGAGCGGTACAACGTGGCGCTCGGCAGCATCCTGCCGGCACCGCTGCGCAAGGCGCGAAGTGTGGCGGATCGCGGCGAGGAAGGAGTCGCAGTGGCGCTCCCCGACGTCGAGGAGCCCTTGCTATCCACGTTCCGGCGGGGTGGGCGCGGGTCGTTCCGCCGAATCCGCAGCCACACGCTCCTCACGTTCGAGCCCTACCGCGACGTGCCCGGTGAGGTGAAGACGTGGATGCAGTACGACAACGGCATGCCCGCCCTCCTCGAGCGTCGCATCGGCCAGGGTCGGGTGCTCGTGTGGACGTCCACGATGGACCTCGGGTGGGGGAATCTGCCGCTCCAGTCCGTCTTCATGCCGCTCGTTCAGCGCATGGTGGGCTACCTCGGCGGAGAGGCGGCGCAGGGGAGCGCGCGCTTCGACGGCACGGTCGGCCAGCCCGTGAGCATCCCGCTGCCCGACCTGGCACTCGAGCCCACCGTCGTCGGTCCGAGCGGCACGCCCGTGCGCAGCCGCCTCGAGGGGGCTCGACTCGTCTTCACCCCCCGCGACGCGGGAGCCTACCGGCTCGAGCTCGAGCAATCCGCCCCGCTCGCCTACGTCGCGGTGAATCCGGACCCCACGGAGTCCGACGTCCGGAGCTACGACTCGGTCGCCGCGGTGGAGCGGGAGCTCGCGCCAGATCTGCTCATGCGGCACGTCGACCTGTCCTGGCCGCTGCTGTGGGTCTCCCTCGGCTTCTTCGCGGCCTCCACGCTGCTCTCGCTACGAGGGACCTCTTGAGGCGTAGAGACCTGCTCGCCGCCGCTGCTGCACTCGGGATCTCGGGCCAGGCGCGCGCTTTCGGAAAGCCCACGCTGGTCGACGTGTGTGAGCTCGACCTCGGCACGGGTACGCTCTCCCGTCCCAACGCATGGAAGCGCCTGCTCTACGAGGTCATTCAGACCACCTCGGTGGAGTGCGAGGCCAAGTCGGTCCGCGTTCGTGCCGACGACCCCGAGCTCTTCCAGCACCCCTTCTGCATCCTGATCGGAGACGGAGGCTTCGAGCCGCCCGGGGCCAAGTCCGTGGAGCAGCTCGAGCGCTACCTCCAGTATGGTGGCTTCCTCCTCCTCGACGACGCGAGCGCATCCGACGGGGCGTTCGACGATTCGGTGCGGGAGCTGGTCTCTCGCCTGTTCCCCACGCGTCCGCTCGGCCCGCTTCCGCCGGACCACAGCGTGTACCGCTCGTTCTTCCTGCTGCAGCGCCCGCTCGGCCGAGTGGACCGCTACGGCTTCCTCGAGGGCGTCACCGTGGGCAACCTCACGCCGGTCGTGTACTGTCGCAACGACCTCTCCGGCGCCCTCGAGCGCGGGCCCGACGGGCGACCGGTGCATCCCTGTGTTCCGGGCGGTGAGGCCCAGCGACGAGAGGCCCTCAAGCTCGGCATCAACCTGCTCCTGTACAGCCTGACGGCCAACTACAAGAAGGACCAGGCCCACGTTCGCCAGCTCATGAAAGAGGGGCGTCTCGAGTGACACGGTGGCTGATCGGTGGAGAGCTCGGCGCGGACGGTGAGCTCGTCTGGACGGCTCCGGACTGGGCCATCACCGTCGCCGTGTGCGTGGCGCTCGCGGTGTGGGGGCTCGCCGCCGCGGGCCGGCGTCCACCGTGGTCCCGGGCCGCGGAGCTCGCGGGGTGGGCGGTGGCGCTGGCCGCGATCGTGTTCGCGCTCGCGGCGCCCGTGTGGGTGGAGGAGGAGGGCCGCACGGATCCTGGGAGGGTGGCAGTGCTGGTCGATGCAAGCCGCTCCATGGGGATCCTCGAGGACGACCGGGCCCGGTCTCTGGGCGTCGAGGGGGTACTCGACCACGTGCGCAGGCAGGCACCGGAGGTCGAGCTCTTTCACTTCGGAGACGACCTCGTGGTCGGCGCCCCGGAGGCCTACGACCTGGCGGGTACCGACGTGGGGGGCGCTCTAGAGGCGCTCTCGGAGCGAGTGGCCGGGGAGCGGCTGGCCGGGGTCGTCCTCGTGACCGACGGGCTAGACCGAGGGCTTCTGCGCAGGGGCTTCCACGAGGATCCGACGGTTCCGCCGGCCCCTTCGCTGTTCCCGGGCCCGCTGACGGTCTTCCAGGTGGGTGAGGCCACCGACATCGTCGACCTGGCCGTGCGCGACATCGATGCCGGCGGCTACGCGTTCATCCGCACGCCGTTCACCATCCGGGCGACCATCCAGGGGATCGGGCTGCCGAACCGCAGCGTGCCGGTCACGCTGCTGCGCGATGGAGCCACCGTCACCGAGCAGCGCGTTCGGCTCGACGAGAGCGGCCGCGCGGAGGCCGAGTTCGAGGTGGTCGCCCCACGCGCCGGCCGCTTCGCCTAC
>CAYMSU010000439.1:0-5437 GCA_964393165.1 uncultured Enterobacteriaceae bacterium
TGCTCGAGTACGACGACGTCATGAACTACCAGCGCAAGGGGGTCTACGAGATCCGCCGGCGAGCGCTGGCCGGTGAGAACGTGATCGACATGTGCCGGGAGTGCGTCGACAACATCGTGCAGGACGTAATGGACGACTATGTCGTGGAGGGCCTGCATCCGGAGCACTGGAACATCTCCGGGCTCCGCGAGAACATCAAGCGGGTGTTCGAGCTCGAGTGGGAAGAAGACGACGACGAGCTGCGGGACATGTCGCGGCTCGAGCTCCGCGAGCGGATGAAGGAGCAGGCCCACGCCAAGCTCACGGCCATCATCGAGGAGATGGGTGAGGAGGTCTTCACCTCGTACAGCCAGATGCTGATGCTGCAGCTGACGGACAGCCTGTGGAAGGACCACCTGCTGGCCCTCGACCGCCTGCGGCAGGGGGTAGGACTGCGGGGCTACGGGCAGCGCAATCCGCTCCTCGAGTACAAGCGCGAGGCGCTGCAGATGTACCTCATGATGTCGGCGATGCGTGACGAATCGCTGGTGCAGCGTCTCCTCAACACCGACGTGGAGATGGCCACCGCGGCCTCGGAGCAAGCGAGCCGGTCCACGGCGCGGGAGATCGAGCGCGGAACCTTCCGCCCGGCGGCAGACGTGCTGGCCGGCGCCGCGCGCGCGGCGCGCGAGGAACCCGAGCTCGCGATCCCCGCCTCGGAGCCTCCGGCGATGCCGAAGCCCGGCGAGGAGGCCCGTCTCGTCGCGCACCGCTACAACCTTCGTCGCAACGACCCGTGCCCCTGCGGATCGGGCAAGAAGTACAAGCGTTGCTGCTACGACCCTGCGTGGAAGGCGCCCGTCGAGGACGGTGAGGCGCCCGCCGGGGACGACTCCGCGGTCGAGGCGCAGCCCGCCACCAAGTAGCCCCGCGCGGGCGCCGGTGGTCCCACCTCGGTTGCTGTGCTAAGGCCGCTCTCTGCGCGCCCCAGGCGCGCATTCACCACGCCGGAGATCCGGGCGCACCCTCGGTGCCCCCCTTGGGGGGTCGGGTGGGCCCGCCGGCGGTCGAACAACCACAACCCACGAGGAAAGCGATGAACGTCTCACTGCGCGACCTGCTGCAGGCAGGGGTCCACTTCGGCCACCAGACCCGTCGGTGGAGCCCGAAGATGCGGCCGTACATCTACGGCTCCAAGAACGGCATCCACATCATCGATCTGCAGCAGACCGCCAAGGGCCTGCTCGATGCGGGGCGGTTCCTCACCCAGACGGTCGGCCACGGCGGCTCCGTCCTGTTCGTCGGCACGAAGCGCGCGGCCCGGGAGATCGTCGCCGAGGAGGCCCAGCGGTCCCAGATGTTCTGGGTCAACAACCGCTGGCTCGGCGGCACGCTCACCAACTGGCAGACCGTCAAGAAGTCGATCGATCGGCTGGTTCAGCTCGAGAAGGCTCGCGACGAGGGCAAGTTCGACGTCCTCACCAAGAAGGAGGCCCTCGGGGCCACCCGCGAGATCGAGAAGATGAACAAGAACCTGGGCGGCATCAAGGGCATGAAGGGCCTGCCGTCGGTGCTGTTCATCATCGACCCCAAGAAGGAGCACATCGCCGTCAAGGAGGCGACCACCCTCAACATCCCGGTGGTCGCGCTGTGCGACACCAACTGCGATCCGACAGGAATCCAGTACGTGATCCCCGGCAACGACGACGCGATCAAGTCGATCCGCCTCTTCGCGGCGGCCATCGCCGATTCCGTCATCGAGGGCCGCGCCTCGTCGACCGGAAGGGGCAACCAGGCCTTCGTCGGCGAAGACAGTCAGGCGCCCGCCGACGACGTCGAGGTCGTGAGGCGGGGCGGGGCGGCGCCCGCGGCTCCGGAGGCGCCGGCCGCCGAGGAGGCGCCGTCCGCCGAGGAGGCGCCGGCCGCGCAGGCTGGGTCCACCGAGGCCGACGCCTCGCTCGCCGAGGTCGCGGAGGGCGCGGCGGCGCCTGCCGCCGAGAAGAAGCCCGAGGCCGCAGCGGACAGCTCGCCTCAGAGCTAGCCAACTCCATCCCACCCACCGCACATCGCATCGCATCGCATCGCGAGTATCGGAGTCATCATCATGGGCGCCGCTGAGATCAAGGCCCTGCGGGAGCGCACGGGCGCAGGCATGCTGGATTGCAAGAAGGCCCTCGAGGAGAGCGGGGGAGACGTCGACAAGGCCATCGACTGGCTCCGCTCGAAGGGCATCGCCCGGGCTGCCAAGAAGGCCGGTCGCGCAGCCACCGAGGGGCTCGTGTCCTCCTACATCCACGCGGGCGGCAAGATCGGCGTGCTCCTCGAGGTGAACTGCGAGACCGACTTCGTGGCGATGAACGAGGAGTTCCAGCAGCTCTGCCGAGACATCGCGATGCACATCGCGGCCGCCGCGCCCGAGTTCGTGTCGCGCGAGGAGGTCTCCGAAGACGCGATCGCGCGGGAGCGGGAGATCCAGAAGGCCCGAGTGCTCGAGGAAGGAAAGCCCGAGAAGGTCGCCGACAAGATCGTCGAGGGTCGGATGGGTAAGTACTACGAGGATGTGGTGCTTCTCGAGCAGAAGTTCGTGAAGGACGACTCGAAGACGGTGCAGGAAATCGTCACCGAGGCGGTCGCCCGCATCGGCGAGAACATCCGGGTTCGGCGCTTCGCCCGCTACGTTCTGGGAGAAGGCCTGGAGAAGAAGGAATCCGACCTCGCGGCCGAGGTCGCAGCTACCCTGGAGCAGTGAAGGATGGACGAGTACCTGGAAGCGATGGCGGACGACATGCGGGCGGCGCTCGAGTCGCTCACCCGCGAGCTGGCGAAGATCCGTACCGGGCGCGCCACTCCGAAGCTCCTCGATGGCGTTCAGGTGCTCGTCCAGTCCTACGGCACGTCGATGCCGCTCAACCAGCTCGCGACCGTGCAAGCGCCTGACGCGCGGCTGCTCGTCGTGCAGCCCTGGGACAAGAGCACCATCGCCGACATCGAGAAGGCCATCGTCTCCGCGGGGCTGGGCCTCAACCCGTCGAACGACGGTCAGGTCGTGCGGATTCCGGTGCCGCCGCTGACCCAGGACCGGCGCCAGGAGCTGGTCAAGCTCGTTCGCAAGGCCGGGGAG
The DNA here is from genome assembly GCA_964393165.1 of uncultured Enterobacteriaceae bacterium. Taxonomy (GTDB): domain Bacteria; phylum Myxococcota_A; class UBA796; order UBA796; genus DRPG01. The sequence continues at coordinate 3,101 of CAYMSU010000439.1, forward strand.
GATGCGAAGGTCCGCGTGCGCCACGTTCGCCGCGAGTACAACGACATCATCAAGAACGCGGAGAAGGACGGCGAGGTCAGCGAGGACGACAGCCGGCGGCATCAGCAGCGCGTGCAGGAAGCGACGGACGAGACCGTGCGCGAGGTGGATGCGCTCGTGGCGAGCAAGGAGGAAGAGGTCCTCGAAGTCTGATGCACGCGCAGATCCCTCGCCATGTGGCCGTCATCATGGACGGCAACGGCAGGTGGGCGACCGAGCGCGGTCTGCCCCGGACGAAGGGCCACGAGGCGGGGGCGGACAGTGTGCGCGAGATCGTTCGGGCCTGCGGGGAGCTCGGAGTCGATGCCCTCACGCTGTACTCCTTCTCGACGGAGAACTGGTCCCGGCCCGACGACGAGGTGCACGCGCTCATGGCGCTGCTGGCGTCGTATCTGCAGGACGAGCGCGGCGAGCTGATGGAGAACCGCGTGCGGCTGAGCGCCATCGGCCACCGAGAGCGCCTGCCTGCCTTCGTCCGTGAGCTGCTCGCGGAGGCCGAGGGGCTCACGTCGGAGAACACGGGCCTCCGCCTCACGCTGGCGCTGTCGTACGGGTCGCGCAGCGAGATCGTCGATGCGGTGCGGCGCATCGCGGGCCGGGTGGCCGACGGCCGACTCGACGCGGCGGACATCACCGAGACCACGATCTCGGAGAACCTCTTCACGGCGAGTCTCCCCGACCCAGACCTGTTGATCCGCACGAGCGGGGAGATGCGGTTGTCGAACTTCCTGCTCTGGCAGGTGGCGTACACCGAGCTCTATGTGACGGATGTGTACTGGCCCGACTTCCGACGGCCTCATCTGGAGAGAGCGTTGCAGGCCTTCGCCAGCCGCCGTCGGCGCTTCGGCAAGACCGACGCCCAAGTGGCTCCCACGTGAGAACGCGCCTGCTGGCGGCCGCGGTGGGGCTCGCCGTGCTGCTACCGGCGATCGTGCTCGGTGGGCCCGTCGCGGTCGAGCTCGTGGTCCTGGTGGCGGCGCTGGTGGGGATCGCGGAGTACGCCACGATGGCGTTCCCCGAAGATCCCTGGGTGATGGGCGGCGCGACCGCTGCGCTGTGGCTCGGTGGCTACGCCGCCGCGCTCTATGCCCCTCCGCACTACGCCTGGATGATCCTCGGGCTCGGGTTGGTGGCTGCGCTCGTGCTGCAGACGCTTCGGCCCGGGATGGAGCTGTCGACCAGCGCAGACGGAACGGGCCGGCTCGTCCTGGGCGCCGCCTGGCTCGGGCTGCTGACCTTCCTCTCACTGCTGCGCCGCGAGGACCACGGTCTCGCCTGGGTCTTCATGGTCCTCACGGTCTCCTGGCTCTCCGACACCGGGGCCTACTTCGCGGGTCGGTTCTTCGGCCGGACGGCGCTGTACCCGAAGATCAGCCCCAAGAAGACGTGGGAGGGAGTGTGGGGCGGGGTCGTCCTCGCCACGCTCGGAGCGCTCGTCGTTCGTGAGGTGGGGCTCCCCGACCTCTCCGTGGTGGATACGGTGTTGATCGTGCCGGCGCTGTCCCTCGCCGGTGTGGTGGGAGACCTGGCGGAGTCGATGCTCAAGCGGTCCTTCGACGTCAAGGACAGCGGCTGGATTCTCCCCGGGCACGGGGGTTTGCTCGACCGCATCGACAGCCTCATGTTCGTGGCTCCGCTGCTCTATGCGTGGGTCGAGCTCCGGTGAGCTTACACTGCTGGTCCAGGGATCGGGGGAGACGGCAATGAGCGACTTTCCGCTCTTCGTGGTGGCGGGCGTCGTGATGATCGGGGTCCTGGTCATCGTTCACGAGGCCGGGCACTACGTCGTGGCGCGCCTGTTCAAGGTCGGCACACCAGTGTTCTCGATCGGCATGGGACCGCGCATCTTCGGGTTCCGCTTCTGGGACACCGACTTCCGGATCTCGCTACTGCCGATCGGGGGGTACGTCCGCATGTCCGGCGCCGACGCGTTCGGGGAGGAAGACGCCGAGGGGTGGGCGAACCCGGAAGAGGACTTCATGCGCAAGCCAGTGTGGCAGCGCCTGCTGATCATGCTCGCGGGGCCCGCTGCCAACCTGATCCTGCCGTTCCTGCTGTTCACCGGAATCTACATGCTGGGCATGCCGATGCCCGACTCCGTCGTCGGCGTGGTGCGCCCTGGCTCGGTCGCGGAGCAGGCGGGGATCCGCAGCGGCGACGAGATCGTGGCCGTGGCGGGGTCCGAGGTGTCGAAGTGGAAGGAGCTGCTCCGGTCCGGTTTAAGGTAATTGAGGAATGTAGGTGGATATTCAGTGAACCACGTCGGGGCGGTGCTGAGACACTCGAAGACTGTCCAGT
>CAYMSU010000440.1:0-3011 GCA_964393165.1 uncultured Enterobacteriaceae bacterium
CAGGCCTCGACCGTGAGCCCCCCGTCGGTCGGTCGCTCGAGCACGACGGGCTTGCGACCGACGTCGGCGTGGAGCAGCGGGCGATCTACGGCGACCTCGGAGGCGTAGGTGTCTGCCTCGGGGGCCGCGCTCGCGGCGCGGGCCCAAAGGAGCCCCCAGACAACTGCGATCACGACCACCGGCACCTCCTCGACAGCCCGAGCATAGACCAGGGGATCACCGGACGGCGAGGAGCGACTTGGTCAGGCCGGCGACCCGCTCGCGGTGGATCGTGCTGTCGGGAAACAGCGCCCGGAGCTCGGCCTCGGTGAGCAGGCGATGGGCCCGCACGTGGGCCCGGGCCGCCTCGCGGTCGGGGATCCGGGGGTACCACCCCAACGCGAACCGCTGCACCAGCCGGACCTGCACCTCCACGGGGAGGAACTGGAACAGGGGCACGAGGAAGTGCGGCTCGAGGGGGAAGTTGCGGTTCGGCGTCTGCACCACGTGATGGCGGCCCACCCGCCGCACCTCCGCGGCCATGCGGCGCTGGTCGTGGAGGCCCCCGACGTGCTCGAGGACGGAGTTCGCGTGGACGACGTCGAAGGACCCGTCGGGGAACCGGCCGAGGTCGCGCGCATCCCCGCGCACCGCCGCGAACGGGGGCGACACCGCGGGGGGCTCGCCGACGTTCAGGAGCGTGATGTGCCAGGGGCGCTCTTCGCAGTCGGGGTACAGCGTGCGCCAGTAGGCCTCGGTGCCGCCCACGTCGAGGATCCGCACGGGGGCCGGCACCCCGGCGAGCACCTCGTCGAGGTGCACGCGCCGCCGCCGTCGGAACGCGCTCGCCACCGAGCGCGGATCCGTCGGGTCGACCAGCCGTCGCACCCACCGCTGCACGGGCCGCGGCCCCGCTACATCGTGGCGTAGCCCACGCCGATCAGGATCCCGCAGGCGACCACGGCCACGGCCCCGGTCACCCAGAGGATGATGTCGAACACGGCGTTGGGCGCGAAGCCTCGCTCCAGCGACAGGCCGCCCATGGCGAGCGGCGCCACCGCGCCGGCGATCAGCGCGGGACCGAAGCCGATGCCCGACTCCCCGTGGGTGGCGGCCATCACGATGCCGGGAATGAGTGTGGCCAAGCCCGCGACGAAGGCGGCAATGGCCACGCCGATCGAGAAACCCTTGCTGCACCCCTGATTCTCGGCCATGACCCCTCCGGGTGGCGTCGGCGAACTCTACCACACCGACCGCCTGGGGTACGCTGGCGTGGCATATGGACGGGGAGCCCGCCATGGCCGACCTTCGACCGCTGTACCTGGCAGGCGCGTGGGGAGCGCTCGCCCAGCTCGTCAGCATCGTGGTGCTGATCGGGGCCACCGCCGCGCTGGGGCCGCGCGTGGAGACCGCGGAGGCGTTCTTCGCGGCCTACGCCGCGCAGGGGGCCGCGGTCGCGCTTCGCGGCGACCTCGTGATCCTGGCCCTGATGATCGCCCCGTACCTCGCGACTGCGCCGGCGGTCGCGGCGGGGCTGCGCGATCGCGCTCCCTACGTCGGCGGGATCTTCGTGGTGGCGAGCTACGCCGCCGTCCTGGGTGCGATGGCCACGGAGTCCACCTTCAGCCTGCTCCACCTCGCGGAGCAGTGGGTCGCGGCGACCCCGGGGGCCGAGCGCGATCTCCTGGTGGCTGCCGGGCAGGCGGTGGTCGCCACCGACCTGTGGAACAGCACCGCCGGCTTGTTCGGGGGCGTGTTGCTGCAGGGCTCGGGGGTCCTGGTGTCGGTCGCGATGCTGCGGAGCCCGAGGTTCTCGCGCGTCACCGCCGGGGTGGGGCTCCTCGCGAACGGCCTCGACCTTCTCCAACACCTGGTGCATCCCGTGGTACCGGACTTCGCCGAGACGGTCCAGGCGGGCATGGGGATCTTCTACCTGGGGTGGTTTCCGCTGCTGGCCCGGGACCTGTTTCGCCTGTCTCAGCCTCGGGAGGGGTAGGTTCCCTCGAGCGCGATGATGAAGTTCACGGTGGTGAAGGGCTGCTGGTTCGTGCCCGGCTTCGCGACCGGGACGCCCGTGCCGCTCTGGGCCTGGGCCGCCGCCAGATCCTCGCTGCCTCCCTGGGCGCCCAGCGCCACGCTGTCGAGACCGGGGCCCTGGCCGGCGTGCATCGGCACCCGGCCCCGGAGGTCGGGAAGCGCGAAGGTGGTGCGACCGTCGCCGCCGTAGGTGGTGCCGAGGACCGAGAACAAGGCCGAGTACTGCGAGACGTCCAGCAGCTGGCCATCGCAGAGGGCCCACCCACGCGGAGCGAAGTTCCCCGCGAACATCATCACCTGGCCAATGAAGGGCACGTCGTCTCCAGGGGAGGGAGTAGGCGCCGGCTCCGGGGTGGGCTCCGGCGTGGCGTCGGGCTCGGGGGCGGGCTCCGGCTCGGCATCGGGGGCCGGCTCCGGCTCGGCATCGGGGGTCGGCGCCGGAGGGTCTTCGCCAGCGGGCTCCCCGCTCCCGGTGCACCCGCCCAGCGTGACGTACGCTCCGCTCGCGACGACGAATCCGACGAACTCCCGCCGCTTCATGGAGGCCTCCGCGAAGGGAAGGCTACCACAAGCGGCGGCCCGCTAGGCGGGGGCGAGCGCCTTTCGCTTTGGTGCGGGCACGGGGAGCTGCTCCTCGAGCAGCTCGGCCCACGTCGTCATGTAGAGCACGACGTCGCTGCGCTCGCTGCGGCTCATCGTGGCGCGCCGCTCCGCAGGGATCCGCTCGAGCACCCGCGGCGACGACAGCCACTCGAGGTGGGCGATGTCGTCGCGGCACATCCCGATCTCGAGCATCTTCGCCAGGATGAGGTCCATCGGATGACCGGTGGAGGGGCAGAACTCGACGGCCTGGTCGCGCCACTCGCCGCGCCGCTCGAGGGCGTAGCGGCGGATGTCCGCCGCCGTCAGCTTCGTGAGCGTCTGCGCGAGGTGCCCGCAGTTGCAGGCGCCGAGGTGCGTCCAGCGGTAGTCCACCCCGCTTGCGAGGCGGAGGG
>CAYMSU010000440.1:3111-5423 GCA_964393165.1 uncultured Enterobacteriaceae bacterium
CCACGGGAACGCCCCGATCACGGCGAACGCGACGGTGACCGCGGGGTTGAAGTGGGCGCCGGAGACGTGCCCGGTGGCGAGGATCATGACCCCCACGACGAGCCCGAACGCGGCGCTCACGCCGAGGTGGCCGATCACGCCTCCGTGGAGGCCGTCGACCACGACGGCGCCGCAGCCGACGAACACCAGCGCGAAGGTCCCGACGGCGTCGGCGAGCGCGCGCCGCACGAGCGAGCCGCCGACGTGCACGACTTCCTGATCTCCCACCGCCCCTCCTTCGGTCCCGGTCTGCGCGGGCGTCTATTTCGCTTCCCCGGCGCGCAGTGCAGGATCCTGGGCGAGAGTCCCCAGGGGGTGTTCACGATGGCCCGATCCCGCCCGTCGATGGCCGCTGGGTCATGGCGCGGTCGCATGGCACGCAGGTTGCTGGCCGCCCCCGCGGCTGCGCAGGAGGAGCGTTGATCTGGCCCCTCTCGATCTCGGCCATGGCGGCCGATCCAGACGACGAACAGACGACGAACGGTGGGCGGTGGCCGCGGCATACGTCGGCGAGGACCTGCTGCACCCCGGGCTGCTGGTCGGGGTCGATGCCGTCGTGGTGCGGCCGCTGGGGCTCTCGGTGATGGCCGAGCACCACGTGATGAGCGCCCCGGTGTACCGCGCCGACGGGAGCGGCCGCGCCCGGGACCTCGGGGCGCTGCGCGGTCGGGCGCTGCTGACCACCGGGGTCGAGTGGGATCTGTCGGGCCCGGTGGGCGTGCCGCTCGGGGTTACGCTCGACCTCGGGATCGGCGCGGAGCCCTACTACGGCGTCGCTCGGCTCGAGCTCGAGCACCAGCTGGGACTCACGTGGGCACTGTGAGGGCTGGCGCGCGAGTCGCCGTCGGCGGGCTGCTGGCCGGGTTGCTCCTCGGGAGCGGCTGCGGGGCGTTCTCCTTCACCGACGAGGGAGACTTCTTCTACGTCGAGAACGACGGCGCCCGACTGCCCGTGTGGGTGCGCGGTCAGCGCGACGCCAGCACGTTCGTCGTCGTGCTCCACGGGGGCCCGGGCTCCACGTCCCTGCAGTACGTGTGGCTGGGGGCCTTCGCGGGGCTCGAGGAGGAGTACGCCGTGGTCCTGTTCGATCAGCGGGCTTCGGGGTTCGCCAGGGGCCAAGGCCCCGGGGGCCGGGAGCACCTGAGCGCCACACAGGCCGCCACGGACGTCGACGCTGTGCTCAACGTCATCGACGACCTGTCAGAGCCCGAGCGGGTCGTGGTCCTCGGGCACAGCTGGGGTGGGGTGCTCGGCACGGCGTTCTTCGCCACGGAGCCGGCCCGACAGGATCGCGTCGACGCCTGGATCGAGGTGGATGGAGGTCACAACTGGGCCCTCGGTCAGGAGCTCCCCGAGCCTCCTCCGGTGCCCGACGGCGTGCCTCACCACGCGGTGATCGTGGTGATCGACACCCTGCGGGCCGACGCGCTCGAGGAGGTCGACACGCCGCACTTCGACGCTCTCGCCGAGCGGGGGAGCGCCGTCGCGCGCGCCTGGTCCGCCGGCACGTGGACCGCGCCGAGCGTCCAGTCTCTCCTGCTGGGCGCGTCCGTGCGGAGGCACGGCTGGGACCTGCCGTTTCCGAAGTCCCGCGCCCAGGGCTCCAAGGGTTACCCTCCGATGACGGGGGACCATCCCACGATCGCGGAGGTCCTCGACGACGCGGGCTTCGAGACGTCGGGGTACTTCGCGAACTCCGTCCTGCGTTGGGACATCGGGTTCTCCCGCGGCTTCGACGCGTGGACGAAGGTCCGCGACGACGAGATGGCCGACGCCGTCGCCGACGAGGTCGCGGGGTGGCGCGAGGGGGAGCGCCACCTGCTCTACGTGCACTACCGGGGCCCCCACGCGCCGGTCCGCCCGGAGCCGGCCACGACCGCCAAGCACGGGCTCGGCCACGTCTACGGGCGGCGCAAGGGAGGCGTGGGCCTGCGCTGGGCGCGGCACTCGGCCAAGCGCATGCGCACCTACCGGAAGGCCTACCTGGCCGAGGTGGAGGACGTCGACGCCCGCCTCGGCGCGCTGCTCAAGGTGCTCGCCCCGGTCGAGCACGACACCATGGTGGTGGTGACCAGCGACCACGGCGAGATGCTCGGCGAGCACGGCAAGGTGGGCCACGAGGCGTGGCTTCACGAGGCCCTCACCCACGTCCCGCTGCTGGCCAACGTCGGCGGGCTGCCCCCCGCGATGGGGATCGCCCGCATCCCCGGGCTCGTCCTTCGGCACCTCGGGATCGACCACCGGTTCCCCGCCTCGTCGCGGGAGCGGCTGCC
>CAYMSU010000441.1:0-5419 GCA_964393165.1 uncultured Enterobacteriaceae bacterium
AACGAGGGGGAGCTTTGTACACGGGGATCGGGCCCATGACGGCCTGGAAATCGGGCGCGCACCGGCCTGCGTTCGCTCCGGGGGAGCTCGCCGCGGCCGTCCGGCACTTCCGTGAGCCGGTCTACGTCGTGCGTCACACCGAGCAGGCCACTCTCGGCGTGGCCCGGGGGGGCGAGCTGCTCCGCCAGGAAGACGTCAACGGCGTGCCCACGTTCCCCGTGCTGGCGGCGCTTCCCCCGCTGTACCCGGAGTGGCTGGGCGACCGGTCGTTCTCCGAGGTCCACGGCCTCCGGTTCCCCTACATCGCGGGGGCGATGGCGAACGGCATCGCCACGACCGACCTCGTCGTGGCGATGGCCCGTGCCGGCATGCTCGGCTTCTTCGGCGCCGCGGGGCTCACCGTGGCGCGGATCTCGGAGGCGCTCGACCGCCTCGACGCGGCCCTCGGCGGCACAGGGCTGCCCTTCGGGAGCAACCTGATCCATGCGCCCAACGAGCCGCGGGTGGAGATGGGCACGGTCGAGCTGTACCTGCAGCGGGGAGTCCGGCGCGTGAGCGCGAGCGCCTACATGGGGCTCAACCCGATGGTCGTGCGCTATGCGTACAGCGGCCTGCGTCGGCGGCCCGACGGCAGCGTGCACCGCTCGAACTTCGTGTTCGCCAAGATCAGCCGCCCCGAGACGGCGGCCCGCTTCCTCGCTCCGGCCCCCCGGGATCTCACCGACAAGCTGGTGGCTGACGGGCACCTCACGGCCGCGGAGGCCGAGCTCGGCCGCCAGCTGCCGGTCGCCGAGGACGTGATCGTCGAGGCGGACAGCGGCGGCCACACCGACAACCAAGCGCTCACCGCCCTGTTCCCGACCATCCTGGCGGTCCGCGACGAGATGGTTCGCACCCACGGCTACGTGCGGCCCATCCGGATCGGCGCGGCGGGCGGGATCGGCACCCCGAGCGCCGTGGCGGCAGCCTTCCAGCTCGGCGCGGCCTTCGTCCTCACCGGCTCGGTCAACCAGGCGTCGCTCGAGAGCGGCCTGTCGCCGAAGGGCAAGGAGCTGCTCTGCCAAGCGGGGCTCGCCGACGTGGGGATGGCCCCGGCGGCCGACATGTTCGAGCTCGGCGTCGACGTGCAGGTGCTCAAGCGAGGCACGATGTTCGGGGTGCGGGCGCGCCGCCTGTACGAGGCCTACCAGGCCCACGGGGGCATCGAGCAGCTACCCAGCGACCTGCGGAAGCGCCTCGAGCGCGACGTCTTCAAGGCGGATCTCGAGGAGATCTGGGCGGGCTGCGAGCGCTTCTTCGCGGAGCGCGATCCCCACGAGCTCGAGCGGGCGGCGAGCGACCCGAAGCACCGCATGGCCCTGGTCTTCCGCTGGTACCTGGGCCTGTCGAGCAAGTGGGCCATCTCCGGCGAGGCTGAGCGCGCCATGGACTACCAGATCTGGTGCGGGCCCGCGATGGGCGCATTCAACACCTGGGTCAAGGGCTCGTTCCTCGAGCCCGCCGCCAATCGGAGCGCCGTGCAGATCGCCCGGAACCTCCTCGAAGGCGCGGCCACCATCACCCGCGCGCAGCAGCTGCGTGCCCACGGCGTGCCGGTGCCGAGCGAGGCGTTCTCGTTCGCTCCCCGTCCGCTCGACCAGGAGATCTCCCCATGAGCGACCAGCCACAGCCGTGCCCGATCGCCGTGGTCGGTGTGAGCGCGATCTTCCCCGGCAGTGTGAGCGCCACCGGCTTCTGGAACGACATCTTCGCCGGCAACGACCTGATCAGCGACGTGCCCCCCAGCCACTGGCTGATCGAGGACTACTACGACCCCGATCCGTCGGCTCCCGACAAGACCTACGCGCATCGCGGCGCGTTCCTGCCCAAGGTCGACTTCGACCCGCTCGAGTGGGGGGTGCCCCCGTCGATCGTGCCGGCGACCGACACGACGCAGCTGCTCGCGCTGATCACCGCCAAGCAGGTGCTGGAGGACGCGACCCAGGGGGGCCTCGCCGATCTCGACAAGTCCCGCGTGAGCTGCATCCTCGGGGTCACGAGCGCCCAGGAGCTGCTCGGCACGATGGTCAACCGCCTGCAGCGGCCGGTCTGGGTCAAGGCCCTGCGCGAGATGGGGTACGCCGAGGACGAGGTGCAGGAGGCTTGTGACCGGATCGCGGCGTCGTACGTACCCTGGCAGGAGTCTTCGTTCCCCGGGCTGCTCGGCAACGTGGTGGCCGGCCGCATCGCGAACCGGCTCGACCTCGGCGGCACCAACTGCGTGACCGATGCGGCCTGTGCGAGCTCGTTCTCCGCGCTGTCGATGGCCGTCAACGAGCTCTGGCTCGGGCAGTCGGACCTCGCCATCACCGGCGGGGCCGACACCATGAACGACATCTTCATGTACATGTGCTTCAGCAAGACGCCCGCGCTGTCGAAGTCCGGGGAGTGCCGGCCGTTCAGCGACAAGGCCGACGGCACGCTGCTCGGCGAGGGGCTCGGGCTGTTCGCCCTCAAGCGACTGCCCGACGCGGAGCGCGACGGCAACCGCATCTACGGAGTCCTGAAGGGGATCGGCTCGTCGTCCGACGGCCGGTCGAAGAGCGTGTACGCGCCGGTGTCCGAGGGGCAGGCGAAGGCGCTGCGGCGCTCGTACGCGCAGGCCGGCTACGGGCCCGAGACGGTGGAGCTCATCGAGGCGCACGGCACTGGCACGAAGGCGGGCGACGCCGCGGAGTTCGGCGGCCTGCGGATGGTCTTCGAGGAGGTCGACACCCCGCCCGAGCCCACCCCCACGCAGTGGTGCGCGCTCGGCACGGTGAAGTCCCAGGTGGGCCACACCAAGGCGGCAGCGGGCGCGGCGGGCCTGTTCAAGGTGCTGATGGCGCTGCACCACAAGGTGCTCCCGCCCACCCTGAAGGTAGACCGGCCCAACCCGAACCTCGCGCTCGACTCCTCTCCGTTCTACCTGAACGACACGGCGCGGCCGTGGGTCCGCGACAGCGCCCACCCGCGGCGGGCCTCCGTCAGCTCGTTCGGGTTCGGCGGCACCAACTTCCACCTCGCGCTCGAGGAGTACCGGGGCCCCGGGCCCGCTGCCTGGCGCCTGCGGACCGCGCCCGCCGAGCTCGTGGTGCTCAGTGCGGACACCCCGGCCGCTCTGGTCGACCAGGCACGCGACTGGGCCGCCCGGGCCACGGTGCCTGGCTTCCTCGCCTACGCCTCGCAGGCCACCCTCGCGGCGTTCGACGTGGCGAAGCCCTCCCGCCTGGCGATCGTCGCCAAGGACGAGGGGGATCTGGCGGCCAAGCTCGAGCGGATGGCCGAGCGCATCGCGGCTCGGCCCGACGAGGCGATCGAGCTGCCGACGGGCGGCTACTACGCGAGCGGCCGCGCGCCCGGCAAGATCGCCTTCCTGTTCCCCGGGCAGGGCTCGCAGTACCTCTTCATGGGCGGCGACCTGGCGATGATGTTCGACGAGGCGCGGGCTGCGCTCGACGCCGCCGCCGACCTGGCGGGGAGCGGGCAGCTCGGCGACGAGCCCCTCCATCGCGTCATCTTCCCGCTTCCGGCCTACGACCACGCTGCCGAGGAGGCCCAGCAGGCCAAGCTCCGCGCCACGGAGTGGGCGCAGCCGGCGATCGGCGTCACGAGCCTCGGCCTGCTGGGCGTGGTGCGCGCGCTTGGCGTCTCGCCCGACATGGTGGGCGGCCACTCGTTCGGGGAGATCACCGCCCTCACCGCGGCGGGGGCGCTGTCGCCGGCGGATTGCCTGCGGGTGGCGCGCCGCCGGGGGGAGCTGATGGCCGAAGCCGCCCGTGCGTCGGCCGGCGCGGGCGCAATGCTCGCAGTGCCGCTCCCGATCGAGGAGGTGCGGCCCTACGTCGACAAGGTCGACGGGGTCGTGGTCGCGAACCACAACGCCCCCCAGCAGGTCGTGGTGAGCGGGGCCGCCGACGGGGTGGCGGAGGTCGAGCGGGCCCTGCTCGCGGCGGGGGTGGAGCCGAAGCGGCTGCCCGTGGCCACCGCCTTCCACAGCCCGGTGGTCTCGGACTCGGTGGAGCCGTTCCGCGCGTTCCTCGCCGACGTCGAGGTCGGCGAGGCGAGCGTGCCCGTCTACCACAACGCCGAGGCGGCGCCGTACCCGGCGGCTGCTCGGGAGATCCGCGAGCGGCTGGCCGGCGCGATCGCGAAGCCCGTGCGGTTCGTCGAGCAGATCGAGGCGATGTACGAGGCGGGCGCGCGGACCTTCCTCGAGGTGGGGCCGGGCCACGTGCTCAGCAACCTCGCCTCCGAGATCCTGGGGGACCGGCCTCACGTCGCGGTGCCCCTCGACCGCCGGAAGAAGCACGGGGTCACGAGCCTGCTCCATGCGATCGGTCGGCTCTGCGTGGCGGGCGTGCCGCAGGAGCTGGCCGTGCTGTGGCAGGGCTACGCGCCGCAGACGGATCCCCACGACCGGCCGAAGCCTCGCCTGGCGCTCGCGCTGGACGGGGCGAACTACGACAAGCCGTACCCTCCGCCGGGGGGCGCAGCGGCGCTGCCCGGTCCCAATCCGGAGCGAACGGGCGCGGCGAAGGCCCGCGAGCCGAAGCCGCAGGTCATCGAGAAGGTGGTGGAGAAGATCGTGGAGAAGCCCGTCCCCGTGCCCACGTCGGAGGCCGCGCCGAGCACGGCGCCCGCGCAGTCCGCACCCGCGCAGTCCGCAACCGCGCAGTCCGGCGGGGCACCGCCGCGCCCCGCTGCGGCCCCGGCCGCCGCGGACCCGTGGATCCTCGCCTTCCAGGAGGCCCAGCGCGCCACCGTCGATGCGCACTCGGCGTACCAGCAGGCGATGGCGAGCAGCCACGAGCAGTTCCTGAAGACGGTCGAGTCCTCGCTCCAGGGCCTGCAGGCCATGCTGTCGGGCGCACCCTCGCTCCCCGCGGCGCCGGCCCACGCGGTGGCGCCGGCCCTCCCCGCGCCGCCGGCCGCCTCCGTGCCCGAGAGGGGGGCCGCGGCCCCGGCGCCGACGCCCCAGCCTCCCACTCCGGCTCCGGCTCCGGCTCCGGCGCCGATGCCCGAGCCCGAGCCCGCCCCCCGTCCGGCGCCCGCGGGTCCCGCAGCCGCCGACCTCGAGGCGGTCCTGCTCGCGGTGGTGTCCGACAAGACGGGGTACCCGGCCGACATGCTCGACTTGTCGATGGCGCTCGAGTCCGACCTCGGCATCGACTCCATCAAGCGCGTCGAGATCCTCTCCGCCGTGCGTGATGCCGCGCCCGGTCTGCCGGAGGTCGACACCGCGGCGATGGCCCAGCTCCAGACGCTCGGCCAGGTCGTCGACCACCTCCGCGCCAACCTCGGCGGCGCCGAGGCGGCGGCCGCGCCGGCGCCCACGGCCCCGGCGCAGGCAACGGCAGCGGCACCGGCAACGGCACCGGCAACGGCCGGGCCCGACCTC
>CAYMSU010000442.1:0-5398 GCA_964393165.1 uncultured Enterobacteriaceae bacterium
ACGTGGCCTACACCGTCGCAACCTGGGTGTTCACCCTCCACGTCGCCGATGTCGCGGCGGGCGACGAGGGCGTGCGCGACGCCTGCCAGCAGGTGCTGGAGGCAACCGAGGCGAGCACCGGCAACGCGGCCGGTGAGGCTCTCGTGGCGCGCGTTCGCGAGCTCCTCGGGGGCGACGAGCCCGGACAGGTGGCCGAGCTGGCCTCGACCCTGTACGGAGACCGAGTCCACCGCGACATGGGCACCGGTGGCCGGGAGGAGCGCCTGGCGGCGATTCGTCGGTACCAGTTCGGGTCACCGCTTCCGTGGCTGGCGCGGGTCTGGGAGCGGCGCGAGGATGGGGCCGTTCAGCCGAGCTGGTTGCTCGTCGAGCGCGTGACCGACCATGTGATGGCGGCCGACCCCAACCCGTGGAACGAGATCGACGAGCAGCGTACCCTCCCGCTCGCGGACTTCCAGGTGCTCTGGGAGCTGGACGGGTGCACGAGTGTGCACCTCGCGGCGGCGTAGGAGGCGGTACCCCCGGTGGCGCTCCGATTCACGGCTCGCGGGGTGGTCGCGGCCCCCGAGACCGTCCAGATCCGCGTCGATCCCGACTTCGGCGGTCGCATCGCGATCGGGGCGCCGATCCCGTCCCGCGCGCTGACATCGGCCGAGGTGGTGGGGAACGCCCGCTTCTTCGCGCGGCCGGGGCCCCGCGAACGAGCGGTTCGGCGCGTCGTGCTCTCCGGGGTGCCGCTCGCCTGGGTTGGCGGGACGCTCGCGTCGATGGTCACCGAGCTTCGCAGCACAGGTCTGTCGGTCGTGCTCCACGTGTCCCCGGCGGCGGTGAGCGGCGTGGTCGCAGTCGTCCCGGAGGACGTGCAGGTGGCTCTCGCGGCGCGCGAGCCCGCGGATCTCGAGGCGTTCGCGGACCTGCCGCGGGGGCGGTCCGTCCAGATCACGGTTCCGCTCTATGAAGAGGTGCTCGCGAGGCTGCCCGCGCTGCTCGAGGCCTGTCGTCGCCCGTCGGTGGGCCGGGTCACCCTGTTCTGGCCCTACCCGGCGCCCGGGAGTCCTCCTCCGCCGGCCGCGTCGATGGTGGTGGCGGCCCTCGAGCGGGTCCACCACACGCTCGGGTTGCTGCCGTGGGGAATCAAGGGAATTCCTCTGTGTGCCGTCCAGCCGCTTGAGACGCGAATGAAAGTTCGGGACCGAGTTGGCCTGTCCGCGAATCGCCATTACGTCGATGCGGACCACCAGCGCGATCGGGCCTTGCTGTGGCGTCCCGATCTGGTTCGGCTGGCGAAAATCGACACCTGCCGATTCTGCAAATGGGACCACCGTTGTGACGGGGTCTCTGACGAGTGGCTCCGCCTCGGCTTGACGGGTGGTCTAACCCCGGTAGAGGATGGGCCCGAGCGCGGATAAGCCTGCTTTGCCCCGTCGGAGCCCCCCCATGACCGCTTCCGCTACCGATCCCGAGGACGTCACGGTCGACCGGCGCGTGCCGAAGGTGCTGATCGTCGACGACGACGACCTGTTCCGGCGGGCCATCCGCCGACAGATCCAGCAGCTTGGCTACGACGTGGTCGAGGCTAGCGACGGGGAGGACGGACTTCGCTGTCTCGACGAGGGCGACATCGACGTCGCGCTCGTCGACATCCATCTTCCCGACGTGTCCGGGGTCGACGTGCTCCGGGGAGCCCCCGAGCGCGCTCCCCATACGGACTACGTCGTCGTCACCTCTTCCGGCGACATGGAGAATGCGAGCCACTGCCTCAATGCGGGGGCATCCGACTACCTCGAGAAGCCCGTCGATACGCGACGGCTGCACATGGTCCTCAAGCGCTCAGCCGAGGCGGCAGCCTACCGCCGCGAGCGGAACTTCCTGTGGGGCGACGAGCTCGATCGGCTCCTCTTCGGGCACAGCCCCCAGATGGTGCAGATTCGCCACGACATCCGGAAGTACGGGCCGTCTCGTGTGCCCGTGATCGTCGAGGGCGAGAGCGGAACCGGCAAGGACCTGGTCGCGCGGGCGCTTCACCGGGTCTCGGGGCGCGAGGGGCGGTTTGTGGCCCTCAACTGCACGGCCATCTCGGAGAGCATGTTCGAAGGCGAGCTGTTCGGCTGGAAGGAGGGCAGCTTCACCGGCGCCCGGGGGTCGCGCGACGGGGTTCTCCACGCGGCCCGCCACGGCACCCTCCTGCTCGACGAGATCGGCGACATGCCGCTGCCGTACCAGGTCAAGCTGCTCCGTGCGGTCGACAACCGCGAGTTCCGCCCCGTCGGTGCCGATCAGTCCCGAGAGCTCACCGCTCGCATCGTCGGAGCGACGAACCGCGACCTCCAGGCGGAGGTGAAGGCGGGACGGTTCCGGCACGATCTCCGCTTCCGCCTCAACGTCCTGAACATCAAGCTCCCGCCGCTCCGGGAGCGCCCTGGAGACATCAAGCTCCTCACACTCAAGTTCCTCCACAAGTTCAACCTGGAGGAGCAGCGGAGCATCCGCCGAGTCGACCAAGCGGCCCTCGCGCTGCTGGAGGGCTATCCCTGGCCGGGGAACGTCCGGGAGCTGCACAACGTGCTCGTGGGAGCCGTGCTGCAGGCGGAGAGCGACGTCCTCACTGCGGACCTGCTCCCCGACTATCTCTCGACCACGCTGCACCCCGTGCCGTCTGCAGGGGGGCCCACGGCCTACGACGAGGGGTTGTTCCATCTGCCGTACGTGGAGGCGAAGGACGCAGCGACCCACCACTTCGTCCGGGCCTACCTGCGTCACCATCTCCGCAACCACGACACCGTGGCCGAGGCTGCACGCCAGGCGGGCATCGAGCCCCCCAACTTCCACCGGCTGATGAAGCGTCACGGCGTCAGAGCCGACGACAACGAAGACGGCGGCGAGGAGTAGTCCGGCCGGCCGGGTTAGGATGCGGCTCATCACGAGCGTGCTGCCCGCGCTCGCGTGGATGCCGTGGAGTCCGTGCATGCAGCCCTTCGAGGAAATGACCGAGCTCGGTCACGAGCAGGTCCTCCTGTGCCGGAATCCCGAGATGGGCCTCCGGGCCATCATCGCCATCCACGACACCACCCTCGGTCCTGCACTCGGCGGCGTGCGCCTGTACCCCTACGCCAACGACGCCGACGCGCTGCGCGACGTGCTTCGGCTGTCCCGCGGAATGACCTACAAGGCGGCGGTCGCCGGGCTGGACCTCGGAGGAGGCAAGGCGGTGATCATCGGAGAGCCCTCGATGAAGAGCGAGGGTCTGTTCCGCGCCTTCGGTCGGCACGTGGCAAGCCAAGGCGGCCGCTACATCACCGCCGAGGACATGAACACGAACGTCGAGGACATGAACCACATCCGGCGGGAGACGCGCTGGGTCATGGGCGCCGATCGGCAACTGGGGGGGAGCGGCGACCCCAGCCCGGTCACGGCGTGGGGCGTGTTTCATGGGATCCGCGCCTGCCTGTCGGTCCTGCACGGCACCTCCGACCTCGACGGGCGCCGTGTCGCGATCCAGGGGCTGGGCAACGTCGGCTTCCACCTGGCGACCTACCTGCACGAGCATGGAGCGAAGCTCGCCTACTCGGACATCAACCACCGCCAGCTGAAGCGCGTGGTCGATGCATTCGGGGGAGAGGTGCTCGAGGGCGACGACTTCTATCGCTGCGACTGCGACGTCCTCGCTCCCTGTGCGATCGGTGGGATCATCAACCAGTACACCATCCCGCAGATCCAGGCGCCGATCATCGCCGGCGGCGCCAACAACGTGCTCGAGAGCGAGGAGCGGGACAGCGCGCTGCTCGGTGAGCGCAACATCCTCTACGCCCCCGACTACGTCATCAACGCCGGTGGGCTGATGAGTGTGTGCGCGGAGCTCAAGGGCACGCCCGCCGAGAAGGCGATGAGCGACGCGGAGAACATCTTCAACACCGTCAAGCGCGTCCTTCACAAGGCCCAGGCCGAGGGCGTGTCGACGACCACCGCCTCCAACCGCCTCGCCAAGGAGCGGATCGCGGCGGTGGCTCACCTCCAACGACTGAGAGTGTGACCGTGGCTGAGCGCATCCTCCTGGCACTCGATCACAGTGGATTCTCCCGTGCCGCAGGGCAGATCGCGGTCCAACTGGCGGCCGCGCAGCCCGCGGCGGAGGTCACGGCGCTGCACGTCGTGAACGTTCGGGAGAAGAGCGGGAACATCCTCCGGGACCTCGCGGGCTGGTTCGGCTTCGAGCCCGCCGTGGTCCGGGGAGAGGTCGCCGATGCCCACGCGAAGGACGCCACCGAGCTCGTCGAGAGCTGGTGCCAGGCGGCGCAAGCGCAGGGCGTGACGGCCCGCGCCCGGGTGGAGACGGGCAAGGTGGCGGCCACTCTCGAGAAGGTCGCGGAGGGTCACGACCTGGTCGTCATGGGCCTGCGCGGAGACACCGAGGAGCGCTTCCAGGGCCAGGGGGGCTCGATGGCGGGCTCTCTCGCCGAGAAGGTGGGGACCCCCATCCTCTTCGCCACACCGAGCAGCCACCCTGTTCGCTCGGTCGCCGTAGGCTACGACGGCTCCGACGCCGCCAAGCACGCGTTGGCAGCTGCGAGACGCTTCATCCTGCCGCTGGGCGTCCCGATCCACCTCCTGTTCGTCGGCGAGGCCGAAGACGCTGCGCCTCTCTTCGCCGAAGCTCGGGAGCAGCTCGGCGACTGCGTGGTCCACGAGCACGTGATCGCCCGCGCGCCCCACCCCGAGCAGCAGCTCGTCGACGGCGCCCGAGAGGCCGGCGTGCAGCTGTTGCTCCTCGGCTTTCGGGGTCGCAGCGCGGTCAAGGACTTCCTGGTGGGGTCGTGGACCGACCGCATCCTGGCGAGCGGCGACCTCGCCGTGCTCGTCGCGCACTGACGTCGGCTCCGGTGCCCACGGTCACCGCCGACGAGGGGGCGTGGTTCACGGTCCAGACCGAGGTCTTCGAGGGACCGCTGGACCTCCTGCTGTACCTCGTGAAGCGAGACGGCGTGGACCTCGCCCACCTCCCGATCGCGCAGATCGCGGATGCCTACCTGTCGTTCCTGGAGCGCATGCGGGCGCTCGACCTCGCCTTGGCCGCAGACTGGCTGGTGATGGCAGCCACGCTGGTCCACCTCAAGAGCCTCGAGCTGCTTCCGCGCCCGCCGTCGCAGGCCGACGAGGAAGACGCCACCGATCCACGGGAGGTGCTGCGCAAGCAGCTCGAGGACTATGAGCGGGTCAAGTCCGCCGCGAAGGCTCTCGATGCGCAGCCCCGGGAAGGTCGCGACGTGTTCGCGCGCGAGGCCGAGCCCGTGGTTCCCGGCGCGCGTCCCCTGGCCTCGGCCATCGACGCGTTCGGGTTGTTGGAGCTGTACTTCGAGCTGCTCCAGCGCGAGGCGAAGCCGCCGCCGGTGGTGGAGCTCAC
>CAYMSU010000443.1:0-5390 GCA_964393165.1 uncultured Enterobacteriaceae bacterium
GGGGTGGGTGGGTGGGGCTCACTCGACGGTGAGGTTCAGGGTGATGTCGACGTCGTCGTCGCCGCCGATGGCGTCGAAGCCGTCCTGGGCCACGGTCTCGGCGAGTCCGGCGACCTTCACGGGGTTCCCGTCCTCGGGAGGCATGTGGCGCAGCCGGATGGCCAGGTCGCCGCTGCCGACCGCGACGGTCGTGAAGCGGTTGTCGAGCCCGAGCGGCAGCCCATCGCCGTCGGTGTCGCGGTACGCGTGCTCGACCACGGCCTGCGGGTTCGCGCCCGTCGCGGGACCCACCACCGCCGAGCCCGTGAAGAAGAACTGGTGGGCGTCGTCCTGCTCGGCGACCTCGGGGGTCACCTCCTCTGCGGGATCCTCGAGATCGTTCCAGAGCTCGATGGTGAGGTCGTAGTCGCGGGCCGCGTGGTCGCCCGTGGTGGACGCGTCGGGGAGCACGATGTCGTCGACCGTGGGGTCGCCGTCGTCCTCCGGGTCGGCCCACGTGAAGGACAGCACCTCGCCGCCGTCGGTCGGCGCGAAGTTGAGCACGACGCGGGTGGTCAGGCCGTGGTCGTGATCATGGCGGTGATCGTGGCCGGGGTCGTCGACGTCCGAGCAGGCGCTGGTGCCGAGCAGCAGCAGCGGGGTCCACAGGATGAAGGTCTTCACGGCAGGATCTCCGGGTGGTCGGGTTCAGAAGTCGGTGCCGATCCGCACGCGAACGTCGCGCCCGGGCTGATCGGCGTAGTAGCGGAGCAGGCTGGTGTACTCGCGGTACGAGGTGTTCAGCAGGTTCACGACCTGCGCGCCGACGCGCAGCGAGGTGCCGCCCAGCTGGAGCGTGGCGTCGGCGGCGAGGCCGAGCAGGGCGTAGCCATCTGGCGGGGGCGCGAAGTCGGCGTCGAGGTCGGTGCGCGACTGCCGGGCCACCAGGTCGGCGGTGAGGCCGAGCTCCAGGTCGCGCAGCGCTCCGAGCGCGGGGGGGCGGGCCACGAGGGCGAGGTGCAGGTGATCGGGGGGCGTGCCGATCAGGTGCTCGCCGGATGTCCGCTCGCGGGCGCGAACCAGCGCGCCCCGCACGTCGAGACCGATCGGGGCTTGCGCGCCGAGCTCGATCGAGCCGTCTGCGCCGTACACCAGGGCGTCGACGGGGCGATAGAGGAACCGCGGCCACGTGCCCCGGATTGTGACGTCGAAGCGGGGCTCGCCTGCCGCGTTGAGCTCGGGGGCGAAGTAGATGTAGTTGTGGACGAGGTTGCCGTAGGCCGACAGCTCTGCGCGCAGGAAGCCCACGCGCAGCCCGCCGGTCGCGGAGCCGCCCCACGAGGTCTCCACGCCGAGGTCGGGGGAGCCTACCGCGAACACCGGGAACGACGGGGCCGTGCCCACGAGGAACAGCTCGTCGACGTCGGGGAAGCGACTCGCGCTCGAGAGGTCCAGCTTGAGCTCGGCGTGGCCCGGCCACACGTGGACCAGGGCGCCGAGCGACACCGAGCCGGTGTCGTAGGCATTGGGGCAGCGCACGGACGACGCCAGCGGCTCACAGACCTCGTCGTCGAGGGTGCCGCGGCGCACGTGCCGGCCGAAGTCGTCCTCGGTCAGGAACGCAGTGCGCGAGAGTGCGTCGAACCGTGCCCCGGCCTCGAGGTCGACCGCGGCGAGCGACAGGCGCTCGAACCCGAACACGCCACCGGCGAACGTCCGGTGGTTCGGGATGAGCGAGAACCCCCGGTAGACGTTTTCCTGGAACATCCCCTGCAGCCCGAGCCCCCCCTCCAGGGAGCCCCCCATCGCGGAGATCCGGGGGTGCCGGTACAGGCTGTCGACCGAGTGCGTGCGCAGGGTGAAGTCGTACTGCGGCCCGGTGACCTGCTCGCGGATCTGCTCGTACTCCTGCCGCCGGTTGAGCTGGAACGCATAGGTGGACTCGAGGGTGCCCCAGCTCCCGCCCGTGACCACCTCCAGCACGCCGATGTCGTGCGACACGTCCTGGAACGCCCGGTCGATCGTGTAGCTGGTCGACCACAGGTCGGCGGTCGCGGGTCGCTCGGCGTCGAGCTGGGCGGCGAAGTCGGCCGGGGTGCTCACCCGCACGCCGTAGAACAAGCCGGCGCGGAAGTCGTGCCGGTGCCAGGACGCCTTCACGTGGCCCGACCGCCAGCGGTACTGCGCCGTCGCGCCGAGGTTCCACAACGCGGTCGCGGTGTTCCCGAGGACGTAGCGAGGTGCGCGGCGGCTGGCCCCCCGTGCGGCGTTGCCCTCGACCCGCAGGGTCCACCGGTCGGCGCCCGCGGGGACCGCGTCGAGCCGGAAGGCCCCGGACGGTCGGCGGCCGTTGGTGGCGTAGGTCGCCTGCACCTTGCCCCCGACGCCTGGCTCGGCCCGAAGCGCAGGGGGCTCGACGAGGATCACCCCGCCGATGGCATCGGGCCCGTAGCGGGCGCCCGCGGCGCCCCGAATCACGCTGATGGAGCCTGCGGCGAACGGGTCGATCTCCGTGGCGTGGTCCGGGCCCCACTTCTGGCTCTCGTGGCGCACCCCGTCGTAGAGGACGAGCAGCCGGCGCTCCTGCTGACCCCGGATGATCGGCTTGGCCGCATCGCCGGTTCCGCCGGCCGTGCGCACGCCCGGGACGCCCTGCACCGTCTGGGCGAGGTCGAGGCCGGCCCGGCGCGCGAGGGCCTCCTCGTCGAGCGTGGTGCGCGCCCGCACGTCCTCGAGGTCGGGGTGGGTCGCGTGGACCACCACCTCTTCGAGGGACTCGGCTAGCTCCCGAATCTCCGGGGGCGCGAAGTGGAAGCGGACCCGGGTGGTCCCGACCACCGGGGTTCCGTCGCGCTGGGCGGGCACGAACTCCATGCGGCGCGCGGCCTCGAGCGCGCTCGCGTGGAAGACCTCTGGACCCTTCAGGACCTCGACCTGCTCGACCTCGCCCGTCGGGCTCACCCGCACGCGGACCACGACGTCGCCGTGAAGCCCCTCGGGGAGGGCCTCGGAAGGGTAACGGAGGGCCACCTGGGCCTTCAGCGTCGGAGGGGTGACCGTTCCCCCCGGAGCCTGCTCGGTATGGGGTGGGTCGGCGGCGGCGGTGAATGGAGCGCCGGTGCCACACGCGCAGACGAGCAGGCCTCCACAACAGGTGCGAACGCGCCAGCGGGTGGTGGCCGGGCGAGCGCTGGGGGGGTGGTGGGTCACGCGCTTCAGCTGCACGGAGCCGCCGAGGGGACTCGGCGGCAGCCGGGGCAGGTGCGGTACCACGACTGGCCCGACGCCCGCCCGAGCTCTTTGACGAGGCCTGCTCGACAGAGGACACCCAGGTTTCGGTACACGGTGGGCCGGTCGCAGACCTCCCGAAGGGCGCGCACGAGCGTGCTCGCAGAGCTCGGCCGAAGCTCGGACAGCAGTCGCCGCATCAAGGCGACGCGAGGCGCAGTGGCTTGGAGTCCGACCTGGCGTAGCAGAGCGCGGACGTCGGGAGCGTTCCGGGACATGGCTCGCACTTAGTCTTCGGAGCACGCTATTGCAACCGTATTGCTGTAGCGCAGGTGTGTGAACAAACCGGCGCACCACAAGGTCCCGGCCCGCCAGGGCCTCCGTTCATGGTGTACAACGGAGTATGGCCTACGCTCAGCGCGACTCGACGCAGCTCCACTTCGACGTCCACGGCCCCGACGACGGGCCCGCGGTCCTCGCCATCGCCCCGGGGGGCATGCGGTCCGAGGCCTCCCGCTGGGGGGCGGCGCCCTTCGACCCCCGCGTCGGGCTGCCAGATCACCGCGTGATCGCCATGGACCAGCGCAACGCGGGGCGGTCCCGGGGGCCGATCGAGGCCGACCACGGGTGGGCTACCCACACCGCCGACCAGCTGGCCGTGCTCGACCACCTGGGCATCGACGAGGTCTCCGTGATCGGCATGTGCATCGGCGGGCCGTACGCGCTGCGCCTCGTGCAGGCGGCGCCCGACCGCGTGCGGTCGGCGGTCCTGCTCCAGCCGATCGGGCTGCACGAAAACCGCGAGGCGTTCCACCGCATGTTCGACGCCTGGCGCGAGGAGGTTGCGCCCGCCCACCCCGAGGCCGACGCGGCGCGGTGGCAGGCCTACCGCTCGGCGATGTTCGGAGGGGACTTTCTCTTCGGGGCCTCCCGCGACGACGCGCGGGCCTGCGCCGCCCCCGTCCTCCTGCTGCGGGGCGACGACCTGTACCACCCCGGGCCGGTCTCGGACGAGCTCGCCGAGATCCTGCCGACCGTCACCTACGTCGAGCGCTGGAAGCACGACGACCTGCGCGAGCACACCGCGCAGATCATCCGGTCGTTCCTCTCCTGAGCGACTGCGCTCAGGCGCGGGTCTGGGCCGCGTCGGAGTCGCCCTGACCCCCGGCGGGGGTGGACTCCTCGAACACGACCTCGCCGTCGCGCACGATCGCGTGCAGCGCGCGCCGCCGGGGCCCGCCCTCGAGCATCATCGCGCCCATCGGCTCCGCGACCAGCTCCTCGATCGCCCGCAGCGCCTGCCGCGCCCCCATGCCGGCGCCGGTGGTGTGCTCGACGCAGCACTCCGCCACTTCCTTGGCCCAGGTCAGGGTGATGCCCGACTCTGCCGCCCGCTCGCGGAGCCTTCCGAGGTTGAGCTCCACGATCTGGACGAGATCCTCCTCCCCCAGATCCTGGAACACCACCACGCTGTCGATGCGGTTGAGCAGCTCCGGCCGGAACACCTCGCGGACCCGGCCCATCACGGCGTCGCGGCGGCTGGCGTCGTCGTCCGTGCCGAAGCCGAGCCGGCTGCGGCTCGTGGCCTCGCTGCCGGCGTTCGTCGTGAGGATGAAGAACGCCTCTCGCGCGTGGACCTTGCGCCCCTCGGCGTCGGTGACCACGCCTTCGTCGAACAGGGACAGGAACATCGCCTGGACGTCGGTGTGGGCCTTCTCGAACTCGTCGAGCAGCACCACCGCGTAGGGACGCCGGCGCAGCGGGCCGGTGAGCTGGCCTTCCTCGCCGTGACCCTGGTAGCCGGGAGGTGCGCCGAGGAGCCGGCTCGCCGTGAACCGGTCGCCGTACTCGGACATGTCGAGCTTGACGAGCGCCTCGCCCTCGGGGAACAGGAAGTCGGCGAGCGAGCGAGCGAGCTCGGTCTTGCCCACCCCGCTGGACCCGGCGAACAGGAACACGCCGCGGGGGCGCCGCGGATCCCGGAGCCCGGACCGGGCGAGGCGCACCGCCGCGCCGAGCTCCCGAATCGCGCCGGGCTGGCCGATCACGCGGTTCTGCAGGCTTGGCTCGATGCGGTGCAGGCGCTCCCGCTCGGCCGCGTTCAGGTCGTGCACGGGGATGTTCGTGCGCTCGGACACGATCCGCGCCACGCGCTGACCGTCGACCTTGCCCTGGGGGCCCTC
>CAYMSU010000444.1:0-5373 GCA_964393165.1 uncultured Enterobacteriaceae bacterium
GGGCCGGATGTGGAACTACCTCGAGACCGGCGGCCCCATGGAGCGCGGCGAGGTCATGGAGGCGGCCCGCGAGGCGTTTCCCGACGATCTCGCGGGCGTCGACATCAAGGTCGGGTGGGACGGCGGCTTCGAGCAGACCGGGGGCAACCAGATCAACCTCGCCGTCACCGGGGAGGACACCGCGGTGCTCGAGGATCTCGCCGCGGAGGTCGCTCGCCGCGTGCGCACGGTCGAGGGGGTGCTCGGCGCGCAGCTCGACGTCGAGTCCGAGGGCGCCGACGAGATCCGGCTGATCGTGGACCGGCAGGCCACCGCTCGCTACGGCGTCGACGCCACGCAGATCGGCTCGCTCGTGGCCTACGCGATGCGCGGCACGCAGCTGCCCGACATCCTCGACGGGGAGCGCGAGGTCCCCGTCGTGTCGAGGTTCAGCCTCGAGGACCGCTCCGACCTCGACGACCTGCTGTCGTTCGACGTGTGGTCGCCCGCCCTGCAGTCGCTCATCCCCATGCGCACGGTCACCGCGGTCGAGTTCGGCAAGGGGCCCGGCCGGATCTCCCGGCGCAACCGCAAGACCACCGCCGGGATCACCCTCGATCTCGAGGACGAGGTGCTCCCCGAGGCCGTCTGGCCCAGGATCGACGCGGCTCTCGCGGACCTCGAGCTGCCCCGCGGCTACGCGTGGACCAAGGGAGCCCAGTTCGACAGCCGGCAGGAGGAGGACGCGGCGATGGCCTGGGCCGGGTTCCTGTCCATCGTCTTCGTGTTCCTGCTGATCGGCATCCTCTTCGAGAGCGTGGTGCTGCCCCTCGCGATCGTGGTCACCATTCCGATGGCCGGCATGGGCGCGTACTGGGGGCTGTACCTCACGGGCACCCCGCTCGACACGATGGCTGGGGTGGGGCTCGTGGTGCTCATCGGGGTCGTCGTCAACAACGGGATCGTGCTCGTGGATCTGATCACGCAGCTGCGCGGGGAGGGCTGGTCGCGCACCGAGGCCATCGTCGAGGCGGGGCAGCGGCGCCTCCGTCCGATCACGATGACCGCGCTCACGACCATCTTCGGGCTGCTGCCCATGGCCTTCGGGAGCTCCTCGTTCATCGGGATTCCCTACGCGCCGCTCGGCAAGACAGTGATCAGCGGGCTGGTGGCGAGCACGGTGCTTACCCTGCTGTTCGTGCCGTTCCTGTATACCGTGCTCGACGACCTGCGCGGCCTCACCGCGGCGTGGTGGCAGCGCCTGGGAGGCCGCTCGTGATCGTGGTGTTTGGCATCGTCGGATGGCTCGGGGGCGTCGCGTCGGCGAAGGACCCCCTGACCTACGAAGACGCGCTGTCGGGGGCGGTGTCGCGCAACGTGGCGCTGATGAGCGCGCGGGCGTCCCTCGACGCGGCGGAGGGGCAGCTCCGGGCGTCGCGGGGCATCTTCGACCCCTCGTACACCCTCGACTCGCGCTGGGAGACGCGCCTGCGGGAGCGGGGGTTCTTCCAGGGGGCCGCGTTCGCCAGCGACAGTACCGACTGGACCGTGCTGCAGTCGCTCGGCGGGCAGCTCGCGACCGGCACCGACTACTCCGTGAACGTGTCGCTGCGCCGGCTGCTCTTCTCCGGTGGGTTCCAGGACACCGACCTCGACAACTTCAACGGCGACGTCAACGTCTCGGTCACCCAGGAGCTGCTCCGCGGCATCCGCTTCCGCTACAACGTACAGAACGTGAGCCTCGCGGGGAACAACCTGGGTCTCGCCGAGCTCGATCTCGAGAAGCAGCAGCAGGAGGTGCTCTACCAGGCGGCGGAGGCCTACTGGAGCTGGGCCTACCAGCACGAGCTGCACGAGATCGCGCGCGACAGCGTGGCCGTGGCGGAGGAGGCGCTGCGGGTGGGCCAGCTGCAGGTCCAGTCGGGCCAGCTCGCGCCGGTGGAGGCCACGCGCCTCGCGGCGGCGCTCGTGCAGGCGCGCAAGAACGCGATCGACGCCGGCAACCTGGCCGAGCAGGCGGCCAACGCGATGCTCCTCGCGATGGCGGAGAGCCCGTCGCAGGCGGTGCGTCCGGTGACCGCGCCGGGCGACGTGCCGAGCGTGATGGACCTGGAGGCGGACAAGGCGGTGCAGGTGGCGCTCACCCAGAACCTCGATCTGCTGATCAACCGGAAGAGCCTGGATCAGGCGATGCTCGAGGTCGCCAACGCGCGCCACGGGCTGCTGCCCACCTTGTCGGCGACGGCCACGGCGGGGGTCCGTAGCCTCGAGGAGGGCGCGCTCGACGCGGTGACCGGGCTGGCGGGGGAGAACAACCAGCCGTCCTACTCGGTGCGGGGGGTGTTCAACGTGCCGCTGGGGAACCGGGCGGCGCGGGGGGAGCTGTCGCGGCTGAGCGCGGTGTTGGCGCAGCGCGAGCAGGAGCTGCGGGGTCAGGAGCGGCAGATCGCCGCGCAGGTGGAGGAGCAGGTGCGGGCGCTGCAGTCGGCGCGGCAGCAGATGGATCTGGCCGACGCGAACGTGCAGCTGGCCGAGGAGACGCTGGCCGCGGAGGAGGCGCTGGCGTCGGCGGGCCGCACGCTGCAGAAGGACGTGCTGGAGGCGCGTACGGAGGTCGATCGCACGCGGGCCGAGGCGGCGAAGGCGCGCACCGACTACCGGCTGGCGCAGGCGCTGCTGCTGAAGCTCCAGGGCCAGCTCACGGAGCAGATGCCCTGACGCCTGGGGCCCTTCCTCGAGGCCGGACAGGCGTCTGAAGACAGGAGTGGCGCTGCGCGAGGCGCTCGGCCCGCGCTGCGCGACGGTCCGAGGGGGGCCGGGGGGCCCGCGCAGGCGGGTGCCGCCCCTCGGCTCGGCCGGGCGTGGGCGGCCGCGGTCCGGCAGCGCGGCCGGCATCCAGTTAACCGCTCGACATCCGAGCCGGAGGGGCCATGGCCAAGCTGCGCGTCGAGTCCGACCTTCCCATCACGCCCGAGGCCGCCTGGGCGCTCTTCGAGTCGCCCGAGTACCGGCAGCGGCTCAACGAGCGCGCGCAGATCTCGCAGGAGGTGCTCGACGAGGCGCCCCGGGCCGGCGGCCGGATCCTCCGGCGGCTGCGCACCGAGCCCGAGCGGGAGCTGCCCGGCATGGTCTCCAGCCTGCTCGGCGCGTCCAAGCTCTCCTACGTGCAGGAGAACGAGCTCGACCCCGCCGCTCGGCGCATCGACTGGACCGTCAAGCTCGAGGTCCTGACCGACAAGGTCGACGTGTCGGGCTCCACCGTGCTCGAGCCCACGCCCACGGGCTGCCGCCGGGTGGTCGACGGTGACATCCGCGTGCGGGTAATGTTGGTCGGCGGGCAGATCGAGAAGGCCGTCGTGGCCGAGTTCGAGAAGTCCATGCGGCGCGCGGTCGAGGTTGCCCGGGAGCTCATCGAGGAGCAGGGCCTCGCCTAGCGACCCGGGGGGGGCACCATGGCGATGCGCGGGATCACGGGGGGAGTGCTCGGGCTGCTGGCGGCCTGCGCCAGTGAGCAGGGGCTCGTGTCCAACGAGCACATCGACACCTTCGTGCAGACGCCCACCGATCAGGTCGACATCCTCTTCGTGATCGACGACAGCGACTCCATGCTCCAGGAGCAGGTGGCGCTCGCCGAGGGGTTCGACTCGTTCGCGGATGCGCTCGACAGCGCCGACATCGACTTTCACCTCGGGGTGATCTCCACGAGCCAGCCCACCGGAGATCCGCAGTCCGGGGTGTTGGAGGGCAGCCCGCGGTACCTCACGAAGGACGACGACTACGTGAAGCTGTTCGCCGAGCGGGCGGCGATCGGGGTGGGGGGGCGGCAGAAGGAGAAGGGGTTGCAGGCGGCGGTGCACGCGCTGGCGCCGCACATGCAGATCCAGGAGAACCTCGGGTTCCTGCGCGATCAGGCGAACCTGCTGATCGTGTTCGTGAGCGACGAGGACGACTGCTCCGACTACGGCTTGCTCGACGACGCGCCGCCGGAGGCCTGCTACCGCGACAAGCATCTGCTCGTGCCGGTCACCGACATGGTGGAGCGGCTCCGGGGCTACAAGGAGCTGGGCGGCCACCTTCAGATCAGCGGCATCGTGGGCCCGTTCGACGGGTCCTGCGGGGAGATCGCGCTGGCCGGCTACCGCTACGCCGAGGCGGCGCTGCAGACGGGGGGCACGCTCAATCGGATCTGCGAGGAGGACTGGTCGGGCATTCTGGGTGAGCTGGGGCTGAACGCGCTGGGGATCCTGGAGCGGTTTCAGCTGACCCACGCCGCCGACCCGGACACGATCGAGATCCTGGTCGACGACGAGCCGGTGTTCCGGGATGGGGCACGCGGCTGGTCCTACGACGCGGCGAACTGGGTGGTGAGCTTCCACGGCCCGTCGGTGCCGGAGCGGGGGGCGCGGATCGTGATCCGGTACATCGTGGCGCCCTATGCGGGGGAGCCGGGCGCTGCGCGGGGAGCCCCCGGCGGGAGCGGCTAGATCCAGTCTCCTCGATCCGGTACGAGCGCTTCTTTCAGGGCTAGAGGCCGCCGATGGTCACGGCGGCCGCTGGCCTCGACGGTGGCCCACTGCGGACCCCAGGTCGACAGTGATCAGCGGGCTGGTGGCGAGCACGGTGCTCACCCTTCTCCGTGGCGGACTGCCGGGCGGAGCTCGCGCGGCTGAACGTCGGGCAACGGGTGGAAGATGATCCGGGTTCCCGGGGGGCCGCGGAGGTGGCGCTTCCGTCCGGAGGCCCGGCCTCCCCGCGCCCTGGGCTGTCGCGTCCCCGCCAGGAGGCGCCGCCGCTCGGCGCTGTCGCCAGGAGCCCAGGGACCGGTGCGGGGCGCAGCCCAGCGCCGGGAGCAGTGTGACCGTGGCCCCCTCCTGTTGGAAGATCGGCACGGAGATGCGGGGGCAAGCGCAGGCGGTGGCTCGCCTGGCCGCCGTGGGCCCGACGCCCCCGCTCGTGGACACAACTCCGGGGATGGCGGATCCACCCCCGACTTTTGTCCGCTACACAGACACAACCCCGAGGATGCCCCGCCATCCCGCGACCTGTGTCGCCCCCCTGCGGCGGTTCCGCTGCGCTCCACCCCCGCGGTGGGGCTCGCTCCGCGGGGTGGAGCGTGCCGGTCTCGATCACGGTTGACCCGGCAAGCTCGGCGGCAAGCCGTGCGTCCGCGGGCTGCGGATGTCCGTGCGTGACGTGCTCCGTGCCGTGGCGTCGTACCCAAGTCACGACGCGCTGCTTCGCGACTACCCCGATCTCGAGCTGGCGGACATCGAGCAAGTGCTCGCCTTTGCCGCGGCCATGGCCGATGAGGAGGAACACTTCTGGCCCTCAGCGGCGGCAGCCGACGGGGCGTGAGGCTCCTCCTCGACCAGAATTCACTTGGCTTCACTCGCC
>CAYMSU010000445.1:0-5325 GCA_964393165.1 uncultured Enterobacteriaceae bacterium
CGGTCTCGGACAAAAGCACCGCCGAAGCGCTGAAGCAGCGCGACGTCGCGCTGTACACGCCGGGCCACGGAGGGGGCCGCAGCCTCGAGGTTCCGCTCCTGCCGGCGGCGAGCCGGGATGCCCACGAGCAGCAGCTCGCGGTGCGGATGGCGGCGGAGTCCCTGGGCGACGCCCTCGGCTACACCACCAAGGGCACGGCGGCCCACAAGCGGGCGGTGTTGCTGCTCACGCTCGAGTACCTGGCCGAGGTCGAGGCCGACGGGCGGGTCACGCTGCCGATCCTCGAGGAGGCGCTGGGCGACCGGCACGAGGCCCTGCTCGAAAAGCTCGGCAACCTCGCCGACTACCTCGACAAGGTGTCGCTCGACGTGCAGTCGTTCGCGGCGCAGCGGGGGCCCCTGTTCGGCCAGGGCGCCGAGCCGCTGGATGCGGGCGCGCTGCTCGGGCGGGGCGCGGCCGGCAAGACCCGGCTGTCGATCGTCAGCACCAAGTTCCTGGGCCCCAAGGAGGTCCAGTTCTGGGTCACCCAGCTACTGCTGGAGATCGGCCGGTGGGCGAGCGCGCACCCCGCGCCCGCGCTGCAGGCGGTCCTGATGATCGACGAGGCCGACATCTACCTGCCCGCGCTGGGGGAGCCCCCCACGAAGAAGCCGCTGATGGGGCTGCTTCGGCGCGCCCGCTCGGCCGGCCTGGGGCTCGTGCTGGCCACGCAGTCGCCCGGCGACTTCGACTACCGGGCGCGCGAGAACCTGCGCACCTGGCTGGTGGGGCGCCTGCAGGGCGGCGACACCGCGCTGCGCAAGCTCAAGCCCCTCCTGGCCGACGCCCACACCGACGGTCGGCACCTGAGCGCGCAGGGCCCGGGCGAGTTCCACCTGCTCGCGGAGGGGCGCGCGACCCGGCTGCGCAGCGAGCGGAGCGCGGTGCAGCTGCCTTCCCAGCTGTCCGACGACGACATCCTTCGGCTCGCGAGCCCGTGACGTCAGGCCGGCGTGACCGCCGGCGCGATCACCTTTCCCCCGTCGATCCGGCGCTCGACCGCCTCCGGGGCCACCCCACAGACCGTCGCGAGCGTCTTGCTGACGGCCTCGAGCGTCTCCTCGGGGGGGACGTCGCCGTCTTCTGCCGACTGCCCCGTGGCCGCATCGAGCCCAGTGGCGCCGAAGTCGTTGCCTGACGGGGCGATGCCGCCGTACACGCCAGGCCCCACGCCCGCCCCCGAGATCATCATCACGTGGTGGTTGAGGTTGTGATCCCGGCCCTCGTCGCCCCGGCGACCGAGGGTGCGCCCGAACACGTCGAGGTTGGCGACCACGACCTGATCTTCGATCGGCGTGCCCCGAAGCTCGGCGAAGAACGTGTGGAGCACCTCGAGCGCGCTCAGGTGCTGGTCGCGCTCCCGCACGAGTCCCACGTCGGCGTGGTTGTCGCCGCCGAACTTGAGCTTGACGGTGACGACCGGGGTGAGGTTCATCAAGAACAGCGTGAGCGCCGCGCGCACGGTGTCCTCCTCGCTACGCCCCCGGATCGTCGAGAACCGCTCGACCAGGCTCTCGTCGAGCTGCTGGGCCTGCTCCCGGGATCTGGCGAACCGGTCGACCAGCGCGCGCTGCGCAGGCGTGCCCTCGGCTCGCGCGAGCGCCCACAGGTCGTCGATCGCCGCGTCGCGCACCTGGGCGAGGGCGAGGTCCCGGTCGCCCTCGGGCGCGGCGAAGACGTCGGCGAGCGTGGACGGATCGATGGCCTGGATGACGCGCCCCTGGAACGCGAGCTCCTCGCCGCCCCCGGTCAGCCGCATGGGCTCGGCCTGGATGGTGCCGAGCTGCGGCGCGGTCTCGGACGCGATCAGCGACGACAGGTGCTCGCTGCCGCTGCCAAGCTCGTTCTTCGCGCTCCCCACGAGGCCCATGACCTTGTGGTACTGCGCATGCGAGTTCTGGTACGTGCGGTGGTGCACGAAGCAGGTGCGCGCGCGCACCCACTCCGGCAGCGTGGCCCACGGCGCGGCGGCCACCGTCTTGTGCCCGCCGAGCCACAGGTCCGTGGGGGCCATCTCCGGGTGGAGGTTGTTGGTGATCCCTTCGATGCCGTAGGCGCCCGGGGCGTTGGCGTTGATCGGCTCGCCCGCGCTCGAGGTGAGCAGCAGCAAGTACTGGGGCCGGCGGGCGCCCGAAGCCGCGGCGTGCGCGTCGAGCGCGGACAGTCCGTGGCGGAACACCCCTCGCGGAAGGCCCGTCGCCAGGGCCTGTAGCCCGAACAGGCCGCTGCCCAGCAGGGCGGCGCGCAGAGCTTGCCGACGGGTGAGTCGGGAGTCGTGCATGGGTCGCCTCACAGGTCCAGGGTGGCCACGAAGGGGGAGTTGCACGCCACGACGAAGGCGGTGCGCAGCTGCTCGGCCGAGCCTGCGCCGACCTCGTCGGCGGCCTCGACCACGCCCTGCAGGCGCTCGAGGACCGGACCATGCCGCGGATCCGAGGGCGGCAGGCCCATCACGTCGGTCACGAGGAACCGGACCGAGCCGTCCAGATCCGAGGTCGTCAGCGGCGTCTCGTCACGGTTCACGACGTTGTTCGCGATCGCCTGGCACAGCGCGTCGAGCGTGGAGGTGTAGAACAGCGACGGCGACGACACGAGCTCCGGGGCCTCCCGGCCCCTCGACCACGCGTCGTCGGGCACCGTCTGGGCGAGGTCGTCGGCCCGGCTCCGGCCGGTCGTGCAGACCTCGTCGACACCGAGCCGCTCCGCCATCGCAGCGCAGAAGTGGCCGCGCCGCGCGATGCTCGCCTCGCCAATCTGCCGGGCGTGGTCGTCCGCACACGCCCCGCGCGTCACCAGCGGTGACGAGAAGAGCTCGACGAGCAGCGTGCGAAACGAGAAGTTGGAGCCTTCGAACGCCTCGACCACCCGAGCGAGCTCCGGATCGCTGTCGTCACAGGGCTCGCTGTTCGCGAAGTAGCACAGCTTCTGCACCCAGCCCGTCGCAAAGTGGGGATGAGCCGCCAGGTGTCGCCCGAGGTCGACCAGGGTCTCGTCGGGAGCGCTGGCATCGCCGGTGAACCCCTGAAACGCGAACGAGGCGCGCTCCCACTGCGAGTCCTCGTCCTCGTCGTCGGGATCCGGCGCTGCGTAGTAGGGCTCGGCGAACGCGTTCTTGAAGTAGTTGCGCATCGGATCGAGGTTCTTGTGGCAGCCGTAGCAGGCCGTTTCGGGCGACGCGTGGTCGCTCGACAGCCCCTCGTCGCCGAGCGGAGTGGTGCTGTCGGACGACTCGAACTGCAAGCCGAGGGCCACGATCAGCGCCTGGTTGATGGTCACCCGGTGGCTGTTGTCGACGTTCGTGTCCCAGCTCGCGAGGAACGCTGGATGGCTGAAGAAGCCGGCCCTCGGGGTGCTCAGCGGCAGGGTGGTGCGCCCGCGGAGCTCCGGCGCGTCGTAGAACGCCACCGGGGGCTCGTCCTCTGCCGAGACCAGCGTGACGTCGCGCCAGTCGGCGAAGTCCTCCGGCCCGAACAGGCCCAGCGACACCTCGCAGGCATCGCCCGAGGGGGAGTGGCCGAAGATCGTGCTCAGCGTCTCGATGTAGCGGCGGGTGCCCCGGTAGGGCACCACATAGGGGTCGTCGGCGCACGCCAGGTCCAGGCCCGGCGCGAAGAACGTGTGGGCCGCGATCTGCTCGGAGAGCGGGGTCTGCTCGTCGAAGGTGACTCCGTCGGAGGCGTAGGGCGCGACGTAGAAGCGCATCTGCTCGACCTCCTCGGGCTCGCCGTCGAGCGCCCGGAGCCAGGCCAACATGCCGGTGGTCATCTGCCACCGCCGCGTCTCGACCACGTCGGTGAACGGGCGATCCTCGGCCACGATGCGCAGGGCGGTCCGTACGAAGGACTCCCGGAGGTTGTCCTCGAGCGCCGGCAGCATCCGGTTGTTGCTGTCGGAGTTCGTGATCTGCCGCGCGAGGTCGGTGACGTCGTCGAGCTGCATCGTCTTGCGGAAGAAGCCGGCCATCTTCCGCTCGAAGGCCGGGGTCTGAGCCCAGTCCGCCACCAGCTCCCGAAGCGCCGTCGGGTCCTCGGAGACCGCCGCCAGCTCGTCGTCGCGGACGGCCAGCCCGGTGAGCAGGTTCTTGACCCGGCGGACCTGGTCCTGGGGGGGCACCAGGCTCTCCAGATCACACGGGATCGCCGGCTCTCCGGCCTCGAACCCCGGCACCACGGGCACCGGAGGATCCTCGACGATCGGCTGCTCCGCGGGCTCCACCACGGAGGTGAGGCACCCGGCGAGCCCCAGCAAGCTCGCATACCTGTTCATGGCTGCATTCCCCCCTCGAACCACGCGGCGATGATGTCGACCTCGTCCTGGCCCCAGCCCTGGGCAGCGCCCGGAGGGGGCATGTCCCGGCTCACGACCAGCCGATCTTCCAGGATCTGGGCCCGCGCGATCCAGTCGCCGTAGGTCGCGAAGCTCCCGAGCCGACTGCCGGGCCCGTGGCAGCCCGCCTGGGTGCACGTCGTCGCGTACAGGGGCTGCACCTCCTCGACCCAGGAGATCCCCGGCGGGCCCTCCCGCTCGAGGTACAGGCGGCGCACGGCGGTCTGCCCGGCGCCCTCGGCGAAGAACGCGAGGAGGTGGCTCCCCGGCTCGCTGAGCGACCCCGACAGCGCCCAGCCGTCCTCCGGGCCGGGCGCGAGGTCGAGTGGCACCCCATCCAGCGTGGCCCGCAGCCTCCAGCCCTCGAGGGGCTCGCGGCGCGCGCTCGCGAGCCTCGCGAAGGCTTGAAAGGCGTCGTCGACGCGTCGCTCGTGGGGCCGCGGCCCCTCGATCCGGATCGCGGCGGGCTCCACGGCCACGTTGCAGGCCTGCCCGTCGCCGACGAGCCATGCCCCGGCAGCGTGGGGCAGGATCTCGCGGGCGAGGTGGACCGCGGGGTCGACGCCGCGGATCGCGGTGAACCGGCCGCCCGACCAGCGCAGCAGCTCGTCGGTGGTGAGAACCCACAGGGCATCGGCGGCGCCCGCCACGCTCCGGGGCACACCGTCGAGGAGCGCGAAGGCGGTCCAGTCCCCAGGAACCCCGAGGTACAGGCGCGCGTCGGTGAGCACGGCGAGCTCGAAGTCCGACGCGGCGGCCCCGACGACTCGCGCGGGGTCGGCGGGGCCGGCGAGGCGAAGCGCTCCCTGGCGGCCGAGGCGCCAGAAGCCCCCTCCCTCGGCCTGTACCCAGGCTACCTGGTCGGGGCCGTAGCACTGCCCGTCGCGCGCGAGGAAGCGGCGGGGCCGATCCTGGCTCGCCTGGGCCCACCGCCACCACTGGTCGCCACGGAGCTCCACC
>CAYMSU010000446.1:0-5313 GCA_964393165.1 uncultured Enterobacteriaceae bacterium
TCGGGTAGGGCTGGCCCCGCGCGCCGTCGAGGGACAGCGGCCACACGGTGGGGTTGGCGACGATCTGGCCGCGCGCGAAGGTCGGCACCGTGGCGTCGGTGCCGGGCTCGGCGTAGCCGCTGCCCGCCAGCAGGTGCACGTTCGCGATGGGCGCGTCCATGCCGTACTGCCAGGCCACGATCTCCTGGAGGGTCCGCCCCCGCCAGGCCTCGTTGCCGGTGACCGCGCGGCGCTGGCCGATCTGGTGGTTCACGCTGGTGCGCGTCCACGTCGTCACCATCAGGTCCTGGCGGCGGCGCGCGAAGAACGTGGAGGGCTCGACCGAGAACGCCGCGGGAATGGCGCCGATCGCGCTCCCGGACTGGTCGACGGCCCGGAACGGGGAGCCCTCCCAGGAGGTCACGAGCGCGTCGGGGAACGTGTTGAGCGCCTCGGGCGTCTTCGACTCGCTCGCGCGGATCGCGAGCGGCCCGTCGATGATCGAGCCGCCCCCGCTGGCGCACAGCACGATGAGGAAGCGAGGCTCCTTCGCCGCCTGGGCGAGCGCGGTCGGGTCGAGGAGCAGCGAGGCCCCGTAGCCGCCGCTGACCGCGGCGAGGCCCCGGATGAAGTCGCGTCGGGTGAACATGCAGGACCTCAGTAGAACAGGGCTTCGAGGGAGGTGGCGACGATCACGCAGGCGCCCACCGCCCAGTCGTCGCGAGGCGACGCCGAGAGGGGCTCGAGCTCGTCGTAGAGCTCGACCAGCGCGTCGACCTCGGGGGGCGTGGCGTCGCGGGACAGCAGCCGGATCACCAGATCCTTCGCGACCTTCTTGCGGGCCGCAGGCCCGTCCTTGTCGAGGACCGGACCGAAGAGGACCGCCGGCCCGGCCTTGTCGCGCTCGAGGCGCGCCGCGCAGGCGGCCAGGGCCACGCGATCGGCCGCGATCGGGGCGCTCGCCGAGGGATGCTCGAGGGGCTCGTCGATCCCCAGGCGGGTCGGCTCGACGCCGCCGAGGGTGATCCGGTGGGCGTCGCCGATACAGTCGAGCTCGCCCAGCTCGTGGCAGAGCTCCCAGGGGTGCAGCGCGAGGCCCCGGGCCAGGTCGCGGCCCCAGACGTCGCCCGCCTTGGGCACCACCCGGGCCTTGGGCGAGGCCTCGCGAACCTCGGCCGTGCCACACGCCCCGCACACCGCGAGGACCGACAGAGCAAGCAGACTAAGGCGCACCGTAGGCCTCCGTGTCGACGAGGTCGTGGAGCATCGACTCGACGCGCCACCCGTGGTCCGTGCCGAGGCCCTCGACGAGCTCCGCGAACTCGAGCTGCTCGGACGGGCGCGGATCCTCGCGCAGGAGGAGCCGCCAGTAGTCGAGCACCGTGGCGCGACGGAAGGCCTCGCTGTTCGCGGCGACCTCGGCCCACTCGACGAGATCGGTGACCGGCTGGCCGAACAGCACCCCCTCCTCGGGGGTCTCGGCCACGAGGGCCCCGTCGGTGTCGACGAAGCCCTGCAGCCGCCGGGGGTTGTAGCTGTAGGGCAGCACGTTCATGCCTCCGCCGATCCCCTCGTAGCGGCTGAACGGGTACGACAGCGGGTCCAGCGTGGAGTGGCAGACGGCGCAGTCCTCGGCGTCGACCCCCTTGCTGTCGTAGTCCACGGGCTCCGCGGAGACCGGCGCGAGGCCCTCGAGGAGCGCGATGTCGTAGCCGAGGTAGGCCCGGTACGCCTGCGCCGCCGTCGTTCGCGGGATCGCGGTGAACATCGTGTTCGACATTAGGAACCAGCGGTGCGTGAGCATGCCCGCGCGGAACCGCCGCTGTACGAGCTGGGCCACGTCGAAGCCGCGCTCGTCGATGTCGCGCTGCGGCGTGCGCGTCCACTCGGTGTAGACGGTCGCGCCGTCGACCCGCCCCGCGTCGACGAAGGACTTCCCGGTCAGCACCAGCCGCACGTCGCGATCGTCCGTCTGCGTCCACACGAAGTAGGCGTAGTCGTCGTCGTAGTCGGCCAGGGGAATCGGGCCCGCGCCCTTGCCCGACTTCACCGCCTGCTGGGGCCCGATCTTGCGGTTGGCGAGGTTCCAGACCTTGCCCCCGATGCCGCGCCAGAACTCGGTGTCGAGGCAGGCATCGAGCTGGTCGTGGAGCGCCCGGGAGGGGTCGCTCGCGTCGAGGAAGGCCTGCCGCTCGGCGTAGCTCGGGGACATCCCGCAGAAGTCGAGCATGACCTTCTTGAAGGCGTAGTCCGGGTCGTACCCGCAGAGGTCCCAGGGGTCGCCCGGATCCGCATCGACGCAGGGAAGCGCCACAGGCACGCTGCCCTCGTCGGCAGGGCTCGTGCCGGCGTCGATCTCCTCGCCGTTGAGGTAGCCGTCCCCGTCGGAGTCGAGGCCCTCGACCGCGATCAGCGCGTCGGCGAGCCCTGCGGTGAAGACGTCGGCGTGCAGGGGGCGGGCCTCGCTCGGCACCAGCCGGGCGGCGACGTCGGCGCCGTACGCGTTGAGGCGGGGCGGCGCCACGTGGCAGGTGTCGCAGGACACCTCGCCCGCCGCGCACGCGGGCGCACCGGCGTAGACCTCACAGAAGGCCGCTGGCGCGGGCGGCTGCGCGACCCCGGGGGCCGTGAGCAGCGCGCCGAGGCCGACGGCGGCCCCGATGCCGCCGGGGATCGCCCACCGCCCGAGGCGCGCGCGCCAGGCGGGGGACCGGGACGAGTGCATGCAGACTCCTGGTGGCTCGCGGGTCGGCTCGCGGGTCGGCTCGCGGGTCGGTTCGCGTCGCGGGGCGCCGGTCGGACACCGCGGGTCCCGAACACAGACACCCTACCTCGCGGATCGAAAAAGAATCTCCCCCGCGGTCACTCCGCCTCTTGCATGCGCGCCAGCCGCTCCCGCAGCAGGCGGGCGCGCTCGCGGAGGAGCCGCGCGTGCTCGGCGTTGCCCGCCTGCTCGGCCTCGTCCGCCTTGACGTCCAGGCGCTGGAGGTGGCGGGCGATCTGCGCCTCGGCCGAGCGCGTGGAGCGCTGCTCGAGCTCGGCCTCGGTCGCTCGGATCACCGTCTCCGTGGACGGAGGGGGGCCCGCGCCCTCCGCCGCGGACCGGGCGGCTGGCCGGGGCGCGACGCGCGCGGGCCCGTCGGGCGCCGCCGACCGGGCGCTCCCGTCTTCCGCGGGCGGCGCGGACCGCGGAGCGGGGCTCTCGGCGGGGTCGCCGGAGCCCTGCGAACCCACGAGCGCCCACGTGATGGCCAGCAACGCCCCGACCCCCACGAGCGCGGCCCCTCCGAGCCAGCCGGCGCGGGTCACCGACACCGACCCAGCCGGCGCCGGTACCCCCCGAAGCGATCCCACAGCGACAGCTTGGCCTCCCGGATCAGCGCGGCCTGCTCCCGGCCGGTGAGCAGCCCGGCCCGGCGCGCCGCGCCGCTCTCGTGCACCACGCACACCAGGTACAGCGCGCGCAGGTGGTAGTCGTCGGGCTCGCCGCAGCGCAGCTCGATCCGCTGGCGCGCCGAGCAGCCGTGGTCGTCGTAGAGCACGTCGAGCGGGGTGCCCGGGCAGCGGTCGTGTTCGTCGTCGATGCCGTCCGCGTCGTCGTCGCCGTCGCAGACGTCGCCGAGGCCGTCGCCGTCGAGGTCGGCCTGCGCCGCGTTCGCGTGCATCGGGCAGTTGTCGTCCAGGTCGTCGATCCCGTCGCCGTCGTCGTCATCGTCGCAGACGTCGCCCAGGGTGTCGCCGTCGAGATCGCTCTGGTCGGGGTTGGACGCCCCCACGCAGTTGTCCAGGTCGTCGTCGACGAGGTCACCGTCGTTGTCGGCGTCGCACGGGTCGCCGATGTCGTCCCCGTCCTGGTCGGCCTGGTCCGGGTTGGCCTGTGCCGGGCAGTTGTCGCGATCGCTGCACAGCCCGTCCAGGTCCGGGTCTCCGGAGGCGTCGTTGCCGTCGCAGGTGTCGACGTCGTCGCACACCTGATCCGCGTCGGTGTCGCCGGTGAGGTCGTCCCCGAGGCAGGCGTCGTCGCTGTCGCACACGCCGTCGAGGTCGACGTCGTCGGTGGCGTCGAGCGGGCACACGTCCAGGTCGTCGCAGACGCCGTCGCCGTCGGTGTCGCCGCTCACGTCGTCGCCGAAGCACAGGTCGACGTCGTCACAGATCCCGTCGGCGTCGGCGTCGCCCGGGGTGCCGGTGCAGTCCCACGCGTCCTCGTCGACGGGGTAGGGCATGGTCGCCATGTCGAAGGCGTTGTGGTCGAGGACGACGGGGTTCGACATCGTGCCGGTGGTCTTGTCGATGCGCCAGACGGTGGCCGGCTCGGTCTCGTTGAAGCCGACGGGGGTGATGCCCCAGAGCTGCCCGTCGAGCGTGAAGCCGAGCCCCCACAGCTGGTCGGCGAGCGGGCCGACCTCGGTGACCGAGGCCTCGGTGAACGTCAGCGTGCCGAACGAGATCGGGGTGGTGCCCGTGAAGTCGAGCAGCGCGAGGCGGTAGTCGGACGGGGAGAACGGGGACGCGTGCATCGCTGCGTAGAGCAGCCCCGTGGTGGGGTCGACGGCGAGGTCGCCCGTGTAGCTGTAGTCGGGGTGGAAGAACTCTTCGTCGATGGCGCCGGTGGCCAGGTCCACCCGCTGCGAGAACCGACTGGACCCCCGGAAGATCGAGCCATCGCGGCCCTCGCCGAGGGCGGCCGGCCCGTTCCACCGGAAGTCGTCCCCGGCGACCTGCGTGACGGTCCCGGTCAGCAGATCGAGCGCCTCCAGCACGTGGGTGGTCGTCGAGCCCGTGGGCGTCGCCGTCGTGATCGTGCGCGTGAAGTACAGGGTGTTGGCGGCGGGGCCGGCGCTCAGGCTGGTGATCCCGGGCTCCGCGTGCACGAGCGTCTTCGAGCCGGCCCAGTCTGCGGGGTCGTACGCGTAGATGCCCGTGAACGGGTCGTTGAGGTACACGCGCTGGCCCGCCTCCGCGGGGCTGGCGAAGAGGGCGGTCCACACGAGACCGGTGGTCAGGAGGTGCATCGTGATCGTCTCCCCGTCGGCGCCGCTGGTCTGGGCGGCCGTACGCGGTCGGCAGCTAGCCTGGCCGCGTGGCCGTGTCGACGTGCCCCGGCCCTGGGGAGGCAACGCGGGTCGAGTCAGACACGCGCCGAAGCATCGAGCCTCGAGTCAGACTCCGAGCGGCGGCGCTCACGGACGAACGCGGCACATGGCACGGCAAGCGCGCCCCAGGTCGGCGGATCGGGCCGGATCTGTCTGATTGAGCGCCCGTTGCCTCGGGCGATGTCTGATTCGGGGCCACTTGCCTGGCCCGGAATCCCCTCGACACACAACACGGGGG
>CAYMSU010000447.1:0-5297 GCA_964393165.1 uncultured Enterobacteriaceae bacterium
CATTCCGGAGCTCCGGTCCTAGGGCGTGGCGGGAGGGAGTGAGGCGGGGGTGGGGGCGGGGAGCGTGGTGCGGGCGTTCTGCGGGGGAGCGGCCCGGGAGGAGGTCTCGGGCCCCTGGAACAGGATCATGGCGATCACGATGACGAGAGCCAGCAGAGACGCGACTCCAAAGCCGGCGAGCAGGCCAATCCAGGGTAGCATTGCGGCGGTGGCCGCAGATGGACCACGCGGCGGTCGGGCTCGTGCCGGGGCGACGAGCTCCGCTCCGTCGACGAAGCAGTACTCGACGTAGTCGTCGTACTCGGCGCTACACTCCGGGCATCGCTTCATCCAGCCGTCCTGCGAACTCGGGGGCCTCGCGCGCGTTCCGCTCGCTGCGAGCTGCGTTGGCAAGCGAACCTCGCTTGCGAATCGAACGTCGGCGGGTGGCCGAACTCCGGCATCATTCCGTGACTGCCGGGTCGTGCACAAGGGCAATCGGTGAACTCCCGTCGATCGTCGGGTTCTGCCGCGATCTACAGCGGGATACTCTTCCTCCACTGCGCCCGCGGGGCCCGCGCGAACACCCAGGCGGTCACTTCCGGAGGTGCGCTGCCTGATCCGCCCGGATCGCCGCCATTCGAGCGCGAGCGCTCCGGCGGGGCGCTGGCGATCGGGTCCCGGGTCGGCCACCATGCTTCGGGAGGCGCCTATCGCTGGCGACGCGTACGTGTTCGACAAGGCCGTGTTCCACCTGGCGTCGGTCCGGGCTCGCGGCCTCGACGACGATCAGGCCAGCGTGCACATGGGCCTGTTCTTCGGCTGGGCGGTGGAGCGGGGGCTGACCGCGGGCTGGCTCGAGGATCGCGCGCCGGAAGCGTTCGCGGCGTTCCGGCGGCGCGAGACGACCGGCCCTGCGCTGATCCGGGTCTGGGACGCGGCACTGCTCGACGACATGTTCAACGACGAGGGCCTCGCGTTCGCGGCTTCCTACCTCCATCCCCGCGAGGGCGGGTACTTCGCGGACTACCAGGCGTTCGCGGCCGACCTCCCGTCGGAGTTCGCCGTGCCGGACTCCTGGGCCTCCTACGACGCCCTCCTGCCCGTGCTCGACGCCCGGTATCGGGAGTGGCGCGCGGCGTGGGACCCGGCCGCCGGGCGGCCCGATCTGCGAGGGCCCCAGGACGGGGCCGCGGTGGAGGCCCCGGAGGCTGCCGTGGTGCCGGTGATGGGGATCGTCGAGGACGTGGCGCTGCCCGGAAGCCCGATCGGGCTGTACGCGGGTCGCCAGGAGACCGTCGAGGCCCTGCGGGCGGCTCACGCCGGCGACGGCTGGGTCGCCGTGTTTCCCGCGGACCGACGCCCCCACGAGGTGGCGGATCTCGAGCCGCGGGGGGTGCTTGCCCGCCTCGAGCAGCTCGACGCAGACGGGGAGGGTGTTCGGGCCATCCTGCAGGTCGTCCATCGGGTCACGCGAGGACAGCCCGCGGGCGACTGGCGGGCCTTCGTCACTCGAGTTGCCGATCCTGCACTCCGCCCCGAGGATCGCGGCAGCCTTGACGCTCTGCGCGAGGCTGCAGCCGAGATCCTCCGCGGTCGTCGGGCGCGGGGGGAGCCGCTCGGACGGCTGGCCATGGCGCCCAGCCTCGCTCCGGTTGCGCTCGTCGATGTGCTGGCGCGGGAGCTCCGGCTCACGCGCGAGGAGCGCAGGCTGGTGCTCGATGTCGACGATCTGGGCGACCGAATGGCCATCCTCCAGGTCGCGCGGGGCCGGTGACCACGACGCCAGCAGAGCCCGCTCGCCAGGGAGAGCCCAGGGTTCGGGGATACCGGGTCGGTCCACCCCTGGCCGCCTGCGGAGCAACGCTTTATGGCTCCTCGAGCGGTGGCCTTACCTGATCTCGCCTTGGATCTTGCCCATCGCTCGCGTTTGAACCAGCCCGAGGTGGGATTGGCGCACGACGAGGAGAAGGCGCGACAGCGTGACCGGGTGCGTCACCGCTGCCCCTCCTGCGAGAGCCAGGTGTCCGCCGGAGACGAGGCCTGCTCGAGTTGCGGGACCGACCGTCCGGCCGACGGCTGGGTGCGGGTCGCGGAGCTCGTGGTTCACGGTGGGTATCGGCCGGAGGCGCCGCCGGTGGTGCCTCCTCAGGGGGCACGGCCGGCGGTCCATCGCACGGTGTACCTCGAGGCTCCCGGCTCCGCGCAGGGCGTCGGCGGCGACGACGCGGGCCACACGCTGGGCTTGTTCGCCACCTTCATGACCACCTTCGTGGTCACCACCGCGCTCGTGCTCGGAATCTACGCTTCGACCGACACCGGCGGAGCGTCGGCGGCCAGCGACCAGCCGGCGGAGGGCTCCGTGAGCGTGGGGCCGCTCCCCGTCGCGACTCCGGCACCGGCGGTGCCTGCCGGCCTGTCCCCTGCCGATCTTGCGCCGGACCTCCTGGAGGAATCCTCGGATCCGGGAACCTCGAGCGAGCTACCGGTGGAGGCTCCGGCGCCCGCTCCCACATTGGCGCCCCCGCCTTCGGGCCCCCCGGCTGGCCAGGCCCGTCCGGTGCCCACCGCGCCCCGGCCGAGGCCGCTGCCCGCCCGCTCGAAGGGGGTCGCTGCCTTCGAGGGCCTCTACGCAGGCACGATCGACGGGCGTCCGGTCACCTTCCGCTTCGAGTTCGGCGACGACGGTGTGGTGAGAGCCACGGTGTCTCGGCGGGGGGAGCCGCTCACGGAGGCGACGGGCACCTACCGGCTGGAGGGATCGTCGGCGCGCATCTCGCTCGACGACGAGGGGGCGGCCACGGTGTCGTCCTACACCGGCACGATCACCGAGCGGAACGTGAGCGGTCAGATCACGCGGTCCACGGGCGAGATCCACTACTTCACGGCCAAGCGCTGAGGTTGCGGTGCTGTTTCCAGGGAAGTCCACAGGAAGCTGGCTGATCGACGACCTCGTCGGTCTCGGCATGCCGCGTACGTACAAGGCTCGACACGTCGAGGTGGGCTCGGAGTGTCGGCTCAAGGTGCTGCCCCGGTCCGAGACCACCCTGGCCTCCCAGAAGCGCGAGGTGCAGGCCCTGCGCACGCTGGAGCACGACTCCGTGCCGGATCTCCTCGACTACGGGGTGGACACGCAGCGCAACATCGTGTGGACTGCGTTCGCCTGGTTCGACGCGGATCCGCTGGAGGACCAGCTGCTTTCGGGGCCGCTGACCTGGCAGCGCGCGTGTGCGCTGTTCCGCACCCTCGCAGATGCCATCTCGCACGTGCACGCATGCGGCCTGCTGCATCGCGACCTGCGCCCAAAGAACGTGCTCCTGGCCACGGATCCGGACGGTGAGGTGGAGTCCGCCTGGCTCACGGGCTTCGACTACGCGATGACCCAGCATCAGCTCGAGCGGCTGCTTCAGGCGCCGTTCGGGGATCTCGCCTACCTGGCGCCCGAGGTCCTGAACGACCCCACCCACCATGGCGCCAAGGCCGACGTCTACGCCTTTGGTTGCCTGATGTTCGAGGTGCTCACCGCGGAGCCCGCGTTCCCCGCGGCGGCGTTCGGCGGCGAGCGCAGGGATCAGGCTCAGCGCATGCTGGACTGGAAAGCGAGGTCGGCGGCGCTGGACCCGGGGCCGGAGTGCCCGGACTGGCTCCGCAACCTGGTGGGCAGGTGCACCGAGCCCTACGCGCCCCGCCGCCTGCCCGACATCGACGCGCTCGTCGGCTGGCTCGACGGTGCCGAGGAGAGCTGGCGGCGCCGGCCTCGCAGCGCGCCGGCGGGGGCTGCGCATCGCGCGCCGCCTCCGATTCTGCTTCCCGCCATGCGGCCCAGCCTACGGCCCGCGTCGTCGCCTGCACGGGTGCCGACCCGGCCTTCCTCCCGGCCGGTGCCCAGGTCTGCGCCGGGAGCGCCCGTGGCCGACCGACCCTCTGCGCCGCCGTCGCTCGCACCCGTCACCGTCACCCCGCTGGTCGCCCAGTACATGATCGCCGGGATGCTCGGGGTGTTCGGGGGCATGGGCTTCAGCGCGGTGTTGATCCTCCTGATCTACCGCGCCGGCTGAGGTCTGTCGGAATCAGAGATCCGATTCGGTCCGTCGCTTCCGTGATCTAGATTGCCGAATCGGAAGTCTGTGGCCGCTGTGGCCGCTGGGCGGAATGCGAGTGGACGGTTCCCCGGTCAGCACCGAGTCCAGGCTCCTGGGCCTCCCGCGGGCCCGGTTCGGAGGATCCGATGGGGGACAAGGATCGTCGCTGGGGCGTCGACAACGAGGACGAGGACACCGGGGAGCTGCCCAACGAGGTGCTCCAGGTGGTGCTCGCCCGAATTCGCGCCGAGGAGATGGTCCGTCGCCGCGCACTCCGGGCGGCGCGACGCGCGCCGGCCCAGCCCGACACCTTCGACATCGAAGGGAGCCTCGATGCCCCTCACGACGGACGACGCCGTCGACCCCTGTGGTCTCCGCGGGTCCACTTCGCGGGACTCACCGTGCTCGCCAGCGCCTCCCTCGGCGTGATCTGGTGGATGCTCCTCTGATCAGCGGGGGGCGCCAGCGGCCGCGACGCGCCGAAGGCGCTCGACCCGTGCCTCCGTCGCGGGATGGGACCGGAGCAGCGCCGGGGGATCGCCGCCGGGCAGGCCGAACCAGCGCTGGAGCAGCCGACCGCGCGCGTCGATGCGCCGCAGCGCGACTGCGAGCCCCGCGGGGTCGCCGGTCAGCTCGACCGCGAGGCGGTCGGCTTCGAACTCCCGCTGGCGAGACAGCGCCATCATCACCAGGTTGGCCGCCGGCGGCCCGAGGGTGAGCACCAGGCCCACCCAGGCGGCCTGCGCGGCGCCGAGGACAGCCCCCAGCAGGACCAGCAG
Source organism: uncultured Enterobacteriaceae bacterium (assembly GCA_964393165.1). Classification (GTDB taxonomy): domain Bacteria; phylum Myxococcota_A; class UBA796; order UBA796; genus DRPG01. The sequence goes on from CAYMSU010000447.1 coordinate 4,841, forward strand.
CAGGCCGGCCTGCCCCGCCCACCCGGTGACCTGGGCATAGGCACGCGCCGTGGCCATCATCTTGGTGTCTTCCTGGACGATGTGGCCGATCTCGTGGGCGAGGACCGCTGCGAGCTCTCGCTCGGGGAGCTGCTGTACCAGCCCACGGGTGACGCCGACGACCGGCGCGTCGCGTGAGCCCAGGGTCATCGCGTTGGGCACGTCGGAGCGTAGCAGCACCAGCTGAGGGACCCGCGACAGGCCCGCGCGTCGTGCGAGCGTGGCGAGCAGCGCGTAGACCCTGGGCGCCTCGACGGGCCGCAGCGGACGGCCTCCGAGCATGCGGAGCACGGCCCAGGACGACACTCGGCGAGCGCCCGCGGCGAGCGCGCTCCCCAACACGACAGCGAGCAAGGCCCCGACCACGCCCCCGAGGAGCCAGCCGACGACGGCCGCCTGGACGACGAGGGCTCGGTGA
>CAYMSU010000448.1:0-5286 GCA_964393165.1 uncultured Enterobacteriaceae bacterium
CCCCTCGAGCACCTCCGGCGGGCACGCTCGACGGTGGGCGCCGCCGGTGAGGTAAGCCACCTCCCGGGCCAGCCGGACCCCGACGGGGGACCCGACAGCGGCGAGGAGGCGCCTCGACAGGGGGCGCACCCGCGAGACGGCCCGCACGCCGCGAATCGCCACGCGACGAAACCGCTTGGACCGGGTGAGGCGGTCGAGCGGGCGACCCGGCGTGCCGCACACGAGCACGAGCGCCCGCACGCTCTCGGGGTGTCGCCGCCAGAGCTCCAGCGCGACCTGTACGCCGAACGACAGCCCCACCACCACGGCAGGAGGCTGCTCGCTGGCCTGCCACACGGCGTGTGCGTCGTCGGCGAAGCGCGCCACGGTGCTCGGAAGGCGCGCCGGCGTGGGCTGGCCTCCGTGCCCTCGGTACTCCCAGGAGACCACAGGCCGCTGTGGCGCGAAGTGGTCGACGAACGCCGACCAGTGATGCACCGACGAGAACAACCCGTGGAGCGTGAGGAACGGTGCGTGACCCGCCGCTTCACCGTGGACGCGAAACACCAGAGGTTGTCCGTCGTCTGCGCACGCCTGCCGATCTGTCAACTCGGGCATCGCCCCTCCCTGAAGGCGGTAACCTCGAGGGACGCCGCAGGAGTCCAGAGCGCGGCTCAGCCCTTGCTGTTGCGCTTCGTGCAGTCGTCTTCCTGGCGGGAACCGGCAGCGCCTGCCGCCTTCTGGGCGCGTTGGTACGCCGCCGCCGCCCGGGCGAGGTCGTGCTGGAGGTCAGAGGCGTCGTCCGACTTCTCCTCGAGCTCACGCTTCAGCAGCTCCTCGACACCCTCGAGCCACTTCCGAACCCCCCCGACCGGGTCCTTGTCCTTTCCGCCCTCCAGGTTCTCCTCGAGGAGCCGCAGCTCCTCGCGGGCGGCGTGCACGCGGGCCCACAGCGCCGGCTGCTGAGCGACGAGGACGTCGCAAAGGGGATCGACCCCGCCTCTCGACGCGCGCTCCTCGCAGGTCTTGCGGTCGGCGGCGTGCATCTCCTCGGCCTCCTTCTCCAGGTCGTCGAGCGCTTGGTGCAGTGCGTCGAGGGTCGAAGCGTCGAGCGAATCGGCGGAAGCCGACGTCGACAAGCAAGTACCGAGCACGAACAAGGGAAGCATCGGAACCTCCGGATGTGCACCGTCGCCTATCGGCGGGCACCCGGTCCCGACTCGTCCGGGCTTTTCCGGGCAGGCCTCATGTCAAGACGAGGACGGGCCGGTCGACCAAGCGCAGGACACGCTCGGACACGCTTCCCTGGACCAGCCGGGCGAGCCCCGTTCGCCCGTGCGTGCGAACGACCAGGACGTCCGGATCCACGTCCCCGGCCATGGTCGCGATCTCGGGAGCGGGGGCGGCACCCAGAGCCGTGACGCCGTGTAGCGTGGCCTGGATGCCCGCCTCGGCCAGGCGCGCCTCCCACGCCGATGCATCCGGCCACTCGGCGGGACCTCCGCGACGGCCGCCGACCAGCCCTGCGTCGTCCTCGACGTGCGCGAGGTGGAGATCCACAGCGGGCGGGAACCACCGGAGTACGCCCTTGACGAAGGCGAGATCGAGCTGCGCGAGGGCCACGAGCACGCGGAGGGGGGCGCCGAGGCCGCGTGGCTCATGGTCTTCCGGCAGCACGAGCACCGGTCCTCGCACCAATCGCGCCACCTGAGCCGCGACGGAGCCCTCGGTGAGTCGGGCGAGGTGCCGCCGGCCGTGCGTGCCCACCACGGTGAGATCGAAGTGCGCCGCCGCCTCCACCAGCACCGGAACCGGGCTTCCCGCCAGAACCTCGTGGGTTCCCGCCAGCGCCTCGGGGATCCCGGACGCTGCCGCGGCGAGGTCGGTACGGTCGGCGTCCGATGGCGCCGCCGAGACCGCGCGCAGGTGCAAGCGCCCACCGAGTTGCTCGGCCCAGCCACGCGCGTGCCCCACGAGGGGGGTCGGCGAGTCGCCCAAGTCGATCGCGACCATCATCTCCAACACGTCCTCCGGGCTCGACGGGCATCGCGTTCAAGAAGCATGCCGTGCGAGCCAAGGGGGTCGAGGTGCACCCTACGGGATCGCTCGGGCCTCCTGGCCCGGGGCGTCGGGTGATTTCGCAAGCGGACCCAGCTCGCTGGCGGAGCGCGCAGCGCGGCCAGGGCAAAGGCCTATGCCTTGTGACCTACGACGAGCACCAGCGGCAGCACGTGGCCGCCCACCCCTTCGTCCTCGTCGCGAAACCGCACCTCAAGGTTCGCCACCTCGTCGAGCACGCGCCCGAGAAGCGGGTCGCGCGCGAGCCCCACCCGCTCCGCCAGCGCCTGCGGGTACCGCCGGAGCTGCCGCGCCAGCTTGCCGAACCGGCGTCGCTCCAGGTTGTGGCAGGCGTGCACCCGTACCGGACCCGAGCTGAACCCCGCCTCGGTGGCGCGCTCGGGAAGCGACGGCCCCAGCGCCAGCCCAGGACGGCCCAGCGGATCGCGCCCGCCCCCCAGCCGGCGGTCGACCTCCGCGCACAGCGCGTGGAACGCCTCGTTGTACGCGTGCAGGGGGCCCCGGAAGTAGAACGCCTCCGCCAGCGTGTCCGGCTCGGCCACGATCACCCGGCCCCCTGGCCGCAGCACCCGGTACGCCTCCCTGAACACGGGCCGGGTATCGGGGAGGTTGGCCAGCGCCCGGATCATCAGCGCGTGGTCCATGACCGAGGAGGGGATCGGCAGCGCATCCGGGCTGCCCTTGCACAGCGTGACCCGCGACGAGCCCCCCGCGGACTGGCCTCGCAGCGCCTGCCGGGCCTTGGTGAGCCGGTCGTCGCTCCGGTCGACGCCCGTCCACTGGATCTGGGGCCGCTCCGGCAACACCGTCGACGCCGACAACCCGGTGCGGCAGTACATGTCGACCATGTCCGCGGGCCCGCCGGGGATGCACTCCAGCAGCAGCCGGGTGAACGCCGCATCCCACCAGCCGATTCCCGCAGCGCCCTTCAGGCGCGAGGCCCGCTTGGCTTCCGGCGACTCGAACCGGTCCGTGGACTCCTCGTCCTGGACCGGGACCCCTCCCGCGTCGAGCACCACTCCGCGCTCTGCCACCTTCGCGCGGAGCTCGGCCTCGTAGCGCTCCTCGGAGATCCCGAGCTGCAGGCTCGCCTGGCGCAGGAACTGCTCCTCGGCCACCGTCACCCGCCCGTCGACCAGCACGCTCTCGAGCGCGAGCATCAGCATCGGGATGCGCTCGTCCTCCCGCTGGCGCCGCATGGCGTCGAGGTGGGCCTGCGGCTCGCCGACCACCCGCTCCAGCCGCTTGAAGTTCCGGAGGAGGAACTTGGCGGCATCGCGATACTTGGGGTTGTGCTGCATGCTCTGCAGCCGGACACGCTGGGCCCCGAGGCTCGCGAGAGCCTCCTCGGGCTCGGCGTCGGGGGGGAGTCCCAGGAACTCGAACAGGTGAGCGGTCTGCACGAGGTTGCAGAAGTCGCTGGCCACCTTCAGATCGCCCGGCTCCATCGGCCCAACCCTACTACCCTCGACGCTCATCCCCGCCCCGATGTCATGCCTTAGCGTGCTCCGGCGGATACACCGCCCGGCATGTTCATCGGCGTACTCGGCTCCTGGCTGGCGTGCTTCGGGGGGGATTTCGGGTCCTCCTGCTCCTCGGCAGACCCCGAGGGCGCGGCGCGCACGGCCCCTCCGCAGTCCGACGTGCCCTCGCTGCCCCCTGCCAAGCTCCGCTTCGCGGTGCTGGGCGACGTCCCCTACGACCCGCCGGGGGAGCGCGCCGAGCTCGACCAGCTGCGCACCGACCTCGCCACCCTCGGTACCGTCGACTGGGTGGTGCACCTCGGTGACCTCAAGCGGGGCCGCGACCCCTGCGAGCCCGGCACCTACACCCGGGCCGCCGAGGCGATGTGCACCGCGCCCGCACCCGCGCTCGTGCTGCCGGGCGACAACGAGTGGAACGACTGCGAGCGCACCAAGGATGTCGGGCTCGATACAGTCGCCGCCTGGCGCGCCTGGCAGGCCACGTTCGGGCCCGATGCGGCGCGCTGTGAGCGGCTCGTCCCGCCGGAGTGGCTCGGCGTGGTGCCCCAGCGTCGCGCCCCGCTCGACTTCTGGCCGGGGACCTCCACGGGGGCGTTTCGGTTCGGTCGTGCGGGCGTGAGGGTGCTCGGCCTCGCGCTGCCGAGCTTCGCGGGCAAGGACCACGGGCTGCCCGGCACGCGGGGCCTGATGGTGCAGCGCCAGGCCATCTCCTGGCTCCGGGGGGGGCTCGCCGGAGCGCCCGCGAACGTGCGGGCCGCCGTGATCCTGCTCCATGCAGACGTGCTGCGGCCCGACAGCCAGCAGGAGGCCTTCGCCCACGAGCTCGAGACGCTCGCGCGCAGGTTCGACCGTCCCGTGCTGGTGCTCGTGGGCGACTCGCACGCCTACGCCGAGCAGCGCCCGTTCGAGGGAGTCCCCCTCCGCTACGTCGTCGTCACCCGCGGGGGCCTCGAGGGCCCGCTCACCGTCGAGGTGCGGCCGAACGCGGTGGAGCCCTTTCGGCTGATCCGCAGCGGGCGGCGGCGGGAGTAGCCCTCGTCACTCCTCCCCCTCGAGCAGGCTCTGGAGCTCGGCCTCGAGGGCATCGACCTCGGCCACCGCGTCCGCGTCGACCGTGCCGTCGAGCGCCACCCGAATCCGACTGAACCGGTACTCGGCAGCGGCCACCACCTCGGGAGGGTGTCGCGCGCGCAGGAGCGGCTCCAGGTCGGCCTCGAACCGGTGATGCGCCCGAACCCAGGCCTCCACCGCCTGCGGGTCGCCCTGGGCGGACCGGTCCACGGCCTCGTCGAGCGCTACGATCACGTCGAGCACGGCCGCCGAGGGGGGAACCGGCGGCGCCGGCGCCTCTGTGGTGCAGGCCGCGAGGAGCCCCAGCGCCGCCCACGTCACCGGGGGGGCCCGAACGAGGCGGCAAACAGCGCCTCGACGGCTGCTCGGCCGCGCGCGTCGACCTTGCGCGTGCCGGTGCCGCAGAACGCGGGGGCCGTGATCTGGGGCTCGCCCTCCCGCCACTCGCTCCCCGCCCAGGTGTGCCAGCGCTCGGTGCGCGTGTCGAACACCCACAGCTCCCGGTCCCACATCCGTGCGAGCTCGACACCCCACCCGGTGCCGCCGCGGACCGTGCCGTCGTCGAGGATCTCGCCGACGACGAAGACCTGCACCGAGCGGTGGACCATGTGCCAGAGGGTCTGCAGCACAAAGATGGATACAAAACGTTTTACGGAATGTTTTCGGTAATTGA
>CAYMSU010000449.1:0-5272 GCA_964393165.1 uncultured Enterobacteriaceae bacterium
GACCGGAATTCGCTCCCTCGACTCAGTCGCCCGGCTCGTCGCGCGGGTCGAGGCCGCGGTCACCCTCGCCGAGGTCGCCCAGCAGGCCCACCGGCGCAACCGGCCCGAGCGCGCCGCCCGGATCGCCAGTGGCCTCCTCCCCGTGCTCGACGACATGCAGGGAGACCTCGTCCAGATCGGCCAGCAGCTCGGACGCATCGACCCGTCCAGCCTCGACCTGTCCCGCATCGACCTGTCCCGCATCGACCTGCCCAGCCTGCTGCGCACGGGCACACGGGCCGTCGACGCCGCCACCGTGGTCCGCGAGCTCGGCGTCAAGTTGCAGCGGCTCCGCCGCCAGCTCCCCGAGGCGCTGCAGGCGATGTCCGAGCTCGCCACCGATCGGGTAGGCGCCGTCGCGGGCACCCTCCACCGGCGAACCACCCGGAAGTGAGCCCGCGCGCCCCCTTCACGACGCGTCCGCCTCCCAGGCGATCTCCACGCCGCACAGCGTGAGCTCCCCCACCCGGGGAGCGAACCGCTCGAGACCCACCGGTAGATCCTGGAGCGCGGTCCGCAGTGCGTTCGCCGCGCCCCCGCGAGGCACCCCAGGATCTCGATCCGCTCGGGAAGCTCGGCCCGCAGCGTGCGGATCCGGTCGTGGATCTCGGCACTGACCGCGGCGGCCTCCTCGCGCGAGCGCACGTCGTCGAGCACCCGATCCCCGAGGGTGAAGCAGTGCACGCGAAACCCGTGGGACGCCTCCGGCAGAGTTCCCAGCGGCTGGAGATCGGGCAGCGGACCCGTCGCCGCGATCAGGGCCGCCCCCGCCGGCCCCCCGAGCAGCCGCTGCACCCGCTCCGCACCCCGGCCGGTCGCCCAGGCCTCGATCCCGGCGATCGCCCGTCGCTCCTGCACGCACAGCCACCACAGCAGCTCCGACAAGACGGAGGGCGACTCCCCCACACTGGCCAGCACGTAGACGCTCGACACGCGACGCCTCCTCACGGTTCACCCGCCCGCCGGTGAACGGTACCGCCGAGGTCCCGACCACCGATCCCGGAGTATACCGCGATCGGTTGAAACACTACTTTCTTCATGCCTAATGGGTTCTTCTCGGGGAGTCCGAAGGAGGACTCCATGACCATCTCGAACGCCGCCCGTCGCCTGACCCTCGCCGCCGCTCTGGCCGTGCCGCTCACCGCGCTCGGCTCGACGATCATCGGCAACCCCCTGAGCAAGGTCGTCGTCGTCGACGGCACCGACGTGTACATCTACAGCCTCGACCTCCACGGGTGCAGCTCCGACTCCACCTCCGTGCTCGTCGACGAGACCCTGAGCGCTACGGAGGAGGCTACCGTCACGCTCCCCACCGGCGACTACTGCGCCGTGGACGTGAACGTCCGCTGGGACATCGCCGATCCGATCGAGGCCGTGGAGGTCACCGGGTTCGACGAGCTGGAGGTGACCTCCGGCGGCGCGAGCGTCCAGATCGAGGTCGACGCGGGCACCGAGACGGCCGAGCTCCTCTAGGCCTGCGGTCCGGCCCTCGTGAGCGATTTCGAGAAGTGAAACCGCCCATCGGGGGTCGGGCGCCCGCTCTCCCATAGGCTTCGGGCAACCCCGCCCGGAGCCTCCCCGAATGCCTGCTGCCGCCCTCGATCGTTCCCTCCCCCGGCCCTCGGGCCCCCGACCGTCTCCCTTCTTGGCCCTCGCACGCGTCGCGACCGGGGGCCCGTCGGCCGCCGAGCCCCTCCTCCGCTGGCTGCTCGCCCACCCCTGGCGGCTCCCCTCCGGACCGCTCGGAGAGGACCTCCTGCACGACGTCGCCGTCCGCCTTGTCGAGCGCGCTCCTTCGCTCGCGCAGCGCCTCGCGCACCCGCCCGAGACCGCCGACGGGCGCCTGACCGCCTACGTCGCGGCCATGCTGCGCAACGCGTGGGCCGATCACCGGCGGCGCCCCAAGTGGGTCCCCCTCGAGCCCCACAGCCTGGTGACCTTCCCCGATCCGGGTCTCCTCCTCGACCTGCGCGCGACCGCACGGGCCGTCGACCACGTGCGCGAGCGCCTCCCGGGCCACGTGGACTCACTCGACCAGCTCGAGGCGTTGGCGCGTGGGGAGACCTCGATGGGCGACCTCGTCGACCGCACCCGGCGGCCGGGGGAGGCCCGCAACGCCGCCCGCGACCGCCTGTACATGCGGCACCGACGGGCCCGCGAGGCCCTCGAGCGGGAGCTCAGCCGCTTGGAGAAGGGCGGCGGGCTCGGCTCCGACCTCCGCGAGCACGCCTCGGCCTTCGTGCGCCGATGGCTCCGGAGGCGGCGGGCCTGATCGGGCCGCACCCTACTCGTGGACCTCCTCGGTGACCGGCAGGAGCTGGATCGCGAGCTGGAACACGCCTCGGGGCCCCTCCGTCGACGCGTCGTCGGCCAGGGTGGCGAGCTGCTCCACCAGCCCGGTCAGGCGCGCCTTGAACTCCGGCAGCTGGGCCGACGAGATCGTCAGGACGGCTCCCTGGAGGTGCCGACCGTCCGCGTCCCGCGGGTCGTAGTGCTCGAGCAGCCACCGCACCTCCTGCCGGTGCCAGTGCTCGGCAGCCGCGTGCATCGTCTCGTCGTGGGTTCGAAACCGCACCTCCCGCACCTCGGCGCAGCCGTCGGGGCGGATCCGGACGAAGTCGAGGTCGACCAGGGTGTCCAGCGCCGCCTTGGCCTGGCCGGGGCTGATCCGGGGCCGGAGCACCGACGCGATCCACTCCGGCTCGGGGCGGAACCCCGGCAGCGCCGCGAGCTCCCGGATCACCGGGATGTACCAGCGCTCGAGGTAACGGAGGGCGGCTTCCTCGGGCCCGTCCTCCGCGACCCGCACGCGGCCGAACGAGGCCGACGAGAGGATCCGGTCGAGGATCAGCCGGCGCACGCCCTGGTCGCGCGCGGTGTCGAGATCCACGAGCAGGCCGAGGAAGTTGCGCTCCGGAGGCTTCAAGTCCATCGCCTTGGCGAAGGAGTCGAGCGTCTTGGGCCGAGCCGTGCGGGCGCCGCCGATCACGTTGGCGATGGCGGACTTGGAGCACTTCCCGTCCTTCGCGAAGGAGGCATAGGAGTACGTCGGATCCTGGGCTCGCTTCCAGCTGATCCAGTCCGCGAGGAAGGCGCGGTAGTCGAGGTACGAGAAGACCCGTGGGGCAGCCATTGGACGGCTCCGGACGAACATTGTGCGCGAGGGAGGCCGAGGCCTGCAAACGGGTGGCCGAGAGGGGCGGCACAGCCCTTGCGAACGGCGCACGCCAGGAGGCCTCATGGAGACCCTGCCCAGCGCGCACGGACCCGTCCCCACCTACGTTGCCCGGCCTGCGGGAGACGGCCCCTGGCCCGGCGTCGTCGTGCTCCACGACGCGGGCGGAATGAGCCATGACGTGCGCGATCACGCACAGTGGCTCGCAGACCACGGCTATCTCGCCGCCGCGCCGGACCTCTACCGGGGCGGCGCGCCCGTCCGGTGCATGATCCGGATGATGCGGAACCTGATCGCCGGTCGCGAGGAGGAGCCCATGAGCGGCATCGAGGCCGCCCGCCAGTACCTGCTCGCGCACGAGGAGTGCTCGGGGCGGGTCGGTGTGGTCGGGTTCTGCATGGGAGGCGGGTTCGCGCTCATGCTCGCGCCCCGGGGGCTCTACGACGCGGCTGCCCCCAGCTACGGGGCGGTCGACGACGCCCTGCTGGACAAGATGGCGACCGCGTGCCCCGTCGTCGCGAGCTACGGGCGCAGGGATCGGTCGCTCAGGGGCACGGCGGCGCAGCTCGAGGCCGCGCTGTCGCGCCACGGCGTCCCGCACGACGTCAAGGAGTACTCCGAGGCCGGGCACGGCTTCATGAACGACCACAGCAAGGACCGGCTGCCCCTGCTCTTCCGGTTCCTCGGCGCCCTCGTCTACACCCGCTTCGACCCCGAGGCGACGGCGGACGCGCGCCGACGGATCCTCGCCTTCTTCGCAGAGCACCTGGGAGATCCTGCGCCCTCCCGGGCCTAGATCCCCAGGGCGGCCTTGGGGGTGGGCCAGATGTCCGAGACGCCGAGGACGTACTCCAGGAAGGGATCCACCGCCGGGTCCAGGGCCACCAGATCCGGCAGCGGCAGGTCGTCCAGGCAGGCCACGTCGAGCGCCGCGGCCGCGCCCGCGGCGGGGTCGGCCATGAACGTCGTCACCACCTCCTGGGCGCAGGTGTCGCGACCGAACACCGCGTGCCCCTGGGCGGGCAGCGTGATGAGCGTGGCCCCCAGGTCGTCGGCCGCGATCGCCCCCCACGCCGGCGGCGTCTGGATGTCGACCCCGCCCTGCAACACCAGCACCGGCGGCACCGTCGAGGGGATCGCCGGATCGGCAACAAACCCGTCCACCACCGGCCAGTCCTCTCGCAGCTGGGCGAACGTGGCGGGGGCCGAGGCGTCCGCGAACGTGAGCGCCGCGCTCTCCTCCTCCGCCGCCTGCCGGGTGGCCGCGTCGAGCGGCCCCAGGAAGTCGTGGGCCACGACGTTCGCATAGACGTTCTGGTTGACCCCCGCGGCCGACGCACCGAACTGGAGGAACCCCGGCCCGCCCCCGAACAGCCGCTCCAGCTCGTCGAACACGCCCACGTCCTCCTCCGCGCAGCGGGCCAGGCGGGCGGTGAGCGCGAGCGGCATGGCCGGCCCCACCTGCAGCAGGGCGCCGATCAGCGCCCCACGAGAGAACGCCGCCGGGTCGACCTCGGGGCAGTGCTCCGGATCGGAGACCAGCGCCACCGACTCGGCGACGCCCAGGGCGAACCGGTCCGCGCAGCCCACGTCCGCGATGCACTGGTCGACCAGGCCGGTGACGACCTCGTCGAGGTACACGCCGGAGCGCCACACGTCGGGCTCGAGCGTCATGCTGCTGTCGAGGATGACGCCGTCGATCTGATCGTCGATCTGGAGCACGCGCATGGCCAGGTACGTGCCGTAGCTCGTGCCGAACAGGATCTGGGGCCGGCCGTCGTCCGCGTCCGCGAGGGCGAGCTGGGTGTCGCGCGCTGCCTCACCGCTCGTGAACCCCGCGAGCCCCTCGAGGGTCCACAGGTCGACGAGGTCGGCGTGACAGGTCCCCTGGGACGGGCCCACGCAGGTCAGCGCGTCGGGGCCCGACGTGCCCCGCTGCGACGGGATGTAGACGTCCCACCCCTCGGCGAGGAACACGTCGACGACGGCCGGCGCGCCGGGGGCGACACCGTTACCGCCGGGACCGCCGTCGAGGAGCCACACCTGCCCGCGAAGCCA
>CAYMSU010000450.1:0-5255 GCA_964393165.1 uncultured Enterobacteriaceae bacterium
AGGAGAGAGAGAACCATGAAGAACCGTTTCATCGTGGCCGCGATCAGCCTGTTCGTGCTCGGAGCCTGCGGCGCAGGCCAGGAGGGCGATGAGTGCACCGTCGACGACGACTGCGCGGAGGGCCTCGAGTGCCACGTGCACGAGCACGAGGACGAGAAGGGCGAAGAGGACGAGCACGACCACGAGGGCGAGGGCATCTGCGAGCCCGAGGGCGAGCACGAGGACGAGTAGTCCGCCCCGTCTCGCGCGAAGCCCGCGCCGTCGACCCCGACCAGCGGATCCTCGGACTCGTCGGGGTCGGCGGCGTTTCGCGCGCGCCTCAGACCATCACGATCAGAAGTGCCTCCTGCTTCGCAGCCGCGTCGAGCACCAGCGTGCGTAACGCGGAGTAGTACTCCACGAACTCCTCCCGCAGCTCCGCCACCCCCTCCCCCCAGATCGTGGGGTAGAGATCGGCGGCAGCGCAGGCCGCCGGGTCGAACCGGGCGGCGAACCCCGCCTCGTCGATCGGCTCGTCGATCGGCTCGTCGATCGGCTCGTCGATCGGCTCGTCGATCGGCTCGTCGATCGGCGTGAGGGCCGCGGCCACCGCCTGGACCTCGGCCGCGTCGAGCACGCGCGGCGGACCGTAGCCGAGATCCTCGCCCCGCTCGTCGCCGCCGGCGAGCAGGAACGCGAGCGGGCCGTGGCCCTCCCCCGCGTCGCCGCAGAGCGTGAAGTGAACGCCGTGCCAGGCCTTGTGCAGGTCCACGGCGCGGGGCACGGCCTGCGTGACCAGCCGCGCCGCCAGCCCGTCGACGTCGTCGACCAGGCGGTCGGCGTCTGCCGGCGCCACCGGCACCGCATGAAGCGTGATGCTCACGAGCCACCTCCCGTCAGGTATCGGGCACGGATGCAAGGATCCTCGCACGGTCCCGCGAAGCCGACCACCCGAGGGCCAGGTTTCGGACCGTCACGCCGGCGGACCGCCAGTCCTCGCCCGAGAACCAGGCAGGGTACAGCGCGAGCATTGCCCAGGGGAAGATCCCGAGCGTCATCGTGGCGGCCAGGATCAGGTGGAACAGGCCGCCGGTGACAATCCACACCAGCTCGAGCCGCCACCGGTTCGCGAGCGCCGCCACCCAGCCCCCGCGCCCGGGGTTCCGGCGCCACCACATCAGCAGCAGCACCACCGGGTAGGTCCACTGGTACGCGAGCGTGGCCAGCGTGCCGAGCTGCGTGAGCTGGAAGGCCGGGACGTGCCGCGCGAAGCCGAAGTCGGCGGCGGCCACGGCGGGATCCTGCAGCGCGTAGTACAGCGCGGCCGCGCCCCCCCACGGCCACCAGCTCACCCCCGACTTGAGGATGCCGGCGCTGAAGTACATCAGCACGAGCTGCGCCACGAGGAGCTTGCGCCCCCACGAGGGCGCGGGCGCGCCGTCTCCCCACACCGAGCCGTGGGCGAGCCAGGCATCGACCGACAGCCAGCGCTCCGACGGCGCGAACACGAGGATGGCGAGCACGAGCCGGCACAGCGAGTCGATGCCCCGATCCGCGGCGGGCATCACCGACGCGAACTGCGCCGACGCGAACAGCAGGATCAGCGCGGACAGCCGCGTGAACCACCCGAGGGTGAGCGAGAGGGCCGAGCCGAGCAGCAGCCCGTAGAGCACCCACGCGCTCGCCTCGGTCGCGGGCATGAGGTCGTAGAACAGTGGGATCTGGGGACGGTTCCACGCGTTCGACAGCCCGCCCCCCTCCACGACCCCGAGAAGCGCAGGCACGAGGTGATGGCGGCTGATCACCAGGAAGTCAGCCACGAGCGTGATCCCGAGGCAGATCCGCACCAGCGCGAGGCTACGCGGGTGCTCGACCTCGTCCCAGTAGGCGACCCACGCCGCCCATGCGCGCGACAGGCCGGTCACTCGTCCTCGTCCTCGTCGAGCAGCTGCTCGCGCGTGTGCCTGCGGATCGCCCGCCGCTCGAGGCTGGGGTCGACCTCCTCCCACGGCGCCGTGAGCACCGACCGCTCGAGCAGGAAGCGCACCTCCGTGACGTCGGGCTCGGCCTGCATGACCTGCTCGGCGGTCCACCGGGCGAGCCGCCGGTAGGTGGCGCTGGGCGCCTTGTCGCGTACGCTGTCCCAGATCCCCCGGACCCGCCGGTAGCGAAACGCCCCGTCCCACTGCGCGTAGGGCCCCGGACCGGGCTCGAGGCGGGCGTAGTAGCGCTCCCAGGGCACCTCGGGCCCCCGTCGGACCTCCACGACGAGCCGGTCAGGCCGCTCCGTGACCCGCGCGAACAGGCCCCACTGCTGGTTCGTGACGGTCGCGCGGAAGAACGGGGAGAACGGTGCCCGGCAGGCCATCACCACCTCCTTCGTGTCGAGCGCGACACGCGCGATGCGGGCCTGCAGCTCGTCGGTCGTGATCGCGACGCCCACGGACTGCAGGATCTCCGCCCACTGCTCCCACTCGGCGCGCATCCAGGCCGGATCCTCGACGTCCTCGGGAGACACCCGGGGGTACGGCACGGCATAGACCAGGTTCGCCACGACGACCACGAGCAGCACGATGGCACGAAGCTGTCGGCGAACGGCGCGGTCCACGGGCCCCCCTGCGGCAGTGGCAGCATACAAGGGCGGGGACGTGCATCAGGAGGACGCGTGCGCTTTCTTCACAGCATGATTCGGGTGCGGGATCTGGACGCCGCCCTGCACTTCTTCTGCGACCTGCTGGGCCTGAAGGAGGCCCGCCGCCGCGATGTCGAGAAGGGCAGGTTCACGCTCGTGTTCCTCGAGACTGGCGAGGAAGGCGACCACGCGCAGATCGAGCTCACCCACAACTGGGACCAGGACGAGGCCTACACCTCCGGTCGGAACTTCGGGCACCTGGCGTTCGCGGTCGACGACATCTACGCCACCTGCGCGAAGCTGCAGGAGGGCGGCGTGACCATCGCCCGGCCGCCCCGCGACGGGCGCATGGCCTTCGTCCGCAGCCCCGACGAGATCTCGGTCGAGCTGCTCCAGCGGGGGGAGCCCCTCGAGCCGCAGGAGCCGTGGGCGTCGATGCCGAACGTCGGGAGCTGGTGATGTCGGAGTACGCCACCGACGACGCGCCCTCTCCCGTGGGCGCCTACCCCCACGCCCGACGGGTGGGGCCGCTGCTCTTCGTGAGCGGCATGGGTCCCCGCCAGCCCGGCACGGGCGCGATCCCCGGGGGGCCCATCCGCGACGCCGAGGGCCGCCCGCTCCCCTACGACGTCGCCGCGCAGACCCACGCCGTCGTCGACAACCTCGACGCCGTCCTCCGCAGCGCGGGCAGCTCGCTGCACGCCATCGTCGACGTCACGGTGTTCCTGGTGGACATGGACCGCGACTTCGAGGCGTTCAACCAGGTCTACGCCGAGCGCCTGGGAGGCGTCCGGCCCACCCGCACGACCGTCGCGGTGCGCGCGCTGCCCACCCCCATCGCCGTCGAGCTCAAGGTCATCGCCTGGGTCGGCGACGAGCCCGCGGGGAGCGCGTCGTGAGCCTGATCGACATCAGCCCCCGGATCTCGCCCCGCCTCGCGGTCTGGCCCGGCGACGTCGCGTTCTCCCGCGACGTGGCGATGTCGATCGACCGCGGCGATCATCTGGAGCTGTCGTCGATCCGGACCACGGTGCACCTCGGCGCCCACACCGACGCGCCGAACCACTACGTGGGCGGCGGTGCGGGCATCGCCGACCGACCCCTCGAGCTGTACTACGGCCCCTGCGAGGTCATCGCGGTGAGCGTCGCGCGGGGGGCGCGGCTCGGCCCCGAGCACCTGCCGCACCCGGTGCGCGCCGAGCGCGTGCTCTTCCGCACGGGCACGTTCCCCGATCCCGAGCACTTCAACGAGGACTTCGCGGCGCTGTCCCCGGCCCTGATCGACGCCCTGGCCGCCCAGGGGGTGCGCCTGGTGGGGCTCGACACGCCGTCGGTGGACCTGTGCCACGACCGGGAGCTCCTGTCGCACCACGCCATCGCCCGGCACGACCTGGCCATCCTCGAGGGCGTCGTCCTCGATCACGTCGAGCCCGGCGTGTACACGCTCGTCGCGCTGCCCCTGCCGCTCGAGGGCGCGGATGCCTCGCCGGTCAGGGCCGCGCTGATCCGTTAGAGGCGCGCATGGATCACGCCTCCTCCCGTCCCAGCGCGGTCGCCGAGGGTCGCCCGGGCCACCGCATCTACCCGAGCTCCCCGCTCGGCGAGCGCGCCGAGGGGATCGCCACCGGGCGCGACGTCGAGTGGGAGCCGCTCGTCGACTATCGCCGCAACGGCGTCAGCGAGACCACCATCCACGGGGCGGTGGCGTGGGCGGCGGGCACCGAGGTCGTGCACTCCTTCGGCGGCAACGTGCTGTGCTACGGCCGCTCGATGATGAAGCCGTTCACCATGAAGGTGTTCGCCGAGGCGCTGGCCGACTGCACCCCCGTGCAGAAGGCGATCTCCGTGGCCAGCCACAACGGCGACACCGAGCACGTCCGTGCGGCCCAGTCGCTGCTCTCGCCTGCCGAGCAGGGGCTCATGCGCACCCCGCTCGACGTGCCGCTCGTGCAGTTCGGCCGCCAGGTGCGGCGCCCCCGCCGCTGGTACCACACCTGCTCCGGCGAGCACGCCGCCATCCTGCGGGGGTGCCGGGCGCGCGGCTGGGAGCGGGTGGGCTACACGCTGCCGTCGCATCCGCTGTTCGCCGAGTACATCACCGTGCTGCGCCGCTTCCTCGGCCCCGCGTGGCGGCCGCTGCGCATCGCGCGCGACGGGTGCGGCCTGCCCACCGTCAGCAACACCGTGAGCGAGCTCGCGATCTGCTTCGCGGGCCTCGCCCGCACGCGGAGCGAGGACTGGATCTGGTCGGCCATCGCCGATCATCCCGATCTCGTAGGCGGGTTCAACCGCCTCGACTCCACCGTGATCAAGGCCGGCAAGGGTGCCGTGGTCGCCAAGGAGGGGGCCGACGGGCTGCTCGGGATGGCGATCGTGCACCCCGACTACCCCGAGGGTCTGGGCATCGTCGTGAAGATCGCCCACGGGTGGAACCCGCAGGCCACCTGGTACGTCGCCCGGGCGATCCTCGGGGTGCTCGACATCGAGCTGCGCAACCCCTACCCGCTGCACCGGCAGAAGGCCTTCATCGTGCCCGAGCTCGTGCCCGAGGACCGGCGGGCGCGGCTGCAGGGCATCCCCACCTGGGACGAGTGGGACCCGGACACCGACCGCTGGTACTGGGGCTGGGAGGACTACCTGCCCG
>CAYMSU010000451.1:0-3346 GCA_964393165.1 uncultured Enterobacteriaceae bacterium
GTGCCGATCCGGTGGCGATCACCCCGGAGCCGCAGAGCGAAGCCGGCCTGCGCTACGCCGATCCGACGCTGGCCGACCGGTGGGGGATCTGGGTGCGGGAGGCACACCACGCTGGCCCCGAGCCCACCAACGACCTCGTCCGGATCCCGCTGGACGGGAGCGCGCCGCCCTCGTCCGTCGCGAGCGGGCACGACTTCTACGGGGCGCCCCGCCTGTCGCCCGATGGCCGGTGGCTCGCGTTCCTCGCCTGGGATCATCCCCACATGCCGTGGAACGGCACGCTGCTCTACGTCGCGCCGGTGAGCCCGGACGGCGCCCGCGCGGTGGGCGCGCCGCGGGTCGTCGCGGGCGGGGCGGCGGAGTCGATTGTGCAGCCGATCTGGTCGCCCGGCGGCGAGCTGTACTTCTCGTCGGACCGCAGCGGGTTCTGGAACCCCTACCGGGCGGATCCCGCCGGCGGGGAGCCGCAGCGCGTGCACGCGACCGAGGGCGACGTAGGCTCCCCCGCCTGGCGGTTCGGGTACGCCCACCTCGGCTTCTTGTCCGACGGCACCCTCGCGATGCTCGTCCGGACCCCGAGGGGCCCGGTCCTTTGGCTGGCCCGCGAGGGGGAGGTCCGTGAGGTGCCCGATCCCGCGCCGGTCATCGCGCCGCACCTCGCGGTCCACGGGCGCGATCTGATCCTGCTGTGCGGCGCCTACGACGCGCCGATCCACCTCGAGCGGGTGAGCGTCGACACGGGAGCTCGGACCCGGCTGGTCTCCGCCCCCTCGGCGGACGTCGACCCCGCGGAGCTGTCGAGGCCCGAGGCGATCACGTTTCAGACGCCCGACGGCCCCGCGCACGCCTACTACTACCCGCCCCACAACCCCGCGTTCACCGCCCCCGACGGCGAGCTCCCGCCGCTCCTGGTCCTCGCCCACGGGGGCCCCACCGCCGGCACGAGCCCGTCGATGTCGCTCGGCGTCCAGTACTGGACGAGCCGGGGGTTCGCCGTGGTCGACGTGAACTACGGGGGCTCCACGGGCTACGGCCGGGCCTACTGGGAGCGGCTCGCGGGAGCCTGGGGGGAGGTCGACGTCCGGGACTGCGCGCTCGCCGCCCAGCACCTCGTCGCTGCGGGCAAGGCCGATCCGGCGCGCCTCGCCATCCGCGGCGGCAGCGCAGGGGGCTACACCACGCTCGCCGCCCTCGCGTTCCGCGACGACTTCGCGGCGGGGGCGAGCCACTACGGGATCGGCGACCTCGAGGAGCTCGCGAAGCACACCCACAAGTTCGAGTCCCGCTACGAGGACTGGCTGGTGGGGCCGCTTCCCGAGGCCCGCGAGACCTACCGGGCCCGCTCCCCCGTGCACCACGCGGATCGGATCACGAGCCCGGTGATCCTGTTCCAGGGCGCCGACGACCGGGTGGTGCCGCAGGCGCAGGCGGAGCAGATGGCGGCCACGCTCCGGGAGCGCGGGGTTCCCGTCACGCTGCACGTGTTCGAGGGCGAGGGGCACGGCTTCCGCAAGGCGGAGAACCAGATCACCGTCCTCGAGGAAGAGCTCGCGTTCTACGGGCGGGTGTTCGGCTTCGCGCCGCGCGCCTGACGGCCCCCGGCCGCCGGTCTACAGCTCGTGCCCGACGAACACCTCCATCGAGGGGTGCCGCGCGGCGAGGTCCCGGAGCGCGGCCAGGCTCTCGGCGTTGGCGTCGTGGTCCACGGTGTAGGTGCCCGGCGTCACGCCGTGATTTCAGCCCCACTGGGTGTGCGAGCAGTCGCCCGTGAACAGCACCGGCCCCTCGGCGGTGCGCGCCAGGTACGTGGGCTGCTCCTGACCCCCCGCGTCGGTCCGCGCCGGGGTCGCCTCACTGACCCCGGACGCCCGCGGACGTTACGCGAACGGCTCGCCGCGGCTCGCGTGCGCGAGCAGGTTTTCGGGCGGCGCGAAGCGGTCCCCGAACCGCGCCTCGAGCTCGCGGCAGCGGGCCACGAACCGGTCGAGACCGTAGGTGTTCACGAACTGCAGGTAGCCGCCGGTCCACACCGGCGCGCCGATGCCCATGATCGAGCCGATGTTCGCGTCCGCCACCGAGCGCAGCACGCCCTCCTGCAGGCACCGCAGGGTCTCGAGCACCGGCCGGAAGAGCAGCCGATCCTCGATGTCGCCGTCGGTCAGGGCCACGTCGTCGCGCCGCCACCGGGCCAGCCCGTCCCACAGCCGCTTGCCCTCGCCCGGGTAGTCGTAGAACCCGCGCCCCGCGAAGCGCCCCGGCCGGTCCAGCTCCTCGACCATCGTGCGGATCACCGCGGTGGCGCCCGGGGTCGGGTCCGAGGAGGCGTCGCGCAGCCCCGACGCCACCTGGGTGTCGTAGATCTGCAGCCCGAGCCGCAGGCTCACTTCGTCGTTCAGGGCGAGCGGAGGGGTCGGGTAGAGCAGCCCCCGCGCCAGCCCCTCGATCCGCGCCGGCGCCACGCCCTCGGCCAGCAGCTGCACCGCCTCGTGCAGGTGCGTGCCGATCGTGCGGGACGTGTAGAAGCCGAGCGAGTCCTCCACCACGATCGGCGTCTTGCCGATCTGCCGGGCGAAGTCGAACGCGCGGGCCAGGGTCTCGTCGGACGTCTCCTTCCCGAGGACGATCTCGAGCAGCGGCATCTTGTCGACCGGTGAGAAGAAGTGCAGGCCGATGAACCGCTCGGGCCGCGAGGAGGCCTGGGCCAGCCGGGTGATCGGCAGCGTGGACGTGTTCGATCCCCAGATGCCGCCCTCGGCCAGCCGGCTCTCGGTCTCCTTCACGACCTGGTCCTTGAGCTCGAGCTGCTCGAACACCGCCTCGATGATGAGGTCGCAGCCCTCGAGATCGGCGAGGTCGTCGGTCGGGTGGATCCGATCCATGGCCGCTTGCTTCTGCGGCTCGGTCATGCGCCCGCGAGCCACCCGCTTGCCGAACACCTTGTCGCTGTAGGCCTTGCCCTTCTGCGCACCCTCGAGCGACACGTCCTTCAGCACGACGTCGAGCCCGGCCTTGGTGGCCACGTTGGCGATCCCCGCGCCCATCATGCCCGCGCCCACCACGCCGAGCTTCGACACGGAGGTCGCCTCGAGGCCGTCGGGCCGGCTCGCGCCGCCGTGGACCTGGTTCAGCTGGAAGAAGAAGGCCGTGATCATGTTCTTCGCGACCGGGTGGGTCACGAGGGAGACGAAGTTGCGCGTCTCGACGCGCTGGGCGGTCTCGAAGTCGAGCCTTCCGGCCTCCACCATCGTGTCGAGGATCCGCTCGGGGGCAGGGAGCCGCCCCTGGGTGCGCGCGAACAGCATGGCCGAGCCCGCCGCGATCATCGGCGCCACCCGCGGGGAGTTGC
>CAYMSU010000451.1:3356-5204 GCA_964393165.1 uncultured Enterobacteriaceae bacterium
TGTCCATCTTCGAACTCGAAGACCTTCTGGGATGCCCGCGTGATCACTTGCAGTTCAGCTTGTGGTACCTGAAGGAGAAAGAGTTAATTTCACGAACCGCTCGGGGGCAGTTCTCGACGATCATCGGCGCCACCCGCGGGGAGTTGCTGCCTCCTCCGGGGATCTTGTGCCCGGTCTGGTCCCAGGGCTGCACGCTCGCCTTCGGGTTCTCGTGGATCCAGGCCTTGCAGCGAGGCAGCAGCTCGTCGCGCACGGGCACGGTCTCGTGGATCAGGCCATCGGCCAGCGCTGCCGAGGGGGGCACCTGCTTGCCCTCGGTAAGGTAGCGCATGGCCGGCTGCAGCCCGAGGAGGTGAGTGAGCCGCACGGTGCCGCCGCCGCCCGGGAGCAGGCCGAGGGTGACCTCGGGCAGGCCGAGCTTGACCGAGCGGTCGTCCCAGGCGATCCGCCGGTTGCACGCGAGGCAGAGCTCGAAGCCGCCGCCGAGCGCGGCGCCGTTGATCGCGGCGACCACCGGGACGGGGAGCTTCTCGAGGCGCCGCAGCCACCCCTTGGTGTGCTCGACGGTCTCGAACAGCTCGGCCTCCTGCCCCGGCTCGATCGCGAGGAGCATGTGGAGGTCGCCACCGGCGAAGAAGGTCTTCTTGGCCGACGCGAGGATCACCCCGGTGAGCCCCTCCTCGCCCTCGAGGCGCGCCACCGCCGCCCCGAGGGCCTCGGTGAACGCTGGGTTCATGCGGTTGACGGGCCCGTCCATGTCCATCGTGAGGGTCACGATGCCGTCGGCGTCTTTTTCGTATGCGAGCTCTGGAGCCATCTTCGACCTCACACACGCTCGATCAGGGTGGAGATGCCCATGCCGCCGCCGACGCACAGCGAGATCATCGCGCGCCGGAGGTCGCGGCGCTCGAGCTCGTCGAGCACGGTCGACACGAGGCAGCCGCCGGTGGCCCCGAGGGGGTGGCCCATCGCGATGGCGCCACCGTTCACGTTCGTGATCTCGGGGTCGATGTCGAGGTCGCGCATGTAGCGGAGGGGGACCGAGGCGAACGCCTCGTTGATCTCCCACAGGTCGACGTCGGCGACGGTCAGGCCGGCGATCTCGAGGCACCGCTTGGCGGCGGGCCCGGGCGCGGTGAGCATGATGACGGGCTCGGTGGCGAGCACGGCGCTGGCGAGGATGCGGGCCCGGGGTGCGAGCCCGAGGTCCTTGCCGATCTGCTCGCTGCCGAGGAGCACGGCGCTGGCGCCGTCGACGATGCCGGACGAGTTGCCTGCGGTGTGGACGTGGTGGATGCGCTCGACCTCGGGGTACACGGACAGGGCCATGGCGTCGAAGCCGAGCTCCCCCATCTGGGCGAACGCGGGGGCGAGCTGGCCGAGCGTCTCCACGGTGGTGCCGGGGCGGATGTAGTCGTCGCGCTCGAGGATGGGCAGGCCGTTGCGGTCGCGCACCGGGATCACCGAGCGGTCGAACCACCCCTGGTCGCGGGCGTGGGCAGCGCGCCGCTGGCTCTCTGCGGCGTAGGCGTCGACCCGCTCGCGGTCGTAGCCGTCGAGGGTGGCGATGAGGTCGGCGCCGATGCCCTGGGGCACGGTGCGCTCCTGCAGGACGAACTCGGCGTCGGTGAACATGGCGCCGCCGTTGGAGCCCATGGGGGCGCGGGACATGCTCTCGACGCCGCCGGCGACGACGAGCTGCTGCCAGCCTACGCCGATCTTGGCGGCGGCGGTGTTCACGGCCTCGAGGCCGGAGGCGCAGAACCGGTCGAGCTGGACGCCGGCGACGGACTGGTCCCATCCGGCGAGCTGGGCGGCGGCCTTGGCGATGTCGGACCCCTGGTCGCC
>CAYMSU010000452.1:0-5157 GCA_964393165.1 uncultured Enterobacteriaceae bacterium
GAGATCGTGTCCCCGATGGGGTCCAGCTGATGGCGACCATCTGGTGCGTTCATGCCTTCGCCCTATTCGCTTTGCTCCCGTAGCGCCTGCGCAGGGTGAGGCCGTGCCCGGAGCGGGGGTCGAACCCGCACTCCCTGTCGGGAAGGGGATTTTAAGTCCCCTGTGTCTACCGATTCCACCATCCGGGCCGGCGGCTCGAGGTCGCTCGTGACCGCCCGAAATGTACCGTCTCCAGTGCGTCCGGGTCGTGCGCGCCGGCTCAGAGGAGGTCGTCCAGGTCGTCGCCAGTAAGCGCGCGGTCGAACCTCCGCTGCACCGCTCCGTCCGACCCGACCACGAGCGTGACCGGCAGCACGAAGGCCCAGCCAGGCACAGCGCGCGACAGCGCGTACGCCGGATCGGCGTGGTCGACCTGCCAGTGCGTGAGATCGGCGATGCCTGCGCGGCGGATGAACGGCAGTACGTGCGAGCGCTGGCGTACGCGGAGGTCAGCGTTGACCATCACGACCTGCACCTCGGGATGCGCACGAGCCCACGCCGCCAGCCGAGGGATCTCCTCGATGCACGGGGCACACCAGGTCGCCCAGAAGTTGTAGACCCGCGGCTGCTCGGAGGGCTCGCGGAGCGCCTCCCGGATCTGGGACGGGGTGCGGAGCGAGACCTCGATGCCAGGTTGTGCTTCACGCGAGGAAGGCACCTCCTTGCCGATCGAGGTCGGAGCCTCGGCGCTCCCCCGGCACCCGACGAGGGCCGCTCCCCACAGGGCCAGAACCGTCGTGATCACGAGGCGTGCCCGGTCGTATGCCAGCGGTGGAGGATCGCCATGTCGCCGAGCGGGACCCCGGGGAGTGCGCCCGCCCCGCAGGCCAGCGCCCCCACGGCGACCACCAGATCCGAGGCCGCCAGCAGCGCGAAGGCGGTCCCGGTGTCGCGCCAGCCGAGCCGTGCGGACCGCACGAGCGCCGACGCGGCGGATCGCTCACCGACGACGACGTCGATCGGGGCGTACGCGAACAACGCCCGCACGCCGAGCCCGCCGAGGAGGCCCACGAAGGCGCCGAGGAAGCCCACGAAGGCGGCGAGGGTGAGCCACCCGTGCGCCGCCAGGACCGTGGCCCCCGCGGCCCCGGCGACGGCTGCGAGCAGTGCGACCGCCAGCTGGAGGGGATGAACGACGAGGTGCACGCCCAGCAGGGACAGCCACCGGCGACCGGGCCGGCTGACGAGCCCGAGGCTGCGCGCACCAGCACCGATCATCGCCGCCCGGAGGGGCGCGGTGAGGGCGAACCACAGCACGACTGCCAACCCTGCCGCGCCGCCGAAGAGCCCGGCGTCGTACGGAGGGCCGGGCCGGACCATGGACCACGCCAGCCACGCGAGGAGGACCTGCACCAGTAGAAGGGCGCCTGCGGGAGCCAGCACGCCTACGGGGTGGGCGCTGACGATTCGCCAGGCATGGGTGGCGTGGGTGACCACGGGCGCAGCCCCGGATCAGCGGCCGGGACGGCCGCCCTGCTTGGCTGCGCGCCGGGCGGCCCGACGGGAGGCCTTCCGACGACGCTTCTCGGCGAGGCGCTGCTTGAGCCGGCGCTTCTCCCCAGGCTTGAGGTAGAAGCTGTTCTTCTTGATGTCCTTCCGGATGCCCTCGCGCTCGACCTTACGCCGGAAGCGGCGCAGGGCCTTCTCGAAGGGCTCGTTGTCTCGCACGGTCACCAGAATCACGTTGGTCGGTCTCCCAGCCAGCTCTGCCCGAGCTCGCCCGCCTGTCGCGGCGCTGCGTGGCATTCCGAGCTCCCTGGTGGCCAGCCTCCCGAGGACGGTTCAGGCGATGGCCGGGCGTGACAAGCCGGATCAGGAGTCGGGAACTTCAGTGGCTTAATGGACCAGGAGAGTGCGCGCCAGCCCGGTCCCCGTCGCGCCGGGATCAGAACACCACGCCGAGCGACGTGCCGTAGAACAGGCCGGTGTGTAGGCCGCCTTCGAGACGCCACACGACCTGCTCCGCAAACGTCAGCCGGACGCCGACCGTGGCGTCGAACACCGGCAGCCACCGCGGTACCCGAAGCGACGGATCGGGATCTCGGCCCTCGAGGTACTGCTGGTATGCGGGTACGCCGCTTTCGTCGCGTTGCCACTGGGCGATCCGCCCGACTGGAATGGCGACCCCGAGGCCTCCGCCGACCACCAGCGCCACGCCGACGGGGCCATCCGGTCCGACCAGGTGGAGGTGCCGGTGGTGGTCGATGCCGACAGCCACCACCCCGAACCCGTTGGCGGGATCGACGAAGCGGCCGTCAAGCGGATCGACGGGGTCGTCCCGGTCGTCCCAGTACCCGGCGGGGATGGCGGCATCGACATACTCCCCGTAGGCGACCCACGACCCGGACCGGCCGGCGATGGCATAGTCCAGGCCGAGCCCGGTGCCCGCGACATCAGGTCGAGGCCCGGTCCACGCCCACTGGGGGTCCGTGTCGTCGAGGAACCACCGGTCGAGCACGCGCCGGGGTACCCGTACGGCGCGTAGCCGCAGGCTGAGCGCGAGCACGTGAGGTCGGTCGCGCTCGCGCGCCGCGGGGAGCGCCGCCATGTCGGGGAGGTCGCCCGGCGACGCCAGCGAGAGGGATGCACCGAGCCACAGCATGGGACTCTGCTACCGGGCGACCGAGGGACGTGTCAACGCGCGAGCTCCGTCTTCGCCCGGTTAGAGGGCGCCGATGTCGCTGAAGAACCTGGCCCACGACCTGAAGTCGAAGCTCCTGGCCGTCTACGTGGTGCTCGCCGATGCGCAGCCGCTCCGAGAGCGCGCGATCGGGTTGGTGCGAGCCAGGGCGCTGCCTCTCGTCGGGCCGCCGGCCTTCAACCACGGGCAGTATCGGGCGACCGAGCCGGGCGCGGTCGAGGCCTTCGTGGCCGCGCGGACGCTGCCGGCCATGGCGGAGCGGCGCCTCGTCGAGATCCGCGACCTCGAGCAGGGGTCGAAGGAGTTCCTGGCGGCCATGGTGAGCTATCTCAAGGCCCCCGCGAGGGAGAGTGTCGTCGTGCTCGCCGGGGCGAAGCTGCCGAAGGTCGAGAAGGGGGGATCGAACTGGGCCGCCAGGATCAAGTCGGCCCTGTCGGGCAGCGACCAGGCCGTGCTGGTTCAGATCGGGGACCGGGAGGTCCCACCCGGCCGATTCGTAGCCGGCATCGCAAAGGAGCTCGGCAAGACCATCGAGCGCCAGGCGGTGTCGCTGCTCGTCGAGCTCATCGGGCCCGACCTCGGGCGGCTTCAGCAGGAGGTCCACAAGCTCGTGGCCTACGTCGGGGAGGCGCCCGAGATCCGGGTCGAGGAGGTGGCGGCGGCCACGGCGAACCTGGCAGAGGCAGCCGGCTGGGATCTCACGGCCGGAATCGCGCGGGCGGACCCTGTGCAGACGGTGACCGCGCTCCAGCGCCTCCAGCAGGGGGGAGACGACCCTCGCAAGCTGCTCGGCTTGCTCTCCTGGCAGGTGCGCGAGCTACTGAAGGCCGTGGAGCTCATTCGCGCGGGCCGGTCCGACGCGGAGGTCAGCCGTGCGGTGCGGCTGCGCTCCGACGTTCTCCGGCGGCTCCGCACCCACGCAGCGTCCGGGTCGGGCATGCTCGACCCCGCCGAGGCCCTTCGCCGGCTGGCGACCGCCAACCGCCACATGAACAGCCACCGTGCGGGTGCAGAGCGCCTGCTGGAGGGGCTGGTGCTGGAGATGCTGGACGGCACACTGCGACGGCCCCCTCCGGTGCCTCGGCCTCGATAGTCGGGCTCGGGGAGGGCTTGCCGCCGGCTCTTTAGCTCGCGAGCGCCTGCTGCTTGACGGCCTTGGCGAGGCGCTGGACCCGTCGGGAGGCCTCGTTGCGGTGGATCACGCCCTTCGAGGCGAGCTGGTGGATCACGCTCACCGCCTTGCGGAACTCGGCCTGCGCCGCATCCGTGTCGTTCGCCTCGATGGCGCCACGCAGCTTCTTGATCTGGTTCCGCATGCGGCTTCGGTGATGCCGGTTGCGCATCCGGCGCTTCTCGTTTTGCTTGATGCGCTTGATCGCATCCTTGTGGTGGGCCACGGGGCTCTTTCTCCGACGTTGAACGTGGTCGCTTAGCGCCTGGCGAACGGTCGAGCAAGGAACTGGTCACGACGAACCGCCCCCGGGGTGGTCGCTCGCCACGCCCGAGGATCGGGGGGCTGGGGCGCCGCGTACGACCTCGGCCAGAGCGAGGAGGTCGGTCGATGGAGGCCGACGTCGCCATCCGGGGGATGACCGGCGGGCGCCACACTCGAGCCGCTCGGAGTAGAACAGCTCCATGCCGCGCAGCTCGGAGTCGGAGAGCGCGGTCGCATCGTCGTCGTAGACGAACGGATCGAACGGCGAGCGGCCGGAGACCAGCGTGCGGCAGACGGTCGCGAGCGCATCGACCACGCGGTCGAGTCGCACCGGGTCGGGGTCGTCGGGGAACGCCTCGGCGAGCCGGTGGGCGTAGTCCGGGTCGGACGCGAAGCGCGCGACGATCTCGCCACTGGGTTGGCCCAGGTGAGCGTGGCGTTGTAGGCCACGTTCGTGAGCGACTGGCTGTCGCGAACGAGCGGATCGCCGGTGGAGCCCGATGGGGTCGCGGCCCCGTCCGAGAACGCGAGATCCTGGTGGTGGCACGATGCGCACGCCTGGGCCTGGTTCGCCGACAGCCGCACGTGCACCTCCTCTCTGGACGGGGGCTCGAGATCGATCTCGGCGCCGCCGCAGCCGGCAGAGATCGCCACCGTCAGCCAGCCACCCCTGCGCCTGGTCAGCCGCCGGCGCCGAGGGTGAGCGCGGCCGGGCCCGCGCAACCATCGGCGCAGTCGCCGGTGGCGAAGTCGAGGCCCGCGAGCCGCCCGGCCACCAGGGCATCGAGATCGAGGACCACGGTGTCGGCCCCGAGCTCGAGGCCCTCGAGCTCGACTGCGGCGTGGGCCCGGGGGGCCCGAAGCCGAGTCCCTCGGCGCCGAGCACGGGGTGGGGCCCAACCGCGAGCTCGCCAAGGCCCGTGCGGCCGTCCAGACGCGTCAGGAGCCCAGTGCGAAGGCAATCCTGCCCGCTGCCAGGGTTGCCTACGCCCGACAATGGGCTAACACTCTGACATGTCCCGTGTGGGTGGCCCAGTCACGG
>CAYMSU010000453.1:0-5152 GCA_964393165.1 uncultured Enterobacteriaceae bacterium
CCGGGGCCCCTCCCCGAGCGGGGTGACGGGGCTCTGGAGATCCATGCCAGGCTCGAACTGATCCTTGGGGGTTCCGTCCTTGCCGATGCCGCGGTCGCCGGTGCGCACGCCCACGCAAGTGTCTCCCTCCCACAGCAGGGAGTGCCCGGTGAACCCGGAGAAGACGTTCACGCCCTTCTCCTCCGCGACCTCTGCGAGCCACTTGCAGAACCGGCCGAGGCTGATGATCGGCTTACCGACGTTGTCGAGCTCCGGCGGAACGTACGGAGCCACCTGCGACGTCGTCTCCGTGAGCACAGCGAGCTCCTCTCGCTCGACGAAGCGCTCGACCGGCACATCGTCGCGTGCGCGCCAGTCGGGGACGAGCTCATCGAGCGCCCGCGGGTCGAGCACGGCACCGGACAGCTGGTGCTGGCCGACCTCCGACCCCTTCTCGAGGAGCACGATCGTCGGCTCGTCGATGGCCGATCCCGACTTCTCGCCGGCCTCTACGGCCGCGTTGTGGGCCTCGATCAGGTTCATGAGGTGGATCGCGCCGGCGAGATTCGCGGGCCCAGCACCCACGAGCAACACGTCGCACGGCATCTCGTCGCGTTCCATCGGACGCTCCCAGTCAAGGGAGCGTCCGTAACACAGCGTGTCAGCCGTTCCCGCTGGAGGCGTCGCCCCGGGCGAAGATGCTCGCCACGTACTGCAGGACGTCGGTCGCACTCACCTCGTCGTAGCCGTGGTGGTCGATCAGCCGCTGCTTGACCACCTCGATCTTCGCCTGGGTGTCGGCGTCCATCGTGTCGGACACGAGGCTCGTGAGCTTGATCGAGTCCTTGCTGTCCTCGAACAGCTTCAGCTCGAGGGCCCGGTGCAGACGCTCGTTCATCGTGTAGTCGAAGCTCTTCCCGTCGAGGGCGAGGGCGGCGATGTAGTTCATCAGCTCCCGCCGGAAGTCGTCCTTTCGGGCCTCGGGGATGTCGATCTTCTCCTCGATCGACCGCATGAGGCGCTCGTTGGGAGACTCGTAGTCGCCGGTGAAGGTGTTCTTCACCTTCTCCTTGAGCACGTAGGCGCGCAGGTTGTCGATGTAGTTGGCGCAGAGGCGGCGGAGCGCCCCCTCGTCGGCCGCGATCGCCTTCTGGACCTCGTTCTTCACGATGTCGGTGTACTCTTCCTTGACCACCCCGAGGAGCTCGCGGAACCGCTCCCGCTCGTCCTCGTTGGCGATGAGGCTGTGGTTCTTCAGCCCGCTCTCGAGCTCGTTGAACACCATGAAGGGGTTGAGGACCTTGAGGTCGGGATCCTTCACGAGCGCGTTCGACAGCTTGTCCTGCACGTAGCGGGGGCTGATTCCGATCATCCCCTCGCGCTGTGCGCTCTTCCGCAGCTCCTTGACGTGGTCCTCGGTGAACCCGCGGACCGCGCGGCCGTCGTAGAGCTTGCTCTTCTGGAGCAGCGAGAGCTTGTGGTTCGTCGGCTCCTCGAGGCGGGTGAGCACCGCCCACAAGGCGGCCATCTCGACCGTGTGGGGTGCGATGTGGATGCTCACCTTGTCGTTGTTGAAGTCCTTCTTGTAGATCCGCGTCTCCGAGGTCGCGCGGGTGATGTAGGGGACGTCGATCTTGATCGTGCGGTCGCGGAGCGCTTCCATGTACTCGTTGTTCTGCAGCCGCCGATACTCGGGCTCGTTGGTGTGCCCGATGATCACCTCGTCGATCGACGTCTGGGCGAACTTCTTCGGCTTGATGCGGTGCTCCTGGCTCGCACCCAGCAGGTCGTACAGGAACGCCACGTCGAGCTTCAGCATCTCGACGAACTCGATGATGCCGCGGTTCGCGACGCAGAACTCCCCGTCGAAGTTGAACGCACGCGGATCCGAGTCGGAGCCGTACTCGGCGATCTTCCGATAGTTGATGTCGCCGGTGAGCTCGGTGGAGTCCTGGTTCTTCTCGTCTTTCGGCTGGAAGGTGCCGATACCCACCCGGTCCTTCTCGGACAGCAGCAGACGGCGGACCTTGATGTGCTCCTGGACCTTGAGGAAGTCACCGTCGTACCGGCGCATGAGCTCGCGATACCAGTAGCGACAGACCGGATTCAGCTCGCCGGCGATGGCGATTTTGTACCGGGTGGCCGCGGAGGCGTTCAGCGTGCTCAAGATGCGCTCTCGGACCGCATCTGGCAGGAGCTTCAGCGGCTCGTCGTTCATCGGCGACGGGATCTCTTCTCCGTCGACGACCCACGAATACGTGTACAATCGCCCTGCATCCGTGCGGCTGTACGCCTCGAGGCCCTTCTTGAGCAGGCGGGCGATCGTGGACTTGGCAGACCCGACGGGACCGTGCAGCAGGATGACGCGCTTCTCGGGGCCGTACCCGAGGGCAGCGGCCCGGAAGGTCCGCACGAGCTTCATCAGGTGGATGTCGATCCCGAAGACGGCGTCGGCGCCGTTGTCGAAGGGATCGTCGAAGAACTTGTGCCGGAGGATCGGCTTGCGGTACTCCGTGTACTCTTCGACCCCATACGTTTCGATCAGGTCGTACAGTCGCTGGTACGCGTTGCGCGCGACGTTGGGGTCTTTCTGCACGATGGCGAGGTAGTCGCCGAAGGATCCCTCCCAGAGGAGGTCCTGGTAGTGGTGCACGTCCTGGTGCTCGGCGATGAGGCCCAGGAAGTCCTGTGGCGTGGCGTCCGACATGTGTAGGGGTCTCCGCGTCGTCGATGAGAGCCAGCCCTGGCCGCCCGGGGGTGCCTCGGAGTCGAGGCCTTGCGGCTCCCGAATTGACCGATCCGCTCGATCCGCCGCGGGACGCGCCGGAGTTTCCAGGTGAACCGGTTCGCTGATGCGAACGGGCGGGGCTGGCAGGGCAGAGCGAAGGGGGAGGTGATCGCGACTGGGGCGCCTACCAGGATCATCACCCGGGATGGGCAAGTTGGCCGGTAGAGAGTTGTCGACCGCGCCTAACTGACCTGGCTCCTTCACGAACCCGGAGGGCGCGCGGGGTATTCCGCCACTACTGCAAGACCATCCACAATGCGATCCCGCTCGTGAGCGCCGCCGCGGCGGCGATGCAGGCTACGAGTGCACCCACCGCGCAGCCCGACGCGGCCATCCACGGACCGGGGTCGGGCGCCCGCGGGGGCGCCTCGGGAGAGCGCCGAGGCCGTCGCACGGTCTGCTCGGGATCGAGCAGCGGCTTCAGGAGCACGGTGCTGGTCGTTGTGGGCGCCCCTGGCGCCGACAGGGGCGACTCCTGCGCGGCATGCACATCGTAGGGCGCGCCCACGGGAATGCTCGGGAACGCTGGAGGCGCGCTGGGCGTGCCCGTGTCCTCCTCGGAGAGAGCCTCGGGGGGGAGCGTGGGCACGGAGCTGGGCGGGCGGCGGCGGGACGACACGAGCGCGGGCTCCTTGGTCGTGAAGGGCTCCTGGACCCTCGGGCGCACGGGAATCTGCTCTTCCGGCGCGGCGCGGGCAACCGGGCGCTCCGTGCTCGGCGCTGGGCCCGACGCGCGCGGCTTCGGACGGTAGCCGCCGACGATCACCCGGCCCGTGAGCGGACCCTTGGCCTCCCCCGGCTCGGGCCAGTCGTGCGACGCACACCACTCGCGCAGCGAGAGGTCCGGGAGATCGTCCAGCAGTGCCTCGCAGCGGTCCACCAGGTCTCCCATGGGCGGTCGCTCGGTCCGCGAGAACGCCAGACACTCCCGGGTGAGCGCGACCACCTCGGGGTGCTGGCCCTCGAGGAGGGCGAGTCGCGCGGCGAGGTGCTCTGCGGCGTCCGACTCCGAGTGCGCGAGCACGGTGAGCAGGTGCAGGTTGTTGCGCCGGTGGAAGCGCTCGCCCGACAGGCCCTGGTACAGGCAGCACCCGAGCCCGTAGACGTCGACCTCGGGGCCGCTCACCATGCTGCTGAACCGCTCGGGGGCCATGTAGGGCGCCGAGCCCACTATCACGTTCGTGGTGGTGCGCGCCGTTCGCTCCCCCTCGAAGATCGCGATCCCGAAGTCGAGCAGGCGGATCTGCCCGTGCTGGCCCACCCGCACGTTCGAGGGCTTCACGTCGCGGTGCACGATCCGCAGCGCCGTGCCGTCGAGGGTGCGCTGCTCCCAGGCCGCCTCGAGCGCCGACGCCAGGCGGCCCACGATCTCGACCACGGCCTTCGGGCTCGGCGGCCGGGCGACCTCGTAGCACTCCGCGAGATCGAGGCCGCGAACGAACTCGGTGACCAGCGCCAGCCGATCGTCGACGTAGATGAGGTCGAGCGCCTGAACCACCACCGGGTGGTGAACCCGCGACAGCATCTGCGCTTCGTCCCACAGCCGCTGGGCGGCCTTCCGGCCCGCGGCGTCTCGCAGCACCTTGACCGCCACCGTGCTCTCGAGCCCCCCCGGGGACGTGCGATGCGCGCGATAGACCTCGCCGAACCCGCCCCGACCCACCAGCGGCCCCAGCACGACCGTGGGCGGCCCTGGGTTATCGGTGAGGTAGCGGTTCAGCTTCGAGGAATGCACCGTCAGATCGCCTCTTCTGCGCCCTGCCCGGAAGAGGGCGCGGGTGCGACGAGCCAGGCGAAGATATGGCTCGCCAACCGCGGTCCAGCGTACCGCACCCACCCCGCGAGGGGGGCGGATCTGGCCAGGGGGTTCGCCCCAGGGCTACGCTGGGGTCGCCAGCCATCGTGCGAGGGGGCGTGAGCACAACCAGGACCATCTGCCTGAAGTGCAGTTCCAATCAGCTTCGATGGGTCACGCTCCGCAAGGGGCGAATTCCGGTCGACGTCCTGCAGTGCCAGGACTGCGGCACGGCGAACGCCGAGGAGGACTGGATGCCGCCGCTGATGCCGCTCGGCGTCGGGCGGTGCTGGAACTGCGGCAACCGTCGCGATGTCGACAGTTGCTCGAACTGCGGCCTCACCCGCGAGGAGGACGTCCAGGTCCACAACGAACTCCGCCACATCATCGACCCCGAGGCCTCCCACCTCGACGCCGCCCGGCAAGCGAGCCGATTGGGGCGGCGGCTGCTCGCCCTCAAGCTCTCCACCGCGTCCGCCGCCTCCGACGAAGGCGGCAAGGGCGAGGTCGCTCGCGCGCTCCGGATCTGGCTGCTGTCGGCCATCGGCGAGCCCCTGTCTGCCGTCGAGGACGCGAAGGCCTGGGTGGAA
>CAYMSU010000454.1:0-507 GCA_964393165.1 uncultured Enterobacteriaceae bacterium
GCTCGTCCCGACCTCCCGGGCGGCCCTCGAGCTGCTGCGCACGTACCTGCAGCAGGCCCGCCCGCTGCACGATCCGCAGGGCCGGTGCCCCCATCTCTTCGTCAGTCGCCGGGGGCGCGCGATGACGCGCCAGAACTTCTGGCTGCGCCTACGTCGGTGGGCCACCCGGGCGGGGATCGACGGGAAGGTGAGCCCCCACGTGCTGCGGCACTCGTTCGCGACGCACCTGCTGGAGAACGGCGCGGATCTCCGCCACCTG
Source organism: uncultured Enterobacteriaceae bacterium (assembly GCA_964393165.1). GTDB lineage: Bacteria > Myxococcota_A > UBA796 > UBA796 > DRPG01. Next base: position 260 of record CAYMSU010000454.1, read on the forward strand.
CAGGCCATGCTGGGCCACGCCAACGTGACCACGACCCAGATCTACACCCAGGTGTCGCGACACCGGCTCCAGGAGATCCACCAGCGCTTCCACCCCCGCGGGTGAGCTCGGCAGGCGGACTCGGGACTCACTGCCGGACGCCTCGGTCCAGGGCGTCGACCAGTGCGGGCAGCTGCTCGTTGCGAATCGAGCAGTAGGTCGTGCCCAGATACATGAAAGCGGTGCGGTGCGAAATGCGCGCGGCCTGC
>CAYMSU010000454.1:517-5133 GCA_964393165.1 uncultured Enterobacteriaceae bacterium
GTTGACCTCGGGGAACGCCACGGTGCCGACCGACTGCTCGGCGAGGAGCCGTTTGCGCAGGGCTTCTGCCTCGAGACCGCCGGTCAGCGTGAGCAGAGCGAAGAATGCGCCCTGGAAGGGATGGACCACGACGCGATCGCCGGGAAGCCGGGCGAGGTGTTCCCGCAGGGTGGCCCAGCGCTCGTGGAGGACCTCGCGCCGGTCGGCGAAGAGCTGATCGAGCTCAGGCGCCTCGAGCGCGCGCTGCACCATGGCGAGCGCAGGCCCCGACGCGGAGCCCACCGTGCCCCGGATCAGGAACTTCAGCTTGGACTCGAGAGCCCCCTCGGCGGCCTCGGTGGTGGCGGCGTGGGACACGAAGCCGACCCTGGAGGCGAAGAAGACGAGCTCCTTCGTGGCCCCGTCGACCTTGACCGGCAGTGTGCGGTCGAGGTCTACCCGCTCGCAGAGGTCCCAGAACAGGGAGCGGGGGTGTCGGCCTTCCTCGTAGACCCAGCCCTGATAGGCGTCGTCGGACGCGACGACCAGGGGCCCGGGATGCGCCGCGACCAGGTCGGCGATCGCATGGGCCTCCGCTGTGGTGGGCTGGTACCCCGTGGGGTTGCTCGGGAAGTTGAGCACGAGCACGGCCTTGGACCGCACGCCAGACAGCGCGTGCTCGAGGCCCTCGAGGTTGAAGCGCCCCTCGCGGAAGAAGGGGAACCCCACGAGCCGCCCCCGCGCGTGCAGCCGGAACACGAGGTCGTAGTTCTCCCACGAAGGGGCGGGCAGGATCACGTCGGTCGAGGGGTCCACGAACAGGTCCGCGAGCAGGGACAGGCCGTGGGTGAGCCCATGGGTGACGACGGGCCGCGACACTGGCGCTTCGGAGCCGCTGAGGCGCTGCTCGCGCGCCCGCCACGAGGAGCGCAGCGCCTCGGGGCCCGCGACCGGAGCGTAGAGGAACACCTCGCGCGCGTCCAGCCCCTGGATGGCCGCCGCGAGCGGGTCGAGCGGCATCGGCTGGCCGTGCCCGTCGGTGAGCTGACCGATCGTGGCGTTGATGCTCGAATGCCTGGCCTCGGCGGCCTGGAAGGGGATGCCCTGCGGGAAGGCTGCGACGCGGCCGAGCGGGGACAGGCATCGCCAAGCCGCCGGAAGGTCTCGGGCGAGCACGTCGTTCAGCTGGTCCGCGACACCCATTCGGTTCCCCTGGGAAGGAAAGATAGTCAGCAGCGAGACGTAACCGGAGGGGGATGCCCACGCCGAAGCCCCGCGGCGTGGCGTGCATGCTATGTCTGCGCAGGAGGATCGATGCCCGACCAGAAGGCCCGACTCGACCAGAAGGCCCGACTCGGGTGGATGGCGATTGCTGTCTTGTTTCTCGCCATCCAGGCAGTCTACGTCCTGGTTCCGGTGGATCTCATCCCGGACGTGGTACCGATCCTCGGATGGCTCGACGACGCTGTCGTCATGATGATCAGCCTCGCGATCACGGCAGCTGCCGGTCGGGAGGCCCTCAAGCCACGTGACAACGAACAGTCGGACCAGATCGACGGGCCCACCTCCTCGAGCTGAGGCCCCAGGGAGCTCAATTGGCGAACTACGCAGGGTACGACGACCCCTATGAGGTGATCCCCGTCGCGCAGGCCGAGGAGTCGGCGCGCGTGTCCTACCTGCGCTCCGTAGGTCTGTACACGCTCGGGTCGCTCTCGATCACGGCGGTCTCCGCTGTCTTGTGGATGGGAGCGGTGTTCGCCGCGCCCAGCATCCTCGGGAACACCTGGGTGGCCCTGATCGTCATGCTGGGCGGCATCTATGGCGCACAGCTGGTCGGCGGCCGCATGGTGGCCTCGGAGGATTCGGGCACGCGCACCACCGGCTTCGTGCTGGGTTCCAGCCTTGCCGGCATTGCAATCAGCTACGTGCTGGCGGCGGCTGCGCTCCTCGGGGCCGATGTGTTCGGCAACCCCCTCGTCCTGATCGGGCAAGCCGGGGGCCTCGTGTTCCTCACCGTGCTCGGCATGGTCGCCTACCTGATGACCGGGCCGAAGCAGATGGACTGGCTTCGGTCGGGGCTCGCGGTGCTCACGCTGCCCATGCTCGGGCTGATGGCCATCACCTGGTTCTTCCCGATCGGCGGCACCATGGGCATCGTGTTCTCCGGCGTCTTCGTGCTCGTGTCGGCAGGTGGACTGCTCTACAGCCTCAACGAGGTCATCCACTCCATGAGCACGCGCCAGGTCATGCAGGGCGCCTTCCACATCTCGATCAGCATCGTCGTGCTGTTCTGGAACGTGCTCACCCTGCTCATGCGGCTGACCAGCCGGGACTGAGAGGGAGCTGAGACCGACGCGGCGCAGGGGGCCGAGCGGTCCCCGTCGTCGCGGTGTGCTCACTTGACATAATATACATTATCGGACGTCGTTAGACATGCGCTGGCCGGCGTGCTCTAGGCAATGTACGGGCTCCGCCTTGCGACTGTCAGAACTGGAAGCTCAGGGCTGACTACGGAAGAGCTTGCCCACGCCGCTCTTCACCGTGCGCTTCGGCGCGAGCATGCTGTAGACCATGCCGGCATTCGAGAGGAAGACCATCTGCCGACCGTCGACCGCGGGCACCGAGCTCACGCCCTGGAGCCGCCAGCGCTCGTGCCATCGCCAGCGCTCCTCGCCAGACGCGGCGTCGACCAGGTAGACGCCACCCTCTGACGACGCCACCACGAGCCCCGCGTCGGTGACCACGGGCGTGGTCAGGGCCCCCGAGGTGCCGGAGTCCCAGCTCCACAGCACCGCTCCCGTGAGCGCGTTCACGGCACGCAGCTTACCGTCGGTGCCCGGATGAAGCACCGTGGTGCTGCCCTCCTGCTCCACCAGAGCCACCGGATGGGCGGATCCGGCGTCGACCCGCCAGCGGATGTTGCGGCTGGGCAGGTCGATCGCGACCAGGGGTCGGAAGTAGCCCGACGTGTACAGGTCGCGGCCACGGATGACCGGATCCGCCACGATGTCCGGGTAGCGCCCCTCGCCTACGCTGCGTGTCCACAGCTCCTCGCCCGTCTCGAGCTCCACACCCACGACGGTGCCGTTCGAGAAGCCGAGGATGACCTCGTCGCCCTCGATCCGCGCCCGAGGGGCGGCGTAGAGCGACAGCTCCGCCTCGCGGGTCAGATCGCGCTTCGCGCGGTACTGCCACTCGAGCTCCCCGGTGCTGGCGCGGAGCGCTACCGCGAGGTCGTTCACGTTCGTGACCAGCACCCGTCGGCCATCGGGGCTCACCGTGGGAGCGACCAGGATCGGAGCGTTGCCGTCGTGCTTCCAGACCTGGGCGCCGTCCTCGAGGGAGTAGCAGAACGTGTTGCCGCCCGTGTCACCGAAGTAGACGAGGCCCTCGTGGACCGTGGCGCCCGCCTCCACCGACGCCCCCGCGGCGAACACCTGCTGCACCGAGCCATCCTGGCGAGACAGCGCAAAGAGGGCCTTCGCCGAGGCGGAGCCCACGAGGATGTGGGGACCGACGAGCACCGGATTGCTCCACTCGGCGTGCGACACCGCATTGATCGGTGGCCCCGGTAGGCGCTCGTGGAAGTGGTAGACCGGCGCGCGGTCGAAGTCACCTCCGTAGTCGGCCTCGGGCACCGGCCGCTGCAGCTCGAACAGCTCGGGCAGGGGCTGTGCGAGGGCCACGGCCGCGAGGACCGACAGCACGGTCAACCCGACACTCGGTCGCGACGCTCCTGGACCTCGTCGAGGCGCGGTGAGTCGGGCCACTTCCGCTGGAACTGCTCGTAGACATTCAGCGCCTCCTCGCTCCGCCCCAGCTGCTCGAGGGCCAGCCCGAGGTCCAGCGCCGCCTGCTGCCCGAGGAACCCGTCCGACGACTCCATCGCGGACCGCAGCCGAGAGACCGCGGCATCTCCCTGGTCTTGCTCGAGGTCGAGGCTCGCGAGCGCGCCCTCCGCGGCGAACCACAGGATGGAGCCGGAGGGCGCCGCCTCGGAGGCCGCCTCGAGTGCGCTGCGCCGATCCTCGTCGCGGCCCACGACTCGATAGATCTCGGCTGCCTTCAGCATGCCCTCGGCCTTCGCGGGCCCCGACGTCTCCCCCGCGGCGGCCACCAAGGCGGCGGCGGCCTCGGTGAGCGCTTCGTCCTCGGTGTCGAGTCGACCGATCGCCTTCTGGATCCCCAGCGCGTACACCGGCGCGTCGAGGTCGTAGGTGGCCTCGGCCACCTTCGCCGAGCCCTGCCGCTGGCTGCTCGTGACGTACGACGAGTACTGGCCCCAGAACAGGAAGCCGAGAAGCAAGACCACCAGAGTGCCGAGGAGGTACGGCCAGTACCCGAGGATGGCGTTGGTCGCCCACATCTCGGCGCGGAACAGCGCGCCCGCGTCGGCGGGCTTGAGGTCCAGATCGTCTTCGTCTTCGGACTCGGCCACGTCGGTGCCTCCGGGCGGGTGGCTTAACACGGCCTCCCGCGGGGTCGCTTGCCCGCGAAGATCCGCTGCAGTACAACCCCGCCAAGGGGAGCAGGACACGCTCCTCCGCGGACCAGGAGCTGTCGTGTTGGGTGAATTCACCCATCTTCGCTCGCGTTCCGCTCGCTGCGCGCTCCGCCAGCAAGCTGGCTCCGCTTGC